>NZ_WHTD01000083.1 GCF_009379765.1 Actinophytocola sp. | reverse complement strand
GATACTCGCCGCGACATACCGGGCCCGTCGTCCACGTTGATCCACAACGCGACAGACTCACAGATCGGCAGGTCAGACACATCACCGACACGCCTGACCTGTCCACCCCACCTCATGTGCGGAAGACGGGGCTAGCCGGTCAATCTCCGCGTAAAACCGCCAACTCCGCGATCACCGACGCCGGAACGTAGACCCATCGTGCCGACCCGCCGCCCTTGGCGATCGCCGGCGGCAACCAGAACCGCTCATGGGAGGAGTACAAAGACAAAGTTTGGCAAGCGGTGACCGCGCTCGAATTCCGCCACGATATACGCATCGCGGTGGAGCTGATCAACCACCGCGACGAGGCCGAGACCGGCATGCGGCTCGCTGCCATCGAAGCGGCGGCGGCCAGCAGCGAACACGAAGTTCAGCGAGTCGAATCACCGATGGGGGCGAGCAGAGGTCCGGCAAGCAGGTTCGCCGATGCCTGAGCGCACGTTCGTGGGTGCTGTAGCGACTCGAGACGGCTGGCGGCGCCTCGGCCGAGCTCTCCAAGCCAAGGCCCATCAAAGTGAAGGGCCGTTGCCGGTCTGGCTGCGCGTCGACGCACTTGACGGCTTCTTCCAGTTCACGGAGTTTGCCACGCTGGATTGGACCGAGCGAGTAGACCGGGTTGCGATGAACCTCAGCGAAGACCTGGTCGGCGCCAGCCACTTGGCCGGAGTCGTCCTCTCGTCCGGCCCTGCCGTAGCACTCGGCGCGACAGACTCGACAGCCGAGAATCAGACGACGCGCTCGGCGAGCGGATGTGGCCTACGACGCCTCATCAGCGCACACACCGTCCGCGAGACCGTCGTTGTCGCTCTGCGCGATGATGTGACCGACCAGCGGGAGCGGTGGATGGCGGCGTACGCCCACCCGCGTCATACCCCTCCACGTCCACAATCCGAAGCAGACCCGACGCCTGTCTGCGGGCCTTCCGCCGGACGTGGGCACGATCTCCTCCCACACATGCGAGAGGAGTTCGCGTACCGGGCGCGGGCATTGAGGGGTGCCGGTCCTGACCGATCAGGACACCACCGCGATCGCCATCACCGCCGCGCCGCTGACCACCCTAGCCCGCGCCAGCCGCGCGCCGCGGCCAGCCAGGTCGTAGACGAACAGGTGCCGCGAGTACACCGCGGTAGACACCAGCCCGTCCGCCACCCGGCGGGCGCCCCGGACCGGATCTGGCACCAGACCCAGCCGACCGAAGTCCACCTGCAGCTCCACACCGGGCTCGCCGTCGACCACCGGGACCGTCGCCCGACGGCGCCCGAACCCCCAACTCCGACAACGCGAATCAGTACAGCGTGCGATAGGACGCCACCACCTCTCGACCGCCCAGCAGCACGTGCACCTTGTCGACGAGCTGCTGGGTGCGGTGGTGGGCGTGGTGCGGCCGGGGCACAACCGCAGGATCTCCTTCACCCCGATCATCGAGACCTCCCGGTACGCCATTCGACCAACACAGCGGCCAAGCGACCAGAACCGACGGAGCCACGCCGAACGGTCTCCCACCAGGACGAACACGGTGTCCCACTACTAGCAATCAGATGGTCCCATGCTCATGACAAACCGGACGGAACAGCGGTCCCATGACCGTGGCAGGCGACACCCACGGGTCATGCCGCATCCGAGGAGCGCTGGGAGCGGACTGCGGGAGCAAACTGGGAGCCTGACAGGGCACTGAACAGCAGCAAGCCGAGCCCAACCGCTCTGAACCGACGCACGCTGACCTGCAGGAGTCACATTCCTGCAGGTCAGCGCATGTCTTGATCTACGTTGACACGGTAGGGGTCACTGGTTCAATCCCAGTATCGCCCACCCAGCAAAGGCCAGGTCAGCGGCTCCATTCAGGAGTTCGGACCTGGTCTTTCGCCATTGTCGCAGCCGTCGAGTCAGCGGACAGTCAGCGGATGCGCGCCGGGACACCGCTCGCACCGTCTTCCGGGTGGTCGTCGGAGTCAACGTCGGTCAGCGCCTGGCGGACGCGGTCCGCATCGTCGGCGCGGCGCGCGTACAGCTCGAGCGTGGTGGTGACCTTCTCGTGGCCCATCACCCGCATGACCATCGTCGGTAGCACGCCGTCGTCGAAAGTGGTCGCGTGGGTGTGCCGCCCCTCATGGAAGGTGAACCACTGCAGGATCGGCGGCACGTGGTCATCCCGTAGGGCTGGTCCGGGTTGTGCCCGTCCCAGGCGGGGCGCCAGTACCGCTGCCGGAAGTTCGACCGCCGCCACGGCTTGCCCTCCGGGGTGCACAGAACGAACGGGTGCTGGTGGCTGTCCAACAGCTCTTCGTACCGCACGGCGACCCCGGGCGGTAGCTCCACGATCCGAGTGCCAGCCGGCGTCTTCGTACACCCCTTCTTGGCCCTCGGTCGCCGCGACTTCCCCGCCCGGGCACCAGCACCGTCCGCGACCGCGCCGACCTCACCTCCGGCTTTGACCAGCTTCCCGGAGACCTCCTTGAGCGGGTACTGGATCACGATGGCACGCCGCTCGCTGTCGTACTCGTGGCGCTGCTGCCCAGCCAACTCGCCCCACCGCCCACCGGTGTAGGCGTCCATGACGCACAACATGAACCCGCGCGCCCCCAGACCCGAGCGGTGCAGCCGCATCGCCGCGCGGAGCACCTGCACCCGGAGTGGCGATGAGTTTCTCCGTCTCGAACTCACCGGACGTGACCCGGACGCCAGCACGCGGATTGGCCGGGATCATGTGAGCGCGTACCGCGGCCCCCATCACGGTGAAGAAGGTGGCGAAGACCGACGAGACAGTGGAGTCGGCGTAGTCCCTGTGCAGTTCCGACACCCACTTCTCGATGATCGCTAAATCCCAATAAAATGCCCGATGTTGCATTTTGAATAAGCCTCAAAGTGAAGAACCCAATGAGAACCGAGAAACGCAAAACCGATGAGAAAATCACCATACAATCAGCTCGTATCAAGATCAAACGAAAACGATCTTGAGAACCTACATTATTGCATTAGATCATGCGGTGTTGTTCGGAGAGTTTGGCCAGGTCGTCGATGGTGAGGCGAAGTCCGGTTGCGGCGATGTTGTCGGTCAGGTGGTCGAGCGAGCTGGTGCCGGGGATGGCCAGTGTCACCGGTGACGTGGCGAGTAGCCAGGCCAGGGCGACCTGCGCGGGCGTGGCCTGGTGGCGGGAGGCGACGCTCGTGAGGCGGGTCGCATCGATCCGGTCTTTGCCTCCGCCGAGTGGAAAGTACGGCACGTAGGCGATGCCGTCCTGTTCGCACCGTGCAAGAACGTCGGTGTCGCTCTGGTCATGGATGTGGAACTGGTTCTGCACCGCGGTGACCGGGGCGATGGACTGTGCCTCGGCGAGTTGGGTGGCGTCGACGTGGCTGACGCCGAGGTGTCGGATCAGCCCTTCGCGGCGCAGGTCCGCGAGGGCCGTGAAGCGTTCGCCGAGTGGTTCGCCGCCGGCTTTGCCCATGCCGCCCACGCGCAGGTAGACCAGGTCGAGGTGGTCCTGGCCGAGGCGGCGCAGATCCTTTTCGACCAGACCACGCAGTTGAGCGGCGGTTGCCTCGCCGGGGGAGCTGACCTTGGTGGCGATCATCAGGTCACTCGGATACGGCGACAACGCTTGCCGGATCAGCTCGTGCGCCTGGAGGTCACCGAACCCGTAGGTGCCGGCAGTGTCGATGTGGTTCACGCCGAGCTCCACGGCACGGCGCAGCACCGCGATGGCCGCCTCGGGATCGCGAATGGAGCCGCCAAGGGCGAGCCTCATCGCGCCGAAGCCGAGCCGGTTGATCCGCAGGTCACCACCCAGCAGGAAGGTATCGGCCGCGATCGCGTTCACGTTCATGCTCCTTCGTGTCGTGCTGGCCGGTCTGGTCAGCCGCGGTAGTAGTCGGCCAGCGCGGTGAACGCGGCCTTGGGCTCCCAGGGCATGTCGGGGTAGGTGTCGCCGTGGCGGTGGTCGAGGACTTTGACGATGCCGGGGCTGGCCAGGTCGAGGTCGTCGCGGGGATCGCCGTCGGGGCGGTGTGGGAAGCCGTCGAGCGCGAAGAGGAACACGAAGGCGCTGTCGACGCCGCCGGCGTCGAAGATCTCCAGCAGCTCGCGCAGGTAGGTGGCTTGGCCGGCCTCGTCGCGGACGTACTTCCCGGTCAATCGGATCGGCGCTCCGTCCTTGTCGAACTCGCAGATCTCCATGGCGCGAGCGCCCCGGTCGCCCGCGCCGCGGTAGGCGCACGTGCCGAACTCGGTGATCGCGACCGGCTTTCCCTGGACAACGAGGGTGCGGACACCCTCGTTGAACTGGTCGGCGACCTCGGCCGACCGGTAGAGATCCACGGACACGATGTCGAAAAGTGCCCAGTCGACGCGCTCGAGCGGGATGGCGGCGTAGGTGATCCTGCCGCCGAACCGGTCCCGGACGAGTGCCGCGGCGGTGCCGAGAAAGTCGTTGACCCGTACGGAAAGCTCGCCGACCTGCGCACGGAGGCGATCCCGATCCAGTTGGTTGAGCAGCCGCTCGAGCCGATCGCGCTGGTCCTCGCCGGGCAGGAACCCGTTGTTCATCAAGCTCAGCTCGGCGCCGGCGACGAACACGACCTCGGCGCCCCGCTGCCGCAGCCGCTCCGCCCGCTGGGCGCAGTCGGCGAACAGCGACAGCATCTCCTCCGCGGTCAGCTCGAGCGGATAGGGCGAGAACCAGACCTCCAGGCCGAGGTCGGCGGCGTAGCTCGCGGCCAGGTCCAGCCGCCGCGGATCACCGCCGGTGATACGGACCGCGGTGCAGTGCAGGTCGTCACGGATGATACCCAGCTCGCGCTTGACCACGTCCGGGTCGAAGCACTCACGAGAGATCCGCCCGCTGAGGACGAAACCGGTGTCATAGGTGATGCCTCTGGCTCGCACGGGTCGAGGCTAGACACAAAACATGCGTACACGCAAGTTTGCGTACACGCACTCAAGCTGGGATGCTGTGCGGATGGGGTTGCGCGAGCAACAAGGGAGCATCGTGACCACGTCCGACCGCAAGACGCCCACGAAAACCGGAACCGATCGATTGCCCGTGTGGCGCATCGGGCTGGCCGGCGGGCTCGTGGGCATCCTGTGCTGCGTCGGCCCCACCGTGCTGGCCTTGCTCGGCGTCGTCAGTGCGGGAACGGCGTTCGTGTGGGCGACGGACCTCTACGACGGCTACGCGTGGTGGTTCCGCCTCGGCGGCCTGGCTGTGTTGCTGGGTCTCGGGTGGCTGTCGCTGCGCCGCCGCAACCAGTGCAGCGTTGCCGGGATGCGGCGCTGGCGGTGGCGCCTGCTCGCCGTGCTCGCCGTCGCGGCGGGCACGTACGCGGTGTTGTACGGGCTGACTACCTGGTTGGGCACCCTCGCCTGATCACCGGCGGCCGAATCGGCGCAGCCGCAGCGAGTTGGTGACCACGCTGACCGAGGAGAAGCCCATCGCTGCGGCCGCGATGATCGGGTTGAGCAGCCCGAGCGCGGCGAGCGGGATCGCGGCGATGTTGTAGCCGAAGGCCCAGCCGAGGTTCTGGTAGATCGTGCGCAGCGTGCGACGGGACAGGTGGATGGCGTGCACGACGCCGTCGAGCCGGCCCGACATGAGCGTGATGTCGGAGGATTCGATGGCCACGTCGGTACCGGTGCCGATGGCGATACCGAGGTCGGCCCGCACCAGGGCCGGGGCGTCGTTGACGCCGTCGCCCACCATTGCCACCACGTGCCCCTCGTCCTGCAGCCGGGCGACCTCGTTCACCTTGTCCTCGGGCAGGACTTCGGCCAGCACCCGGTCGATACCGACTTGTTCGGCGATCGCGGCGGCGGTGCGGGCGTTGTCGCCGGTGATCATGGCGACCTGCAGACCCATGTCGTGCAACTGCCGCACCACGTCGACGGCGTCGTCCTTGACCGTGTCCGCGACGCCGAGGACACCGCGGACATCGCCGTCCCATCCGGCATAGACCACCGTCCGACCCTGTTCTTCCAGCTCACCAGCGCGCCGGGCGATCTCGTCCGGCAGTCGCAGGTGGTGCTGGTCCACGAGCCTGCGGCGGCCGACCAGCACGGCGTGCCCGTCCACCTGGGCGCGCACTCCGTGCCCGGCCACGTTCGCGAACCGCTCCGCGCTCGGCACACTCAGGTTCCACTCACCCGCGCCGTTGACGATGGCCGCACCGATGGGGTGTTCGGAACCCGCTTCGACCGCGGCCGCCCGGCGAAGCAGCTCATCGGGGTCCTGTCCCTCGGCGGAGACTACGTTGGTGAGCTGCATCTGGCCGCGGGTCAGGGTGCCGGTCTTGTCGAACACCACGGTGTCGATCTTCTTGGACCCCTCCAGCACCTCGGCACCCTTGACCAGGATGCCCAGGTCGGCGCCGCGTCCGGTGCCGACCATGATCGCGGTCGGGGTGGCCAGGCCCAGCGCGCACGGGCAGGCGACGATCAGGACCGCCACCGCGGCGGTCATCCCGCCCACCGGGTCGCCGGCGAACAGGGCCCACCCGGCGAACGTCAGCAGGGCGACACCGATCACGACCGGTACGAATACCGCGGACACCCGGTCGGCCAGTCGCTGCACCGGTGCCTTGCCGCCCTGGGCCTGCTCGACCAGCCGCACGATCTGCGCCAGCGCGGTGTCCGCGCCGACCGCCGTGGCCCGCACCGTCAGCACCCCGTCGCTGTTGACCGTCGCCCCGGCCACGTGGTCTCCAGGATTCTTTTCGCTGGGGACGGATTCGCCGGTGAGCATGGATTCGTCGACCGCGGCGCGGCCGTCGGTGACCTCACCGTCGACCGGGATCTTCTCCCCTGGCCGCACCCGCACCAGGTCCCCGGTCCGAACCTGCTCGACGGGCACTGAGGTTTCCGCACCGTCGACGAGCAGCCGCGCCTGTGTGGCGCCCATCTGCAGCAGGGTGCTGATCGCGGCCGAGGCCCGCCTGCGGGCGCGGGCCTCGAAGTAGCGGCCCAGCAGCAGGAACGCGATGATCAATGCGGCGGTGTCGAAGAACAGGTGACCACCGGTGAACAGCTGATAAGTCGAGTAGGCGAACGCGGTGAGTGTGCCCATCGCGATCAGCGTGTCCATGTTGGCGCTGAATGTGCGTGCCCGCTGCGCGGCCACCTTCAGGAAGGGCCACCCGGCGACGAACTGCACCGGA
Source organism: Actinophytocola sp. (assembly GCF_009379765.1). GTDB lineage: Bacteria > Actinomycetota > Actinomycetes > Mycobacteriales > Pseudonocardiaceae > Actinophytocola. The sequence goes on along the minus strand of NZ_WHTD01000083.1, from coordinate 28,502 downwards.
ATGGTCGCGACGAACGCGGCCCATCGTGCCCAGGTCTGGTCGCCGAAGAACATGGTCAGCGCGAACACCACCAGACCAAGGGGCCAGGCCAGCCAGACCCGCCGCAGCCACATCCGCTGCTCGCGGTCGGCGTCCTCGTCCGGGTGTGCTGGCCGGCTGGGCGTGACCGGCTCCAGGTGATAGCCGATCCGGTCCACCGCGGCCCGTAAGGTGTCCACTGTGGACTCGCCTGGCCGGTAGTCCACGTGCGCGGTGCCGGTCGCGAAATTGACCTGCGCCTCGTCCACGCCGGCCTGCTTGGTCAGCGTCTTCTGCACCCGGATGGCGCAGGACGCACACGTCATGCCCTCGACAGTGAAATCGACGCGCGGGGCCGTGCTCGGGCCGGCGGTCTCGGTCGTGCGCACAGCTTCGGTCGCACCTCGTTTCATGATCGCGTTCCTCCTTGTCCGGCGCCGTTCACCGGTGCCCGGCGACGTCGTAGCCCTGGTCTTCGATCACCTCGACCAGCCGCTGGATGGGTGCGCGGTCGTCGTGGTGGACAGTGACCGTCTTCGTCGAGACGTCGACCTGCACCGTCTCGACGCCGGCCACCGGGCCAACCGCGCCTTCGATCGCGTTCTTGCACGTGTCGCAGGAAATCTCGGGCACCGAGAACGTCGTTGTGGTCATGCCGTACTCCCTTCTTCGACGGGTTCGGGTTCGCCCGCCGCGGCGCCGGTCAAGCGGGCTTCAGGGCCGGTCAGCGCCGGACTGAACTTCACCGCGTCGATCAGCTCGTCGATGGCTGCTTGACCCCGGCCATCCAGGACCGCGTCGGAGAAGCAGGTCTCCAGGTGGTTGTGCAGCATGACGCGGTTCGCTCGCTCCAGCGATGACTGCACCGCGGAGATCTGCTTCATCACATCCACGCAGTAGGCGTCGGATTCGAGCATCCGGATGATCCCGTCCAGATGCCCCCGCACCGTCTTCAACCGGTTCAGCGCCGCCTGCTTCTTCGCCGTCAACTCCTGGCTCATCGCCCTCTCCTTCAGCCGTCACCATCGGAAACGCCCCACCCGCCTAGACTACTCCCACCCCACCCGGGGTGGGGTCTGGATGTTACGTCAGGTGCTTGGTGTCGACCCGAGGCCACTCAGCTGACCACTGTCGGCTGTCGGACAGTTCTGTGCCTCGAAATGACTGTCACCCTGCGGACAGTTGGCCCGTGGCGCCCGCCTTCCACGGTGTTGGGTGCGTGCTCGGACCTGGTGCGGAACTGGTGATTGGGAGGTCGTGGGTAATGAGTGCGCCAAGACCTGAAGTCGTGTTGTATTGGCGGCCGGGCTGCGGGTTCTGCTCGGATCTACGGCGTCAGCTTGATCAGGCCGGAGTGCCGTATCGGGCGATCAATATCTGGGAGGAGCCGGATGCGGCGGCGACGGTGCGATCGATCGTGCGTGGCAATGAGACCGTGCCGACCGTGGTCGTCGGCTCCCAGGGCTTGGTGAACCCGAGTCTGCGCTCGGTGCTGGCGGCGATCCGCACGGAGACGTCGGACCCGGACCAGGGGACCGAGGCCGTGTCCGGCGCTCCCCGCAGCCGAGCCTCATCAGGTCGACTGGGATCCTTTGTGGACAAACTGCGCAACGCCGTGCGTTAGCCAGGGCGTCCTATCGCGGTTCTTCTCGATCCGCCCGGGGTAGCGAGAGGAGTCCGCGGGCGACGTCGACGAGGTCGGTGCCAACGACGTCGGCGGGTGCGAAGATCTCGGCGTAGTGGCCTTCGAGGCGGCTGGCCCAGCCGGTGGTCAGACCGACCCGGTGCGGTCCAGGAAGTCCCGGGTGGTCTGTGCGGCGCCGTTGCTCAGGCACACCAGGCGGATATCCTGCTCGGCGAGCAGCCGCATAGCCGGCTCGACGTCGAGATGTGCCGGCAGCTCGGCGAATCCGGCCAGAACGTGCGCGACGGCGTCGTCGCTGATCTCACCGCGCGTCAGCGCGTGCAGCGCGGCCGCGGCGACGCGGGGAAATGGCTCGTAGTCCCCGGCGAGCGTCAGCGCCATGCCGTCGCGCAGTAGCCGGTCGAACCAGCGCTCCAGCAGCTCCGGTGGTACTCCCACTGCGGCGAATCGGGATCGCAAGGGTTCCAGCGACATCAGGGTTTCCACCACGTCGAAGACCACGATGTTCGGGCGAGCGGGCATCAGGCGTCCCATGCCTGCGCGGCGAACGCGTCATCGAGTGGGGTGTGGGCGAGGTGGTTGATGTAGTTGGACAGCGTCTTCATCGCCACCCCGACCATGATGTCCAGGATCTGCCGCTGGCTGAAGCCCGCGGCCAGGAACTGCTCCACGTCCTCCTCGGCGACGTTTCCCTGATCGGCGGCCACGGCGTGGGCGAAGCGCCGCACGGCTTCCAGTTGCGGGTCGGCGAGTGGCTTGCCCTCGCGCAGCGCGGTGACCGTCTCACTGTCCATACCGGACCGCAGGGCGTTGGCGGAGTGGACGGCCATGCAGTAGTGGCAGGAGTTGTATCGGCTGACCGTGAGCCACACGACGTCCTGTGCGCCCTTGGGCAGCGAGGTCGCGCGGAACTGCTCCGACAGCGCCTGGTAGGCGTTGAACGCCTGCGGCGATTCGGCCATGATGCCGTACAGGTTCGGGATGAACCCGAGTGCCTTGCGGGTCTTGGCCAGGACCGGGGCCACTTCGGCCGGGGCGGTGTGTTCGTCGTGGATGGTGAACTCGGTCATCGATGATTCCTTTCGTCGGGTTTATCGCGGCCAGGTGTCGGTGGTGTTGCCGGAACGGCGGAGTGCGTTCAGGGCTGCGGCGATCGCGCTGCGCAGGGTCGACGCGTCAGCACCGGCCCGCGAACGCAGGTTGATTCCCTGCGCCACCAACACGAGGTGTTCACCCGTGGCGTCGAGGTCGAGGTCGCGTCTGAGCTGGTCCAGCCGGTCAGCCGAGTCCAGCGCGGCCCGCAGTGCACCCCGCAGTTGCTGGTGATGCTCGGTGAGCACGTCCCGGACCGATGAGTGCCGGGCCTGCCCGCCGGTCTGGAGGTTGGTGGCCAGGCAGCCCCAGCGAGCCCGCGGCCCGAGACAGCGCGCGGTGATCAGACCGCCGAAGAACTCGGCGATCGTCGGCAGGCCCCGCCCGCCGGTTTCCAGCGCGGCGAAGGCGGGTCCCGCGTGTTCGGCCAGGTAGCGGCGCAGCGCGGCCAGGCACAGGTCCTGCTTGCTGCCGAACGTGGCATACAGGCTGGACCGGCTGATGCCGGTGGTGTCCACGATGTCGGCGATCCCGGTGTCGGCCCAGCCAAAGACCGCGGACAACGACACTGTCTGGTTGCTGACACACCTCGCTCACCAGGCAAGGGAAGTCTGTTGTGCTTGATGATGGATGCGACCCGATGACGGAGGACAAGCGTGACGCGAGGCTACGACCTGGCCATAGTCGGCGGGGGAACCGCCGGCATCATCGCCGCCACCACCGCGGGACGGCTCGGCGCGCGCGTGGTGCTCGTCGAGCGCGACCGCACCGGCGGCGACTGCCTGTGGACCGGGTGCGTGCCCAGCAAGTCGCTGATCGCGGCGGCCCACGCCGCGCACGGGATGCGCACGGCGGGCCGGTTCGGAATCACCCCGGTCGAGCCGCAAGTGGACTTCTCGGCCGTGATGGCGCACGTGCAGGCGGCGATCAAGCGCATCGAGCCGGTCGACTCCCCCGCCGCGCTGACCGACGCCGGCGCCGAGGTCATCGGGGGCACCGCGATCTTCACCGGCCCGGACGAACTCCGGGTCGACGGCCGGTCGCTGCTGTTCCGGCACGCCCTGATCGCCACCGGCTCGACACCCGCGCTCCCGCCGGTGCCCGGTCTGGCCGAGGCGGAGCCGCTGACCAGCGACACCACGTGGGACCTGGCTGAACTGCCCGCGCGCCTCGCGGTGCTGGGCGGCGGCCCGATCGGGTGCGAGCTCGGGCAGGCGTTCGCCCGGCTGGGCGCCGACGTGACCATCATCGAGGCCACCGAACGCCTGATACCGAAGGAAGAACCCCACGCCGCCATCGCCCTGTCCGCAGCGCTGTCCGCCGAGGGAATCGACGTGCTCACATCCACCACCGTGACGAAAGCGACCCGGCAAGCCAAGGGAGTCCGTCTCGACCTCGCCGGTCACAACGGCAGCCGGGTGATCGACGTCGACCGAGTGCTCGTCGCGACCGGCCGGCGCCCGCGCACCGACGGGCTCGGGCTGGCCGAGGCCGGGGTGCGCCTGGACGAGCGCGGCTATGTCGTCACCGACGCCAAGCTGCGCACCGGCAACCGCCGCATCTACGCCGCCGGCGACGTCACCGGGACGCTGCCGTTCACCCACGTCGCCGGGATGCACGGCAGCATCGCCGCCACCAACGCGCTGCTCGCTCCGGTGCGCCGCATCGACCACGAGCGGATCCCCTGGGTCACCTTCACCGACCCCGAGATCGCGCATGTCGGGCTCACCGAAGACCAAGCCCGCCAACGCTACGGCGACGAGGTCCGGATTCGCCTGCTCCGGCATGAGCACGTCGATCGCGCGATCACCGAAGGCGACACCGACGGCTCCACCCACATTGTGCTCGACGCCAAAGGACTGGTGCTCGGGGCCACCATCGTCGCGCCCCGGGCCGGCGAGATGATCGCCGAACTCACCGCTCTCCTCGCCCGGGGCGGGCGGCTGCGCGACCTCGCGTCGGTGGTCCATCCCTACCCGGCCTGGTCCGACGGTGTCTGGAATGCCGCGGTCGCCGAGGCGAACGACGCCCTGCGGTCCCCGGCCATGCGCCGTCTCACCGGCGCGTTGCTGCGCCTGCGCCGGGCGCGGTGACCCGCGGCACCGGCGACCTGCGCGCTCTGTGGCGGACGCCGGGATTCGGCAAGCTGCTCGGGGTACGGGTGGTCTCCTTGGGAGCCGATGGGTTGTTCCAGACCAGCCTGGCCAGTTCGATCTTCTTCAGCCCCGAACGTGCCGCGACGGCGGGGCAGGCCGCAGCGGGTTTCGCGGTGTTGCTGCTGCCTTATAGCGTCGTCGGACCGTTCACCGGGCCCCTGCTCGATCACTGGCGCCGCACCCGCGTGCTCGCGCTCGGCAACCTGCTGCGCGCCGCGGTAGTCCTGGTCGCGGCCGTCTCGCTGCTCACGACGGGCCCGATCGGGCCGATGTTCTTGCTGACCGCGCTGACGGCCGTGAGCATCGGTCGGCTGCACAGCGCGGCCTCGCTGGCGGCGCTGCCGCACGTGGTGGCCGGTGACCGGCTGGTACTGGCCAACTCGGTGTGGACGGTGTGCGGGCTGATCGGCGGTGCGGCCGGTACCGGGCTCGGGTTGGGGATCCGTCACCTCGGTGATGCTTCCGACTGGACGGCTGCGGTGTCCGCCCTGATCGCGGGCGGGTCTACACGGCATCCGCCGCGCTGGCCGCGACCTTCGCCGCCGAGGCGCTCGGCCCGGAACCCGCGGTGCGCTCCACGGCACGGGCTCTGGCACGCACCGTACGTGATCTCGTCGACGGCGCCCGGGACGTAGCGCGCCACCGCCCAGCCGTCGCCGCACTGGCGGCGATCGGCGCGCACCGGGTGCTCTACGGCGTCTCCACCATCGCCACCCTGTTGCTCTACCGGAACTATTTCGCCGACGAAGGTCTGCTGCGCGCGGGACTGGCGGGCGCGGCGCAGGTTGTCGCGGCGGCGGCGCTCGGTACGCTGCTGGCGGCGGCCGTCACCCCGGCGATCACCCGGCGCTGGTCGGCACGCGGATGGATCACGACCCTGTTCACCCTGGCCGCGGTGGTCCAGGTGGCGCTCGGACTGCCCTACCGGATGGCGCCGCTGCTCGTAGCCGCTGTCCTGTTGGGCGCGGTCGCGCAAGGCAGCAGGATCTGCGTCGAAAGCATCCTGCAGGCACGCATCGCCGACCACTTCCGCGGCCGGGTGTTCTCCTTCTACGACGCCCTGTTCAACGCCGCCTTCGTCACCGCCGCCGTGCTCGCGGCCGTCGCCCTGCCCGACACCGGCAAGTCCTACCCGGTGCTGGCCGCCATCGCCGTCGGCTACGCGCTCGCCGCCGCGGGATACGCCGTGGCCAGCCGAGAATCCCGGTGATGCCTCACGCCGATGTCGCGAGCCGCCCGACTGCCGCACGAATGTCCGCGATCGACGGGTAGTCGCCCAAGGTCTTGCCGCGATACAGAAAGCGAACCGTACAGTCAGTGTCCACAATGGCCACACCGGGCGCTTGCAGTGGGTGCCCGGTGATCCGGTCACCAGCACCGGGGCCGAGGCCCGCCCGGTCGCGGTGCAGCTAGCCTTCGCGGGTGCGCTCGGTGCCTGGTACGCGTACTGGTTCGTCCGGCGGCGCGATTCCAGCCTGGCGCACCTGCCTTACCTGCTCGGAGCGGCAGCGCTGTGGGCGGTCATGGCGGCTCTCGATCCGGCCCTGCTGTGGGTCGGCGCGGCGTCGCTCGTGCCGTACTGCATGCGCCACGCCCTGTGGGCGGCGGGCGGCTTCGTCGCCCTCGGCGCGGCCTGGCTGTGGCAGCGCTTCGCCACCGATGGCGTGCCGGTCGAGGTCGGACCGTTCGCCGGTGGTCGAGTCGAGGTGTCCAGTCCCGAACTGACCACCGGCATGACGGTAGAGGTGCCCAAATGATCTCGCGGTGAAGGTGACCAAGGTGCGGCCAGCCGGATCGGCAGGGTGCCGGCGTAGTGACCCTCGATGAGCCACCGTGGACGCCGGTGCCAACCTCGTTGCGCATGCCATGAATCCGGCGTGCTCATCGGCTATGTCGTTTTTCGAGGTTCGGTCGCCTCCTGATGGGGCAGCGCACGATGTCGAAGGCGATCTCGACGTGCTGCTTCGCGACTTCCTCGGCCGTCGACGAGCCGTCTTCCGAGAACCACTGCGGTATGGCCATGCACGTGGCGACGACGGCGCGGGCGGCCTCGTGCGGCTTCGGTGTGAGGAACACCTTCTCGAGGCGTCCTCGGTCGACTTCGTCGAGCACCATGTCTTGTACGAGGCGTCGATCCTCGAGGTGGCGTTTGTGGGCTTCCGGACCCAAGCTGCGCATTTCGCTGAAGGCAATCAGGCCGAACTGGCGTCGGTGGATGTGGAACAGGGCGAGACATTCCACGAGGAACGCGAACCGTTCCGCGGTACGGGTTCCCTCCGCGCGTGCCGCACGGCAGCGGGTGATGATGTCGTCCATGGTCATCCGAAGCAGTTCGACCAGGAGCGCGTGCTTGTTGGGGTAGTAGTGGTACAAGCCGGGGACGGATAAACCGGCTCGCGCCGCGATGTCGCGGACGGTGGCTCCGTGGTAGCCGAGATCGAGGAAGGCCGAGAGGGCGCCCTGCAGCGGTGCGTCCAGGCGCGGGGTCGGGAAGGCTCTCCAGTCGACGTCGTCGGTGCCGGCGGTGCGTGGATAGAGGCCGTGATCTCCCGGGGGGCCACTGCTGCCGGCCTGGATCAGTTGGGGCAGGTCCACACCCAGGAGATCCGCGGCCTTCGTGAGCCGGTCCAGGCTCATGCCGATGCGACCGTTTTCGACCGCGCTGATCGCGGCGGGGGTGACTCCGATGTGGTCGGCCAGCGTTCGTTGGCTCAGCCCCTTGGTCGACCGAGCGCGATGGAACTCAATGCCGATGCGGTCGCGCTCCGCTTGCGGGAGGCGGCTGAGGCGAGGCTGGGAGCGTCGCGCTGCCTTCGAGAGTCCGGTCACTGCGCCATGCCACGACAGCTCTGCGGATTGGCCACGCACAGCGATCCGACGTCTCCCACACAGCGGATAGTACAGACCAATCGATCGCTCCGGAAGAGGTGTACAACTAAGTATTGTCCGATCGATCGATCGGTGCTTTACTCAACTCATCTCGAACGAGGGAGCGTTGTCGATGGAGCACTCCGACTCGGGTGGTCTGTCCACGGTGGATCTGGTGGCGCCGGCCACCCTGGCGAACCCGCACGGCTACTTCGCCGAACTGGTGGAGCGTGCCCCCGTCCTGTGGAGCGAGGTGCACCGTGCTTGGCTCGTCACCCGCTACGAGGACGTGCTGGGCGCCTACCGCAACGCGGCCATTGGGAGTGACCGGATCGGTCCGTACATGCAGGCCCTGCCCGCGGAGGCGGGCGAGCGGTTGCGGGCGATGTTCGATCTGCTCAACAGGTGGTTGGTGTTCATTTCCCCGCCGGACCACACCCGCCTGCGCGGCCTGGTCCACAAGTCCTTCACGCCGCGCCGCGTGCGAATGCTGCGCGGCAAGGTCGAGCGCATCGCATTGGAGCTCACCACCGCCATGCGCACCAGACTCGACGGCGGCGAGTCGGAGGTTGACCTGGTCGATGAGTTCTGCGTGCCGCTGCCCGGACGGGTGATCGCGGACATGTTCGGTGTCCCGGAGGAGGATGGCGACCGGCTGAGGTACTGGGCCGAGGAACTCGGTCTGTTCATCAACGGCTCGACCAAGAACTCCGGCCGAGATCATCGGGTCGCGCAGGCGATGCAGGAGTTCGAGGCGTACCTCGAAGAGCTCATCGCCCGCTATCGCCGGCGGCCCGCCGAGAACATCCTCTCCGGCTTGGTGGCGGCCAAGGAGCTCGATGACGCCTTGACGGACCGGGAACTCGTCGCCACCTCCATGCTGATCCTGGATGCCGGCTACAAGACCGTGCAGAACGCGCTGGGCAACGCCTTGGCCCAGCTCCTGGACTCACCGCCGGACTACCGACGGCTGATGGCGGACCTCGCCCTTGTCCCGACGGCTGTCGAGGAGTGTCTCCGGCTGGAAGGTCCCAGCAGGCTCAGCGTGCGTCGTGCGACGGAGGACCTCGAACTGGGCGGTCACCGGATCAGCAAGGGAAGCCGCATCTATCTGGTCCAGGCCGCGGCGAACCGGGATCCCCGCCGCTTTTCCGAACCACAGTCGCTGCGCATCGACCGGGCCGAGAATCCGCACCTGTCCTTCGGGATGGGGATCCACTTCTGCCTGGGAGCCGCGTTGGCACGGATGGAGTTGACCGGTGCGCTGACCGTGTTCCTGCAACAGATGCCACGCCTCGAGCTCGCCCTCCCGGCCGGCAGCTTGCGCCGCCACCGGCTCCTGCTGCTCAACGGGTTGGAACGGGTACCCGTCCGGCTCGCCAGTGGCGGCTCACCCGTATCGAAGGGAGCCGCGGCGCATGACGACTGACACCCGGACATCGGCCGGCCGGCCGCGGCGTCTCATCGAGATCGACACCGACTCCTGTGTGGGATCAGCGATGTGCGGCAGCATCGCCCGGGGAGTGTTCGCGCTCGGCGATGACGGTAAGGCGACCGTCGTCGACCTTGAGGCGCCGGCGGACGAGCAGATCGACGACACCATCGACAGAGCCCTCGATGAGGCCGCTGCGTCCTGCCCGGTCAGCGCGATCAGCTGGCGGCCGGCGGGCGAGGGAGCACACCGGTGACCGCGCGCTTGCTCGCGTACGCGAGCTACCGGCCCGCCCACGAGCTCTCCCGCGCCGCGATCGGTGCGGCGCTGGGCATGGCACAGGTCGGTGCCGGAGTTCGGGCCGTGGCCGGTTTCGACGAGGATCCCATCACGATGGCGGTGGGTGCGATACGTCGGTTGCCTCCTGCCGCGCGTCGGACCGACTGGCTGTACTTCGCCACGTCCTCTCCGGTGTTCCTGGACAAGACCAACGCGGCGTTCGTGCAGGCGGCGGTTGGCGGGTCGCAGGAAGCGCTGACGTTGGACGTCTGTGGGCTCTCGAGTGGTTTCGCGGCTTTGGCGTGCGCGTCCGCGACCGGAGGAACCGCGGTGCTCAGCGACCTGCATACGGGCCGGCCGGGGTCGACCGCCGAGTCGGAGGGTGGGGACGGCGCGGCGGCCTTCCTGTTCGGTGATGGCGACACCGCGGTGGCCGACGTGGTCGCGATCTGCTCCCGCTCGCTGGACCTCATGGACCGCTGGCGGGTGCCGGGCCAGCGATTCGCCCATGTAGCCGAGGAGAGGCTCATCGCCAGCGTGCACGGCGCCGCGGTGGATGACGTCGTCGCCGAGGTCACCGGCGCCGCGGGACTCGATGGGCTGCCCGTACGCACCGTGGTCGCCGCGCCCGATCGCCGCCTTGCCGCAACGATCTCCGCGCGCTGGGGCCGCGACTCCGCGGTGCAGACCTGGCATCGCGACCACGTCGGCTACTGTGGGGCGGCCGATGTCGGCCAGCTGACCGCGTCGGCGTTGGATCGCTCGGCGGCGGGCGACACGATTCTGGTCATCTCTGCGGCGAGCAGTGTGGGAGCGATGCTGCTGCGTGTCCTTCGCGACGGACACCCAGCGAACGCCGAGGGCTCGGGGCGCCGGGGCCGGCCCGTCAGCTACCCGGACTTTCTTGCCTGGCGCGGATGGTTGGACCGGGAGCCCCCTCGTCGCCCCGATCACGCGGCGCCCTTCCCGGCGGCCTTCCACCGCAACCGGGACTGGAAGTTCGCCCTGACCGGGTCGCGCTGTCAGGCGTGCGGCGCGGTGTGGTTGCCTCCCCAGCGCATGTGCGGGTCCTGCCATGCGCTCGACTCCGTCGTACCACACCCCGTCGCGGACTGCCCCGCCCGGCTGGTGGCGCTGACGACCGACGGCATCACCGGCAGCCTCGCGCCACCTGCCATGGCCGGCGTCGTGGACTTCGACGGCGGCGGGCGAATGAGCGCCTCGCTCACGGACACCTCGCCCGGGGAGCTCGAGCCCGGTGACCCGGTCCAGATGGTCTTTCGGCGCACCTGGGCTGATCACGGGGCACCCGACTACTTCTGGAAGGGCCGCCCACTGCCCGGAGGTGGACGATGAGCGCACGGCTCACGGACAAGGTCGCCATCGTCGGCATGGGCTGCACCCGTTTCGGTGAACGCTGGGACCAGTCCGCCGATGACCTGCTCATCGACGCGGTTCGGCAATGCCTGGCGGCGGCGGGCGGCCTCGATGTGGCCGCGGTCGACGCCTACTGGTTCGCGACCCTCGCCTCGGCCAACTCCGGGCTGCCGCTGGCCCGCGCGCTCAAGGTCGCACGACCGGTCACCCGGCTGGAGAACCTCTGTGCGAGCGGTTCGGACGCGATGCGAAACGCGGCCTTCGCCGTTGCGTCGGGGGCCTGTGACGTCGCGATGGCGGTCGGGGTCGAAAAGCTCAAGGACAGCGGCTTCAGCGGCCTGGTCGCCCCCGAAGCTCCTGGTGACAACACCGCGCCCGCGATCAGCGCTCCGGCCAGGTACGCCATGCTCCCCGCGGACTATGCCCACGCCTACGGCGTAGCCGACGCGGACGTCCGGCGCGCCATGACGCACATCGCGTGGAAGAACCACGCCAACGGAGCCAAGAACCCCGAACGCGCCCAGTACACCAGAACTGTCCCCAAGACCACCATCGATGAGGCACCGCGCGTGGCCGGGGACCTCGGTGTCTTCGACTGTTCGGGAGTCGCGGACGGTGCCGCTGCCGCACTGGTCGTCCGGAGTGCGGACGCCACGAGGTACACCGACACGCCGATGTATCTCAAGGCCTTGTCGCTGCACACCGGTGCGAGCACTGGATCGATGACGGCCGGCCACTCGCACGCCAGTTTTCCCGAGGTCGTCGCGTGCGCGGCGGATGCCTACGCCCAGGCGGGCATCATCGACCCGAGACGCGAGCTCTCCCTCGCCGAGGTGCACGACTGCTTCACCCCGACCGAGCTCATCCTCATGGAGGATCTGGGTTTCTCCGCGCGAGGGCACGGGTGGCGTGACGTCCTCGACGGTGTCTACGACCTCGATGGGGAACTGGCGGTCAACCCCGACGGCGGGTTGAAGTCGTTCGGGCATCCGGTGGGTGCCAGTGGCCTGCGCATGATGTTCGAGCTGTGGCTCCAGTTCCGCGGTGAGGCCGGTGCGCGGCAACGTCCCGACGTGTCCCTGGGGCTCACCCAGAACATGGGGGGCTACCCCGGCGAGCTCGTCTCCTTCATCTCGATCTTCGGCAAGGAGCCTCCGGCATGACCGATGTCCGTGATGTCACCGTCGTCGGGGCCGGCGTGATGGGCTGCGGCATCGCGCAGGTGGCCGCCGGTGCGGGCTGCGACGTCACGCTGGTCGACATCTCGCCGGCATCGCTGACGGCGGCGCGAGATGCGATCGCCACCAGCCTGAACCGGCTCGTGCGGGCCGCAAGACTGACCCGGACACGGGCCGACGACGCACTGCGCCACATCCGCCTGACGACGAGCCTCGACGAGCCGGCGGCCCGTGCGGACCTCGTCATCGAGGCGATCGTCGAAGACCTCGGTGCGAAGCAAGCCTTGTTCCGACGCCTGGATGGCCTGTGTCGTGCCGACGTCGTCCTCGCCACGAACACCTCGCAGTTCCCGATGACCCAGGTCGCCCAGCACACCGCCGATCCATCTCGGGTGATCGGCATGCACTGGTCCAATCCTCCACAGCTGATGCTGCTGGTCGAATTGGTGGTGGGGCGGTCGACCTCCGAAGAGGCATTGCGCGTCGTGCGGGAATTCGCGGCGCGGTGCGGCCGCGAGTACGTCGTCTGTCGCACGGACCTTCCCGGATTCATCTCCAACCGGCTGAGCGTCGCGTTGTTCACCGAGGCCGGACGCATGGTCGACGATGGTGTGGCCGGCCCTGCCGACATCGACCGGGTGGCGCGCATGATGTTCGGGCACCGGATGGGGCCGCTGGAGACCCAGGACCTGGCCGGTCTGGACACCGTGTTGCGCGCGACGACCGCCATGGCCTCCTTCTACGGCGAGCGCTTCGAGCCTCCGGAATCTCTGCGCGCGCTGGTCAGCGCCGGCCGCCTCGGCCGCAAGACGAGCGGCGGTTTCTACGACTACGTCGACGGCGAGAAACACGAACCCGGCACAGAGCAGTGAGGAGTTGACCATGCAGTCCCAGCCAGCGGTTCACGCGGGCGGCGAGGTTCGGTCGGTGGCCGAGGTGCACGCCCGGACGGCTCGCGTGGCGTCCGCGTTGCGCACGCTCGGCATCGCCCACGGTGACCGCTATGCGGTCGTCCTGCGCAATCAGCTCGAGTACCTCGAGGTCAGCCTGGCGGGAGCGGCCGTCGGTGGCATCCCGGTTCCGGTCAACTGGCACTGGACCGGCAAGGACCTACGTCATCTGCTGCACGACAGCGGCAGCAAGGTCGTCTTCAGCGGCACGGAGCTGCTCCCGGCGGTCGAAGCGAACATGCCCGCAGGAACGCGAATCGTGGAGATCGCGACGTCGGCGGCCGCCCGGTCGGCCTATCAGCTGGACCCCCAGCCGCCAACGGGTCGGTATCCGACGCTCGAGGGGCTCATCGGCGAGCACGAGCCGATCGGCAGCCCGGTGACCGAGCCCCCGATGGCCGTGATCTACACCTCCGGCACCACGGGCACCCCGAAGGGCATCGTGCGCCAGCCGATGACACCGGAGCAGGGACAACGGCTGGCGGAGTCAATCGCCGCCTTCATGGTGCTGGAGCCCGGAGGCAGGACGCTGGAGCCCGCGCCGCTGTACCACACGGCGCCGAACGTGCACGCCACGTTCGCGGTGAAAATGAACATGGACCTGCACATCATGCCCAAGTTCGATCCCGTCGAATTCCTGCGCATCGTGCAGGACGAGAAGATCGAACACGCGATCATGGTGCCCGCCATGTTCGTGCGGTTGCTGAAACTGCCCGACCGAGTGCGGAAGTCGTACGACGTCTCCTCCTTGCGTGCCGTCGTACACGCGTCCGCTCCCTGCCCGCCAGAAGTCAAACGCGCGATGATCGACTGGCTTGGCCCGATCGTCTACGAGTTCTACGGAGCGTCGGAAACCGGGGCGGTCACGTTTTGCGACACGCAGCAGTGGCTTGCGCATCCCGGCACCGTCGGCGCGCCACTGTTGGACGCCGGAATCCGGGTTCTCGATCGTGATGACCAGGAGCTGTCAGCTTGTCAGCAGGGGACGATCCATGTAAAACCATTCACGGGGTGGCCGGACTTCACGTATTTGGGCGACGACAATCGACGTCAGGACATCGAGGTCGACGGTTATGTGAGCATCGGTGACATCGGTTATCTCGATGAGAGCGGGTTCCTGCATCTCACCGATCGACAATCGGACCTGGTGATATCCGGCGGAGTCAACGTCTATCCCGCGGAGATCGAGAACTGTCTGATCACCATGCCCGGCGTCGCCGACGTGGCCGTGGTCGGGATACCCGACGATGATTTCGGGGAGGTCCTCGCGGCGCACGTCCAACGCGAGCCCGGGGCAACACTGACCGAGCAGGACATCCGCGCCCACGTCGCGACTCAGCTCGCCCGCTACAAGATCCCGCGGGTGGTGGTCTTCGACGACCGGCTGCCACGCGAGGACACCGGGAAACTCTTCAAACGCCGCATCCGCGAGACCTATTGGCGAGCGCAAGCCACCCGAAGGTAGTTCTGGGAAGGAGAAAGAAATGGTCAACGACACGCACGACGGCGGGCGTGCGTCCGCGCAGGGCTCCCAGCCCAGCTACGAGACACGGCTCGACAAGGATCTGCGCGCTCCGATGCGGGACGGTATCGAGCTCGCCGTCGACGCCTACCGACCCGACGCCGCCGACAAGTTCCCGGCCGTGCTGAGCATCACGATGTACAGCAAGGAAGTCGAAAACGTCCAGTACCTCGGTCCGAAGATCGGTCGGTTCAATCTCGAGTACTCCATGGTCGAAGCGGGCGACAGCGAGTTCTGGGCACGCCACGGCTACGCGCACGTGATCGCCGACGTCCGGGGCACCGGGAACTCCCAGGGGGCCTACCAGGGGATCCTGTCGGAGCAGGAAGCGCAGGACAGCTACGACCTCGTCGAGTGGATCGCCGCGCAGGACTGGTGTGACGGCAACGTGGGCATGGTGGGGTTGTCATATCTCGCGATCTGCCAGTACTTCACCGCCGCCCAGCGCCCTCCGCACCTGAAGGCCATCTTCCCCAACGACGGTCCGGCCGACATGTACCGCGACACCTTCTACCACGGCGGAATTCCGTCCGCGATTCCCTGGTTCCTGCAGCGGGCCATCGCGGCCCGCGACACGGTCTCGGTCGCCAAGGCGACCTACGGTGAGGACGAACTGCGCAAGCGGGTGGACAAGCTCATCGCGGACGAGGGGACCAGCTTCGGCAAGAGCCCGCTGGTCATCTCGGCCCTGCGGGTCCCGCCGGAGACTCGCCCGATCATCTTCGACGCACTCGTACACCCCGAGGACGGACCCTACTGGCGCGAGCGATCTCCCTCGGAGGTGATGTCGAAGATCGAGGTACCGACCTACCTCGGCGCCGAGATGCACGGGCAGTCGACCCCGGTGTACCTGGGCGGCACCTCGTGGGGGTGGGAGCGGATCACCGCACCGAAGAAGCTCGCCTTCCGGCCACACACCACGGGCGGAAACCACCGGCCCTTCTACCAGTTCCACGACGAGCTCCTCCGGTGGAACGACCACTGGCTCAAGGGAATCGACACCGGCCTCATGGACGAGCCGGCGGTCAAGGTGTGGGTCCGCGGGCGCGAAGAGTACCGCTACGCGAACGACTGGCCGATCGAGAGCACCGACTGGACGCGGGCGTACCTGCGCGGAGACGGGCGGCTCACCCTCGGCGACGCGCCCGAGAAGGGCGAAGATCCGGCCCACCTCGACTACCAACCGATGCTGCCCGCGATCGGCGGGCAACCACTTGGCCCGCCACCGCAGCACCTGCGCTACCTGACCGACCCGTTCCCGCAGGACGTCGAAGTTGTCGGGCCGATGGTGTTGTACCTGCAGGCGACACTGGACCAGGTCGACGGCGACTTCATCGTCTCCGTACGGGATGTGGGCCCGGACGGTAGCGAGTTCGCGCTGTCCCGAGGCTGGCTGCGAGCATCCCACCGAGAGGTGGACCCCGATCGGTCCGCGCCGTGGAAGCCATTCCACCCGCACACCGATCCGATCTCTGTCGTCCCGAACACGCGATACGAGTTCGCCATCGAGTTGCGGCCCATGGCCAACCTCTTCGCGCAGGGGCACCGCCTCAAGCTGGAGATCTGGCCCTGCGACTACCCCGGCGCCGACCCGGCCAACTATGACTGGACGCAGTTCTGGGGCTTCATCCACCACATCCCCTACGGGAAGGCGGTGTCCTACGAGGTGCACCACGACGCGGACGCGCCTTCCTACCTCCTGCTTCCAGTCATGTCATAGGAACTCGCGGCCCGCCGGGCGAGTCCCGACTCCGCCGACCGTGACCAGCCCGCCGTGGCTGCGTGCTGGTCACGGCGGCGGCGTGCCGCTCCGTCTGCTTGAAGGACACCACACGATGAATATCGCGCTATGGGCGGCACAGTTCGTGCTCGCGTTCGTGTTCCTGGTCTCGGGCACATGCAAGTCGCTCTGGTCCAAGGAACGTCTGGTCGCCGCCGGCCAGACCGGCGTCCAGTTCTTCCCCCTACCAGCCATTCGCCTCATCGCCGCCAGCGAACTCCTCGCCGTCGTCGGGGTCACGCTGCCGTGGCTAATAGACGTCGCGCCCATCCTCACGCCCCTGGCCGCGGTCGGCCTGGGCGTCGTCATGATCGGCGCCACCACCACCCACATCAAGCTCCGCGAGCCCAAGAACATTGTCATCACCTGCGTCATCTTCGTGGTCTGCGTATTCGTCGCCATCGGGCGCTTCGTCGACGTGGCACGGGAAGCGGGTGCGGTCACATGACGAGGGCGTGGGGAGGCGAAATCGCGGTCACTGCCTTGTTGCGGGAGGGCGTGACGTGCATGTTCGGGATGACCGGCGGCCACCTGCAGCCACTGCAGGACTTCGCCTACCGGGCCGGAATCGACGTATACCAGGTGCGTCATGAGCAGGCCGGTGTGCACGCCGCCGACGCGTTCGCCAGAATCACGCGAAAGCCAGGTGTCTGCTTCGGAACCGCGGGCCCTGGCATGCTCAACATGGCCACCGCCATACACATGGCATACCTGGCGCACAGCCCCATCGTGTGCCTACTCGGCGGGCACAAGACCAAGGAGACCGATCGCGGGTCCCTGCAGGAAGCCCATGCGGAGTCGATACTGAGCTCGGTGACGAAATGGACCCGACGCTGCCACGACGTGGACCAAGCCAGCTATTACATCCGCAAGGCATTCCGGGACGCCACCACGCCACCGTATGGACCCGTGGCGCTGGAGTTCCCGCTGGACTCCTTCAACACCGACCGCACGGATCCCGCCGACCAGGTCGCCTACCTCGCCGGCCCGTGGCTCGAATCAGACCGGCCCGCTCTGCCACCCGACCCCAAGCTCATGGATGTCGCGGCCGCGCACCTTGCCGCATCCCGCCGACCGATCATCATCGCCGGCGACGATGTGCACTGGGATCGAGCCAGCACCGCGTTGACGGCAGTGGCTGAGCAGTTGCGGATGCCGGTGAGCGTCCGCCGACTGGCACGCGGCGCCGTCGCGGAGAACTCGGACGTCGTCATACCGGCCGCGGTGCGCAAGGGCCTGATCCGCGACGCCGATGTCGTCGTGCTGCTCGGGCTTGACGTCGGCTATTTCGAAAGCTTCGGAAACTGGACCACCCAGGCGAAGTTCCTCCAGGTCAACCGGAACCCCGGCCAGATCGCAACCCACCTCCCCACACTGGTGGAGCTGCAAGCGGACAGCCGGTCCTTCCTGGACGCCCTGCTCGCGCGCGCCAAGGATTTCGACACGGCAACCCAAACGCGGCGCGAGTGGATGGACCGGGTAGTCGGCGAACGGCGGGAGAACCGCCGACGCCGAGGGGCGGTGGTGTCCGAACAGGACGCGACGAGACCGATCCACCCGGGAACCCTCGCCCGATCCCTCGCCGCGCAATGGCCAGCGGGCCGGCCCGTGGTGCTGGACTCCTTCACCGGCTCCGCCTTCCTGAGCGACGAGATCGAGTTGACGAACAGCGGGCAGATGCTGGACTCCGGACTGTCGGCGGCCGTCGGGCATGGCGTCGGGATGGGAGTGGGAGCTTCCATCGCCACAGCCGAGGGCCCGGTCCTCGTGCTGATGGGGGACGGCGGCATGGGCATCGGCGGCGGCGACATCGAGACAGCCATGCGACTGTCGCTACCGGTCATCTACGTCATCTACAACAACAGCGCCCTGTGCGCCGGCCTCGAGCAATACTGCTACGGCAAGGACTTCCGCGTCCTCGGCCCGAAAGCCCGCGGTGGCTTCAACCTCACCCAAGACGTCCGGTACGACCAGATGTACGCCCCACTCGGGTGCCATGTCGAAAACATCGAGGAACCGCACCAACTCGCGGGCGTGATCAATCGAGCGATCGCCTCGGGCACGACCTCCGTGATCAACGTCGTAGGCACCAAGGACGTCCGCCACCCGCTGTACGACTCGGCATACTGCAAGGAAGTGTTCTGGCATCTGCCCGCCGCGGAGGTCGAGCCGCCCGTGCGAGAACGGCACATCCAGCGCCACGAATAAGACTCCCACCGAACGACGAAGGAATGGTGTTGGGCTTCAGCGGCCATGACAGAACAACGCACCCACCGTCCTCGCGGACGCAGGCGGTCCGGCGCGGACAGCAGGCAGCGGATCCTCCAGACCGCCCGCGACCTGTTCGGCCAGCACGGCTACCGCGGCACGACCGTGCGCGCGATCGCCACCGCGGCTGGGGTCGACCCAGCGATGCTGTACTACTACTTCGGCACCAAACAAGGCCTGTTCGCCGCCGCGATCGAGATGTCCGACACCGTCCCGCCGGCCATCGAGTCGATCTTCACCGTCGGCGTCGACACCATCGGCGAGCGCATCATCCGCACGCTCCTGGACAACCTCGACAAACTCCGACCGCACCCCACTCATGATGCTGACCAGGTCCGCGCCCACCGACGACCAGTCCGAAGCACTGCTACGCGAGTTCATCGACCGGGAGATCACCGACCGGCTCGCGGCCATGCTCGACACACCCGACGCCGCACTGCGAGCCGGCATGGTCGACGTCCAGATCCTCGGCCTCGCAGTGGCGCGCTACATCGTGCGGATCGAACCCATCGCGTCGTCGCCCGTCGACGAACTGGTCACCCGGTTCGGTCCGCTCGTGCAGCACTGCCTGACCGGACGACACAGAGCAGGATGAGCGCGCGCCACCGTCTGGGGGACTTGCCCGAGGTGCGGGTGACGGGTGCGGAGCCGGCGAAGACCTGCAATGCGCGGTCGTCGACGAAGCTGTTTTTCGGTCGTCGCCGATCTCAGCGAGCACGATCGCGCCGCTGATGATGTTGCCGAGCGTCCGGCAGTGCGCGGAGATCGGCGAGTCGGTGGTTGTCGGCGGCTCTGTGGTCGATCCTGGCGTGGAGGTCGTGCGCCGGTGCGCGCCATGGCCGGGACTGTACCGCCGCCCACCTCGGCTGGACGCTTGAAGTCCCCGAGAACCACACCAGCCAAAGCTGACTGTCTTCGGCGCCGTGGAGACGATGAGCACGGTGCTCACCCACGGACCAGGGCCTGGTCGAGTGGCGTGCCGTTGATCAGGTTGTGCACGAGGATCAGCGCGGGTTCCGCGGCGCAGATCTCCGGGGTGATCTCCGCGACGTCGATGTCGCCCGGTCGGCGGCGCGGCGCGTTCGCAGACACCGAACGTTCCGCGTCTGGTGAACGCTGGCAGCTCATCCGACTTCGGGCCTCATCCGTGGGTCCTCCACCAGGAACACGACTGGTTTCGAGGGATCACGCGCAGCGTGGTGCTGACCTTGGCCAGAAACGGCCCTATCAGGCATGGCCGTGCCCCTGCTGGCCAGCGCGGCCGTCGCCTTGGCGATCTCGGCGGGGCTTTCGCTGGCCGCCCGCAGGATCGCAGACCGAACTCCAGACCTGCCGGTGGCCACGGAGCGGTTCTACGGCGGCCTCCCGCCCATGCCTCCGATTCGGCCGAAACCCGCGGTGCTCACGGCCACGCACTGGCTCTCGGCCGGCGCGGTCGGCGCGGCTCGGGGACTCAACGACACGCCGAAGCTGGTCGCCATCGGCGCCTTCGCACTCGTCCCCGCGGGCATGACCACCACCGGAATCACCTTCCTGGTGGCTGCCGCGATGGGTGCCGGGGCGGTGGCGGTCGGGATTCCCGTGGCGCGGCGGCTCGGCGAAGGCGTCGTGACGCTGACCCACGCCGAGGGGCTTCGCGCGAACGTCACCAGCGCCGCCCTGGTCGCCGTCGGTGGCTCCGCAGGGCTGCCGATGTCCACCACGCACGTGTCCACCGGCGCGATCGCCGGCGCCTCGGGCACCCAGCTGGGCCGACTCAATTCCCGCACGCTGCGCGAGTTCGCGATTGCCTGGACCGCGACCCCGATCGCAGCGGCATTGGTCGCCGCCGGGGTCTACCTGCTGGTGCGGTAGTCACTTCGCCGTCGTGCGTCGCCGGAGGACGGCGCGGATCGCGATGGCGGCCTGCATCAGCGCGGCCGGCCGGACGAGGACCGGGCGTGGCGCGTCCACCATCCGGCCGCGTCCGACGCTGGCTGTGGTGACCACGACGACGGGCGCCACCCAGGCCAGCAATGCGGCCGCGCGGACGCGGGCACTCGGCTCGTGCCGCAAGGCGAACCAGGCCCAGTACGCCGCGTCGGCCAGCGAGTCCGCGGCGGACCCGAACGCGGATTCAGTACCGAGCCGCCGCGCCAGACGGCCGTCCGCGAGATCACTGGCGAGCGCGACGATCGGAGCGGCCCAGCCGTCGGCGAGGGCCGGCAGGTTCGCCCGGGTCAGGGTGATGACGTTGGCGACACCGAGGGATCGGCGGTGTTCGAGCATGCCGAGGTGGGTGGCGGCCAGCAGCCAGCTCGTGGCTGTCCACAGAGGACGGTGCTGGTTCCCGAACAGGAGGAAGGCGATGTGGAGCACGGTGACCTCGCCGAGTGCGCGGGGCCGACGCCGGGCTTGCCGGATCGAACGCCGGGTGGTGAGTCGCGCGAACCGCACCAAGGCCGGTGGCCGCCATCGTCCCTTCCGCAGTCCGTCGAGGAGCTCGTTCGTTGCCGCGCGGCTGTCCGGTTCGGGGCTCACCGGGTTTCGCCGAGTAGTTTCTTGAGCCCGGCGTAGCCGCTGTCGGCGAGCCGCTGTGCCGAGACGCTGAAGTAGTCCGCGCCGGCGGTAATCCCGAGTCCGTCGACGAGCCGGTTCATGAAGTTGAACAGCGCGCAGACCGACACCGCGTCGTGCAGGGCCCGCTCGTCCCAGCCCGCGGCGAACACGGCAGTGGCGTCGGCCTCGGTCATCCGGCTCGGGGTCCGGGTGAGCTTGCCGACGTAGCGCAGTAGCGGTTTGAGGCGTACGTCCACCGGCGCGGTGTCGACGTCGTCGAGCAGTGCGGTCAGCGTGCCTTCGCCGATGCCGAATGCTCTCGCGGTGGCGGTGTGCACGCCGTGGCAGTAGCCGCAGGAGTTCACGCCCGATACGTAGGCGGCGATGAGTTCGCGTTCGGCGACGCTCAGCGGGGAGGGCCCGCGCAGCAGGACCTCGTGGTAGTCGAGCAGCGGCCCGGCGGTGTCCGGGTAGGCCCGGAACACGTCGAGCAGCGCCGCATCGGCGGGCAGCGAGGGCAGGTAGGACATCACGTTCTCCTCTCACCCCGTGGAAGGGAGGTGGGCGACGACGCGGCGCAACGGGAACGGCAGCCGCCGACCGGGCCGCGCCCAGGCCGCCAGGGCGGCCCGTGCGGCCTCGATCCGGTGGAGCTCGATGCCGGGCAGGTACAACCCGTCGACCATCAGGGCCGCATCGTGTGGATCGCTGATGTCGCGCGAGAACACCCGGCGCCGGCTGCTGTCGACGGTGAAACCGTAGGTGCGCAGGATCTTCGGCAGGCCGTCCCGGGCGTGCGGGTTGGGCCAAGGCGGCGACGGGATACCCAAGGCCCGCATCACCCGCCACCAGGCCAGTAGTCCTCGGCCGGGCCCCAAGCGGCACGGGACCAGCGCCACGAGTATCCCGCCCGGTCGCAGCACCCGGGTCAGCTCGGCCAGGACGGCGTCCAGCGGGGTCAGCACGGGAAGGGCCATGGCCGCGCACACCGCGCCGACGGTGTGGTCACCGAGCGGAAGCTGATCGGCGCCGGCCCGGACGACCGGGCTGCGGCCGGCAGCCTTGGCGACCGCCAGCTCACCGGACGAGGTGTCGACGCCGAGCCATCGCTCGTCGCGCAGCAGCTCGCGCGTGGGCGCCGAGCCGCACGCGAGGTCGAGGATCAGGTCCGGCCGACCGCGCAACGGCTCCACCAGCCACAGGTAGGGCCGCTCGTGCCGACGGTCCGTCGCGGGCTCCAGCAGCAGCTCGGTGATACCCGGCCGGTCCCGGTGGTAACCGGCGAGGTACCCACACCACGGCACGGTGTCCGCCTGAACCCGACGCCCGGAGAGGTAACCCACGCTGGCGACGATAACCGGCACCGCGTAGTTCACCACCACCACCCGAACCCAGGTACTCCCGGTTGCCGTGCCATCGGTGATCACCGTGCCCTGGTTCACCAGCGACAGCACCGTGCCCACCACCGCCGCGACCGGGAACCCTGTCCGCGCGGTGCGGCCCCGCGCCACCAGCAAGACGGCTTGGGACGGCCGCGTCCACGAGCACCACGGGCACAGCTGCGCACCCGTGTGCCTGCAGGGCTCGACCACCAACCCGACCGCCACCTCGCCACTCCCACGACAGTTCCGCGTGGACTCAACCGCACCAGTGCCTGGACGGCACGGCCGTGTCGGCTCGCTGACAAGATCGCCGCCACGGCCGGGTCTGCCATCCACCGGGTGGTGGCGCAGGATCGGTGACCAAGTCGATGCGCGGCGACCTCCAGCCCCACCAGACTGCTGGTCAGGGCTACACAAGGAGGAGTCATGTCGACCGAATCGGGACGCGACCAGACCGCTCGGGTCAGCCGGACGCCGCGCACGGGTCCGGTGGGCCGGGTCATCCGGCTGCTGCTGGCCGTCGCGCTGGGATGGGTCACCTACGACCTGTGGGTGGACCGGACGTTCATCTTCGCCGGCACCAACCCGGTGCACGATCCAGGATTGTGGATCATGACGGCCACCCTGGTATACGGGCTGTACGAGCTGGCGAATCTGGTCGGTTGGGGGAAACGGGCGCTGGCCGTCCTCGCGGTGCTGGCGGTCGCCGCCGCGGCGATCGCCGTCGTCTGGAAAGGCAACGTCTGGACTGTCCCGCTGACGTGGCTGGTGTGGGGATTCGATGTCACGGGTGCCGTGTTCGTGACGCTGGCGCTGCTCGTCGCGGTCGCGGTCGGCACACCGGGATGCGAGATCGGCGTGGTCCGTGAGCTGGCCCGTCGCCGGCGCCGTGCACCCGATGACGACAAGCCTCTGTTCTGCCTGGCTGGGCTGCGTGCGCTGGACGCCTGGGAACGGGACCGGCCGTGGCGACGCGGCCGGTGAGGCGGGCACGCGGGCGCTCAACCGTCTCAGCCCGACTAGGGTTCCCGGCGGGCAGGTGATCGGCCATGAGCACGCGAACAGGGGCCAGCGAGCGGGCGTGGCGGCGCTGGCAGCACGTCTTCTTCTACTCCTGGCTGATACTGGCCACCGCCGCTCCGCTGGCCGACCGGGCGTCCTCGGGCCGCGATGTACTGCTGCCGCTGCTGCTGGTCGCGCTGCTGGCCTGCTGGTACACCGGCTGGCTCAG
Organism: Actinophytocola sp.; assembly: GCF_009379765.1. Classification (GTDB taxonomy): domain Bacteria; phylum Actinomycetota; class Actinomycetes; order Mycobacteriales; family Pseudonocardiaceae; genus Actinophytocola. The sequence goes on along the minus strand of NZ_WHTD01000083.1, from coordinate 4,786 downwards.
GTTCGGTTCGACCTCGGCGCCGCGGGCGGTGTACCTCGCGGGTGCCGGCGCGGTGTGGCTGGCGCTGCTGGTGGTGGACGGCTCGTTCCTGCTGCTGGGATTGAATGTGTTCGCGCCGTTCTGCATGGAGAGCAGGCGGGTCGGCTTCGCCGTCGTGGGCCTGTGCAGTGGGGGTTGGCTCTGGCAGCGGTTCGCCGCCGCGGACGCCCTGACCTGGTCGGACATCGTCATCGCGCTGCTCATCGCCGGCGGCGGGGCGGTCGCGGTCGGCTACGTCAGCTCACTGGTGAGGGTCAGCGCCGAGCGGAAATGGCTGCTCGATCAGCTGCGGGCCGCCCAGGACGACCTTGCCGCGGCGCAGCGCGAGGCCGGCATCGCCGAGGAACGGCAACGCCTGGCTCGCGACATCCACGACACCTTGGCCCAGGGATTCGCGAGCATGGTGCTGCTGTTGGAGGCGGCCGACGCGACGTTACCCGCCGATGACCCGGCTCGGCGGCCGGTGGAACAGGCGTTGCGCACCGCCCGTGAAAGCCTGATCGACAGCCGTCAGGTGGTGTGGGCGTTGCGTTCCAGTGATGTCGACGCCGCCGGGCTGCCCAACGCGCTGCGCCGCCTCGTCGATCGGCTGCGCGAGGAGACCGGGATGGCGGCCGAAGCCGTGGTCACCGGGACACCCTTGCCGCTGGACACGACCGCCCATACCGCCCTGCTCCGGGTCGCGCGGGAGGCACTCGCGAACGTCCGCAAGCACGCTCACGCCGACCGGGCCGACGTCACGCTGTCCTATATGGACGATGCGGTCGTACTGGATGTCCACGACGACGGCACCGGTTTCGACCCCACCTACCCGCACCGGACGAACCCGACCGGGCACCTCGGGCTGGTTAGCATGCGCGAACGGGTCGAAGCCCTCGGCGGCACGCTGCTGGTGGAAACCGTCCCCGGCGAAGGCACCACCGTGGTTGCCACCGTGCCAGCCTCGCCGCGACCGGCCGAGAATCCGGCCAGCACCTCGGGAACGAGACGAGCATCGTGACCGGCCACATCCGGGTGCTGATCGCCGACGACCATCCCGTGGTCCGGGACGGTCTCCGGGCCGTGCTGGGCACCCAGTCCGACATCGAGGTCGTCGGTGAGGCCGCGACCGGAGCCCAGGCAGTCGAACTCGTGCCCGCGCAGCGGCCCGACGTGGTGCTGATGGACCTGCAGATGCCGCAGGTCGACGGGGCCACCGCGATAGCGCGAATCCGCGCACACGATCCACACGCGAAGATCCTCGTGCTCACCACGTACCACACCGACGCCGACATCACCCGTGCCATCGAGGCCGGCGCCACCGGCTACCTGCTCAAGGACGCACACCGCGACCAGTTGTTCGCCGCGATCCGCGCCGCCGCGCGCGGCGAGACAGTCCTTGCTCCGCTGGTCGCTTCCCGGGTACTGGAGAGGATGCGCTCGCCCGGAGCGACCGCGTTGAGTGGGCGGGAAATCGAGGTGCTCACCGCGGTCGCCCGCGGGATGACCAACAAGGACATCGCCCGGGAGCTGCGGATCAGCGAGGCGACGGTGAAAACACACCTGCTGCACATCTTCGCCAAACTGGGCGTCACCGACCGCACCGCCGCCGTCACGCTCGCACTCGAACAAGGCATCATCCGGCTCGGCGCCTGAACGATCAGGCCGATTCGCCCGCCCTCAATCTGTCGCATATGGACAGTCGGCCGCATCGTCACGCCGCGGTCCTGGCACGGACTCAACCGCATCGATGCCTAGACGGCACGGCAACTGTCGGCTCGCCGACAAAATCGCCTGCGCGAGCCGTCGCGGCCGGGCGCTTGGCCAACGGCTGGTCACGGATGGTTCGATGGATCTGTCGGCTTGCGGCTGAAGAGCGGGATGTGTTGCTCGTGAGCTTGCTTCGCCAAGATCGTCTCGTGGGCGCACATCCAAGCCTTTAGCAGGCGGTGTAGGCCGTCCATGGCGACCCACCGGCCACGAAGGTGGATGACATTGATGGGACAGGTCAGGTCGGCAGCCGTGGCCCGCTCGTAATCGGCTCGATAGCGCTCAGGATTTGCCGCAACATCGCGAGGTCGCAGCGCTAAGTTGCGGGGACCCTCGTTCCAGAACGGTCTGTCGAGAAGCCACTCCAGCTCCCGTACTTGCATCGGAACGACGGGGAGGTCAGCGGCCCAGAGCTGGCGAACATCCCAGAAGAACGTGAGGCCCAAGTCCGTCTGCATCCACGTCGTTGGCGGAGCCTGCGGGTCAGCCATGGTGCCCAGTATGCTGACGCTCAGCGCACCGCGATACCCCAGGCGCCTTTTGCAAGGCAGGGGTGAGGCCGACATCAGCGCACCAGCAGGGGTGCATGAACGAGACCGTCCACATCGAACAGAGGGGGCGCCGCCAGCCAAGGGAGCTCACGACTCCGGCCGGTGATCAGTACAGCCGGCCGAGGGCGTCTTCGATGGCGCGGTGGTTCGCCGCCGACGAGCCGGGCGTCGGCGCCGACGACGCTCAGCCCGGCCTCGGCCAGCTGCCCGGCCAGTGTCTCGCCGCCGGGTCCCATGCCGATCACGACCACATCGACGCTGGTGGAGGTCACGGTTGTTTCCCTTCTCCGGTGATGGTGAGCAGTGTGGCCGGGTCGAGCAGGTGGATGGCGGCGTAGCGCACCTCGATCAGGCCGGCTCGCTCGAACTCTTTGAGGATCTTGTTCAGCGAGGGCCGCTGCACGCCGAGCATGGCGGCGAGCGTGCGCTGCGGCAGGGGCACGTCGCCGTCGACGGCCTCGTCGAGCAGCAGCCGGGCGACCTGTTCGGTCAGTGACCGGCCCAGCAGGCCGATGATGCGGCTCTGGCTGGTCGCCAGCCGCTGCGCGACGCTGGACAGCCAGCGCCGGGCGATCAGCGGATGCTCGGCCAGGAGCTTCTCGAACGCCGTCGTGTCCAGCGACAGCGCGGTCACCTCGTCCAAAGCGCGCGCCGTGTAGGTCAGTGGCATGTCGAGCAGGTGCTGGATGTCGCCGTCCACGTCTCCCGGCTGCAGGACGTACACCACCGCACGCCGCCGTCCCGCCCCCACCGACAGCTCGACCCGGCCGCGCTGCACGATCCACACTCCGTCCGCGCTCGCGCCGCCGTGGAACAGCACCGCACCCCGCTCGTAGGACCGGGTGCGCAACGTCGCGGCCAGCGCGTCGACATCGGCGGGCCCGAGGGGCGCCGCGTCCCCACGCCCGACGCACCGAGCCACCCACGCCGCCTGGCGAATCGCCAGGTCAGCCGCGGCGCCGGTGCCCAGCAGCCGCATCGTCTGCTCCATCGCCGCAGCTGACAGTTTCGAGAGCGCCATATGGCCATCCTGACAGCGCCACGGTGTCCGCGCCCTGGGGATCACGGTGAACTGTCAGCCAGGTGACACTCTTCGTAATCCGTGTCATCCTGCTGACACTTGGCCTGCTCGCCTGCCGCAACGGTGGTGATATGGACTGATGTTGCGTGCCGTGTGGAACGGGATCGTGCTGGCGGAGGCGCCGCGCACGGTCCGCGTCGAAGGAAACCACTACTTTCCTCCGGACTCGGTGAAGAGCGAGTACTTCGCCATGAGCCGGACCAAAACACTGTGCCCGTGGAAGGGCCTCGCCAGCTACTACAACCTCACCTCCGACCGAGGCAACATCCTCGACGTCGCCTGGTACTACCCGCATCCGAGCCCGCTGGCCCGGCGGATCAAGAACCACGTCGCCTTCTACCCTGACGTCACCGTCGAGGGGCACCCCGAGCCTCGCCCCGCAGGGGGCCTGTGGAGCCGCCTGTTCGGGCGTGCGAAAGCGTCGTGACCGCGGACCGCTCGGCTGTCACGGTGTACTGGCGGCCGGGCTGCCCGTACTGTTCGCGGCTGCTCGGCGACCTCGATCGCGTTGGTCTGCCCATCACGAAGATCAACATCTGGGAGGACGCGGGCGCCGCGGCCAAGGTCCGGGCGGTGGCGGGCGGCAACGAGACCGTGCCGACCGTGGTGGTGGGCGACGCCGCGATGGTCAACCCCCGCGCCACCGACGTACTCGACGCCACCCGCCGGCACGCACCTGAATTGCTCGCCGACCTCGACACCGAGGGCACGGTCGCGCTCGCGAAGGGCCCATGGCAGGCCGGGCTCGTCGTCATGCTCGTAGCGGCGGCGGGCTGGTTCGCCCTGGCCGCCGGCAACCCCACGACGACCTACCATTTCGCGCCCGCCGTCGTGGCCGCGGCCTGGCCGATCGGACGACGCCTCCGTGCCGGGCGGCCGTTGCCCACGCTCACCGCGCTGGTCACCGCACTCGATGGCGCACTGATTGCTGTCGCGGCCACCCTGCTGCTGTCGGCGCGCGGGGCGCTGGCCGGCCCCATCATCGTCGGTGTCGCGCCGCTGACCGAGGCGTTCCTGAGCGTCGTGCTCGGCACGGCCGTGGGCGCCGGTCTGGCCCTGGCGGGTCGCCGCAGAACTACCTCCGGAAATCCACCCGATCCGGTGAATTGATCACCCGTCATGGGGACTTAGGGCTCGCGTCAGAATAAGGTCGGTGTTTACGGGCGTGTCGGCGGACGTAGGCAGTAGTTCCACTCGCCGTGGAAATCGTGGCGGGTGATGGGCACTCGACTTTTGCACTTTGATGTGAGTCTGGCCGGGCGGGACGGCAGGACCGTGGCGGGGTAGTCGATCGAGGCACGGCGTGGCGTGTTGATCTTCCCGGGGTGGTGGGTGGAGCATCGGCGGTTCCTGTAACCGCTCTGTC
>NZ_WHTD01000220.1 GCF_009379765.1 Actinophytocola sp. | reverse complement strand
GTCCGGGTCCTCGATCTCGACCGGGAACGCGTGCCCCTCGGCGGCCGGCACGTCGATGGCCGCCGGGTCCCGGTACTGCAGGTCCAGCGCGCAGGCCAGCTCCCGGGCGAGACCACGCACGGAGAACGCGTAGCCGCGGTCGGGCGTGATCGACAGCTCGATGACCGACTCATCCAGCCCGAGCAGCTCCACCGCGTCGTCGCCCGCACCGGCCTCGCCGCTGGGCAGCACCAGGATGCCGCCGTGCTCGTCGCCCAGGCCCAGCTCGCGCGGCGAGCAGATCATGCCGTCGCTGGTGTGCCCGTAGGTCTGCCGCGCGGAGATCGCGAACCCGCCGGGCAGCACCGCGCCGGGCAACGCGACGACCACCAGGTCGCCCTCGACGAAGTTGGTGGCGCCGCAGACGACCCCGCGCACCCGCGGCTCGGTGGAGCCGGCCGCGACCTGGTCGGCGTGGTCGTCGGCCTCGGCGACCTCGACCATGCAGTACCGGATCGGCTTCTTGAACTCGCCGAGCTCCTCGATCTCGGCCACCCGGCCGACCACGACCGGGCCGGTCACCTGGCCGAGCGGGGTGACCTCCTCGACCTCGATGCCGACCCGGACGAAGGCGTCGGCGAGCTGCTCCGCGGTGAACGTCTCGTCCGTCTCGAGGTGCTCGGTGAGCCAGCTGACGGGAACCCGCACTGGGTGTTCCTTTCGGTTACTGCGAACAGTCTGGGTCGGCGGCGCTCAGAACGCCTCGGTGCCGAACGGCGCGGTGAACCGGGCGTCGCCCTCCACCATGTCCCGCATGTCGGGGATGCCGTTGCGGAACTGCAGGGTCCGCTCGATGCCCATGCCGAACGCGAAGCCGGAGTAGACGTCGGGGTCGATCCCGCAGGCCCGCAGCACGTTGGGGTTGACCATGCCGCAGCCACCCCACTCGACCCAGCCGGGGCCGCCCTTCTTCTCCTCGAACCAGACGTCCGGCTCGGCGGACGGCTCGGTGAACGGGAAGTACGACGGCCGCAGCCGGATCCGTGCCTTGTCCCCGAACATCGCGCGGCCTAACGCGTCGAGCGTGCCCTTCAGGTGCGCCATGGTGAGCCCCTTGTCCACGGCCAGGCCTTCGACCTGGTGGAACACCGGGGTGTGGGTGGAGTCCAGCTCGTCGGTGCGGAACGTGCGGCCGGGGCACACCACGTACACCGGCAGATCACGCTCCAGCAGCGCCCGGATCTGCACCGGCGAGGTGTGCGTGCGCAGCACCAGGCCCGAGTCGGCGGGCGCGACGTAGAACGTGTCCTGCATCGACCGCGCCGGGTGGTCCTTCTTGAAGTTCAGCGCGTCGAAGTTGAACCACTCGGTCTCGAGCTCGGGGCCTTCGGCGATCTCGTAGCCCATGCCGACGAACACGTCGGCGATCCGCTCGGAGATGGTGGTGATCGGGTGCCGGGCGCCGCGCGGGATGCGGTCCCACGGCAGCGTGACGTCGACACCCTCCTCGCGGAGGACCCGCTCGTCACGCTCGGTGAGGAGCTCCGCGCGGCGCTCGTCGAACGCCTCGCGGACGACCTTCTGTGCCTCGTTGACCCGTTGGCCGGCCTCGGAGCGCGCCTTGGGCGGCAGGGCGCCGATCTCGCGGCGGGCGACCAGCAGCGGCGCCTTGTCCCCGAGGTGATGGGGCTTGGTCGCGGCCAGCGCATCCAGGTCAGCCGCGGCCGAGAGCTCCTTGCGCGCCTGCTCCACGGCAGCCTGCAGGGTCTCCGGCGCGAGGGCCGCGACCTGCTTGGGATCGTAGGAGTCGTTGGCTGCGGACATGTTGGGTGAACAGCTCCCGGGAACGGTGACCAGACGGGTTGCCCGGGGACGGTGCGACTGTGTTCGCCCCAAGCACTGTGATCCTAGGTGATCGGATGAATGGCCCTGCACGCAGTTTCTCGTAGCGCTCGAAATGAGCGTGGTCAGCGGCGCCGGCGGAAGGCGTGACCGAGGTCGGCGCCGACGAAAGCGGGAGCTGCGACGCCGTCGGCGGCGTAGCGGTACAGCGCGGTCTGGTAGATCACCGACAGCGCGGCCACCGTGATCGAGACCAGCAGGCCCCACACCACGGCGACGATCACGCAGGCCCACAGCGTGGCGCCAACGGCCGCGGCACCCAGCGCGACGAGCGCGAGGCACGGCAGGAACAGCAGGAAGCCGAACACCCCGATACCGGCGTTGCCCAGCACGTTCTCGCCCCAGGTGCCCCGGAACATCGCGGCCGAGCGGCGGACGGAGTCCTTCGTGCCGGTGCCCTCGAGCACCAGCACCGGCAGCACCAGGTATGTGACGAGGTTCCACGCCATGCCGACGAGCCCGATGATGATGCGGCCGAGGAAGCCCAGCCGCTCCTCGATGGCCCGCAGGATCAGCGAGACGGTGGCCGACAGCAGTGCCCACGGCAGGATCCGCAGCCACAGCCCGCCGGCCGTGCGCAGGCCGCCGGTGACGCTCGGGTCGCCGCCGGACAGCGCGAGGTTGGCCTGCGAGATCAGCGCGGCGTTGAAGAAGATCGCCACGTACGCCGAGACCAGGTAGAAGCCGACGAGAAGCAGGTAGCTGCCGGCGGTCGGCTCGTTGTCGTCGTTGAGCGTGAACACGGCCGGGGTCAGGAAGATGACCGCGACGAGCAGGCTCGCGACCCCGGCGAGCACCGGGAACACCACGAGCTCCTTGCGCGACCGCAAGACGTGCCAGGACGCCTTGAACATCCGCCAGGACGTGCCGAACCGACCCATGCGCCACCCCCATCGTCGTTGCGCGCGGCAAATGTACCGCGCACGACCTCCGCTGAGCGGCTGATTCAACCGGCGCGCTGGCGCCACGCCGTGGCGTAGAGGCAGACGGCCGCGGCGGCGGCCAGGTTCAGGCTCTCCGCCGCGCCGTAGACCGGCACCCGCAGGGCGTGGTCGAGGTTGGCGACGAGGTCGTCCGGGAGCCCGTGCGCCTCGCTGCCGAACACCCACGCGGTCGGGTCGGCGAGTGCGGCGCCGGCCGAGTGAAGGTCGTCGCTCGCGTGGCCGTCGGCCGCGACCAGGCGCAGCCGCGCGGCGTGGCACGCGTCGAGGACGTCCGGGATCGGGGCCCGGGCGATCGGGAGGTGGAACAGGCTGCCCGTCGACGCGCGGACGCACTTGCCGTTGTGCGGGTCGACAGCATGGCCGGCCAGCACGACCGCGTCGGCGCCCGCGGCGTCGGCCACCCGGATGACCGTGCCGGCGTTGCCGGGGTCGGCCACGCCCACCAGGACGGCGACCAGGCGCGGGGTCCCGGCCAGGGCCTCGGCGAGCGGCACGTCGACGACGTCGCAGACCGCGACGACGCCTTGCGGGGTGACGGTCTCGGAGAGCCCCGCGGCGGCACGCTCGGTCACCGCGGACACCGGCACGCCCGCCTCGGCGGCGAGCGCCGCGAGGTCATCGGGCAGGGAGACGGCGAAGAGCTCGTGCACCACGCCACGTCCGGCGGCGGCCCAGCGCAGGGCCTCGCGCACGGCCTGGGCGCCCTCGGCGAGGAAGCGGCCCGCCTTCTGCCGCCCGGCCCGCCGGGTCAGTGCCCTGGCAGCGGCGACCCGGGGCGTCCGTTCCGTGAAAGGACCGTCCCCGGGTCGGGTCACCCGCGTGTTCAGGAAGCCTTGCCCTGCGGGTCGGCGTTCTCCCGAGCGACGTCGACCAGCGCGGCGAACGCGTTCGGGTCGCTGACCGCGAGCTCGGCGAGGATCTTGCGGTCCACCTCGACGCCAGCGGCCTTGAGGCCCTGGATGAACCGGTTGTAGGTCATGCCGTTCTGGCGAGCCGCGGCGTTGATTCGGGTGATCCACAGCTGCCGGAAGTCACCCTTGCGGGCCCGGCGGTCCCGGTAGGCGTAGTTGAGCGAGTGGAGCATCTGCTCCTTCGCCTTGCGGTACAGCCGCGAGCGCTGACCCCGGTAGCCACTGGCCAGCTCGAGGGTCGTCCGGCGCTTCTTGTGGGCGTTGACCGCCCGCTTGACGCGTGCCACGGTTCAATCCTGTCGATCTCGTGGGCGGCAGCCAGGCCACCCGGTGGTCATGGGAACGGGGTCCGGCTCAGCGGCCGAGCAGCCGCTTCACGCGCTTGGTGTCCGCGGGGGCCAGCTCGGTGGTGCCGGACAGGCGCCGGGTCAGCGCGCTGGACTTCTTCTCCAGCCTGTGCCGCAGGCCTGCCTGCTGCCGGCGCAGCTTTCCCTTGCCGGTGATCCGGATCCGCTTCGCAGTGCCGGAGTGGGTCTTGTTCTTGGGCATGTCAATCCTCGCGCTTGTCCACCGGAACGCCGGTGTGTCGCTCCGTGTCCTTGCCGGACGCTCCGGCAGTGTTGTCCGAACCCTGTCAGTTGCTGTCGGTGCCCGCGCTCGCCTTGGGCCGCGTCTTCTGCGACTTGTGCGGGGCCAGCACCATGATCATGTTTCGGCCGTCCTGCTTGGGCGCCGCCTCGACGAAGCCGAGATCGGCGACGTCGTCGGCCAGCCGCTGCAGCAGCCGGAAGCCAAGTTCGGGCCGGGACTGCTCCCGACCGCGGAACATGATCGTCACCTTGACCTTGTTCCCGTGCTCGAGGAACCGAATGACGTGGCCCCTCTTGGTCTCGTAGTCGTGCGTGTCGATCTTCGGGCGGAGCTTCTGCTCCTTGATCACGGTGAGCTGCTGGTTTCGGCGGGACTCCCGCGCCTTCTGCGCGCTCTCGTACTTGTACTTGCCGTAGTCCATGAGCCTGCAGACCGGCGGTCGTGCTTGGGGGGCAACCTCCACGAGGTCCAGGTCCGCCTCCTGAGCCAGTCGAAGTGCGTCCTCGATGCGCACGATTCCGACCTGCTCTCCGTTCGGTCCGACCAGTCGGACCTCCGGGACTCGGATGCGGTCATTGATACGTGTCTCGGAGCTGATGGGGCCTCCTCGGGCCGATTTCAACGAGCCGTGCCCGGCTCATCCTCTGTTGTCACGACGCTTGCGACCCGAAGCCTCACACAGCACGAACCCCGCACACCTGGAGTGCACGGGGCCCGCTTCCGACCGATCCTCGACGATGCACGTCGAGACACCGCCACTGGCACCGGACGAGCCGACGCCAAGTCGCGGCGACCGGAACCCGGACACCGTCTGGAATCGGACCGGTGACTCGGGTGGGAGCGGGGCTCCACTTCGCGGCCTCGTTCGCACGAGGCTGGTCGCGTCCTACAGGTTAGCAGAACGCGTTTCTCGCCCGTTTTGTGCCGGGGCCCACTGGTAGCGGAGCTCGGGCCGCCCGACCTGACCGTACTGCGGATGCCGCACCGCCAACCCGTTGTCCGCCAAGTACTCCAGGTAACGCCGTGCGGTCACCCTGGACATGCCGAGCAGGTCGCCGGCCGCGCCCGCGGACAGGCCCTCGGCCGACTGGCGCAGCACCGCGACCACCGCGTCGAGCGTCGCACCGCTCATGCCCTTGGGCAGCGCGGTGTCGGTGCCGCGCAGGGTGGCGAACAGGTGGTCCACCTCGGTCTGGTCGGCGACGGCGGCCCCGTCCACGCCACGCCGGAACCGGGCGTAGCGCTCGAGCTTGTCGCGCAGGGTGGCGAAGGTGAACGGCTTGAGCAGGTACTGCACGACCCCGGTGGACACCGCGGCACGCACGACCACGAGATCGCGGGCGGAGGTCACCATCATCACGTCGACGAGATGCCCGGCGGCCCGAAGGTTCCGGCAGAGCTCCAGCCCGTTGCCGTCGGGCAGGTACTGGTCGAGCAGCAGCAGGTCGACGGCGGGACGCAGCGCGCGTTGCGCCTCCGCCGCCGAGTGGACCACGCCGGCGACCGTAAAGCCGGGCACCCGCTCGACGTAGAGCCGGTGCGCTTCCGCGGCGACCGGGTCGTCCTCGACCACCAGGACGTTGATCGCCGGGTTGATGGGCTCGCTCCCCTGTTGAATGGTTCGCTCCGCTCACGGTGTTGGATGGTTCGCTTCGTTCCTCCGCTACTCGCTGCCCCGCCGTCCAATGACTCGCTCCGTGCGATGCTCGGCGCTGACGCGCCTGCGCTTCTCCTACGTCCAGACAGCGAACGCTCCGTCACTCCCGCTCACGCGTCCAGACAGCGAACGCTCCCTCACTCCCGCTCACGGCCGCGCCTCCGTCATCACCCGGCCGGTCGGCAGCCGGACCGTGAACACCGCGCCGCCGGCCGGCCCGTCACCCACGTCGATCGTGCCGCGGTTGCGCCGCACCGCCTGCCACACGAGCCCGAGCCCGAGCCCGCGACCCGGGTCGGGCTTGGTCGACCAGCCGCGGTGGAACGCGTCCGGCACCGTCTCGGGGGCCAGGCCCGGCCCGGTGTCGGCGACGAGCAGGATCAGCTCCCCCGCCTCGGTCCGGGCGGTGACGTACACCCGCGGCGCGGTGGCGGCGCCCTCCAGCGCGGCCTCGATCGCGTTGTCGATGAGGTTGCCGAGGATCGTGACGACGTCGCGGGCGGTGGCCTGGTCGCCGCCGAGCACCACGTCATCGATCTCGGTCTCCGGCGTGATCACCAGCTCCGCGCCGCGCTCGTTGGCCTGGGCCGCCTTGCCGAGCAGCAGCGCGGCGAGCACCGGCTCGGTCACGGCGCCGACGACCCGGTCGGTCAGCTGCTGGGCCAGCACCAGCTCGGCGGTGGCGAACTCGACGGCCTCGGTGGTCCGGCCGAGCTCGACCAGCGACACCACGGTGTGCAGCCGGTTGGCGGCCTCGTGCGCCTGGGAGCGCAGCGACTCGGTGAACCCGCGCACCGAGGCGAGCTCGCCCGTGAGCGCCTCCAGCTCGGTGTGGTCGCGCAGGGTCACGACCGTGCCGTCGGTGTGGTCGCCGGAACGCACCGGCGCGGAGTTGACGACGAGCACCCGGCGCTCGGTCAGCTGGATCTCGTCGCGGGTGACCCGCCCCGGCGCGAGGCTCTCGATCATGGTCGCCGGCAGGCCGAGGTCGGCGACGGTCCGGCCCTCGACCTCGCCGGTGAGGTCGAGCAGCTCGCGGGCTCCGTCGTTGCACAACGTCACCCGGCCGTCCGGGTCGATCAGCAGCAGGCCCTCACGGACGGTGTGCAGGATCGCCTCGTGGTGCTCGATCCGCCGACCGAGCTCCGCAGGGCCGAGGCCGTGGGTCTGCCGCGCGAGCCTGCGGTTCACCAGCCACATGCACGCCATGCCGCCCGCGAGCACGACGAGCGCGATGATCGCCATGGGCGCGACCCGGTCGCGCACCTGACCGGCGATCGCGTCGAGGGTGATGCCGACGCTCACCAGCGCGACGATCTCGTGGCCCGCGCCGAACACCGGCACGACCGCGCGTACCGACGGGCCCAGCGTGCCGGTGTAGGTCTCGGTGAACGTCCGGCCCTTCAACGCCTCCGCGGTGTGGCCGATGAACTGCTCGCCGATCCGCGCGGGGTTCGGGTGGGTGTACCGCCTGCCGGACGGGTCCATGATCGTGATGAAGTCGACGCCGGTGTCGTGCCGGACCCGTTCCGCGAACGGCTGCAGGCGCGCGCTCGGGTCGGGCGTCCTGACGGCGTCGACGACGACCGGCGAGTCGGCGATGGTGAGGGCGACCGAGACGACCTCGTCCCGGGTGGAGTCCTCGGTGCGGTCCGCGACGTCCAGGTACGCCAGCACGGCGCCGACGATAGCGAGCAGGCCGACGACGGTCACCTGCAGCACGAGCAGCTGCCCGGCCAGGCTCCACCGTCCCAGGCGACCGCCCCGTCTCATGTGCATAGTGTGACCCGCCACACAAAGTGAGCGGCATTCGGACCAACCCTCGCGAACGAAATGAACAGAAGCGTGACGCAGGTCATAGCGCTCCTGACAATTTGACCACGTTCCGCACTGCTGTCGTCACAGCCGGCCCGCCGCCGGTGCCGAGGAGGCCCCCGTGTCCGACACCGCTACGCCGCCCACCCGTCGCCGGGATCGCACCCACGTCCTGTACATCGCGGTGATCGTGGCCGTCGCCCTGGGCATCCTGGTCGGCCTGGCCTGGCCCGAGCTCGGCAAGGAGCTGAAGCCGCTGGGCACGGGCTTCGTCAACCTCATCAAGATGATGATCAGTCCGATCATCTTCTGCACGATCGTGCTCGGGGTCGGCTCGGTCGCCAAGGCGGCCAAGGTCGGCCGGGTCGGCACGCTGGCCATCGGCTACTTCCTGGTCATGTCGACGGTCGCGTTGATCATCGGGTTGATCGTCGGCAACATCCTGCATCCCGGCGACGGGCTGCAGCTCACCGAGACCGTCCGTGGCGAGGGCCAGGAGCAGGTCGCGGAGAGCGTGAGCACCGTCGACTTCCTGCTCGGCATCATCCCCACCACGCTGGTTTCCGCCTTCACCGAGGGCTCCGTGCTGCAGACGCTGCTCATCGCGGTGCTCACCGGGTTCGCGCTGCAGGCGTTGCGGAGCAAGGGCGAACCGATCCTGCGAGGCATCGGGCACATCCAGCGACTGGTGTTCCGCATCCTCGCGATGATCATGTGGATGGCCCCGATCGGCGCGTTCGGCGCCATCGCGGCGGTGGTCGGCGAGACCGGGGTCGACGCGTTGAAGAGCCTCGCCGTGCTCATGGCCGGTTTCTACATCACGTGTCTGCTGTTCGTGTTCGGCGTGCTCAGCGTGCTGCTGTGGACGATCGCGCGGATGAACATCCTGTCGCTGTTCCGCTATCTCGGCCGGGAGTTCCTGCTGATCCTGTCGACGTCGTCGTCCGAGGTGGCCCTGCCACGGCTGATCGCGAAGATGGAGCACCTCGGGGTGAGCAAGCCGGTCGTCGGCATCACCGTGCCGACCGGCTACTCGTTCAACCTCGACGGCACGGCCATCTACCTCACGATGGCGACGCTGTTCATCGCCGAGGCCATGAACGCGCCGCTGACCTTCGGCGAGCAGATCTCGCTGCTGGTGTTCATGATCATCGCGTCGAAGGGCGCGGCCGGGGTCACCGGCGCGGGTCTCGCCACGCTCGCCGGCGGGCTGTCCACGCACCGGCCGGAGCTGGTCGACGGGGTCGGGTTGATCGTCGGCATCGACCGGTTCATGTCCGAGGCGCGGGCGCTCACGAACTTCGCCGGCAACTCGGTCGCCACCGTGCTGGTGGGGACGTGGACCAAGGAGTTCGACCGCGACCAGGCCGACCGCGTGCTGTCCGGCCAGGACCCGTTCGACGAGGCCACCATGCTCGACGACCACCGCGTCGGGCCGGAACCGGCGGCCGACCGCGACGGCGACGCGGCCGACGCGCGGTCCCCCGCCGAGATCGAGGACTCGACCAAGCGGTCGTAGAGGTGGGTCAGGTCCGGGTGCGGCGGCGGTGGCCGTGCCCGGGGTGCCAGGACTCGATGACGAGATGGTCGGCCGGGTCGCCGAGGTAGGTCAGGGCGACCTCGGTGATGTCGATCCGGAAGAAGCCGGCACCCACGTGCGGGGAGTCCGGTGGTGCCGGGACCTCGACGAGCCGGCCGGCCATCTTCGCGTCGCCCGCCCAGGCGCCGTCCTCGGGCGGCTCGATCGTCGGGCTGTGCACGGCGATCCGGTTGTCCCGCCGGACATCGCGCAGCTTCAGCGAGCCGCCCATCATGCCGAGCGTCACGTCGGTGTCGGTGAACTCGAGCTCGGAGGCGCTGATCCGCGGGGACCCGTCCGCGCGCAACGTGGCGATGGTCTTGTTCGTGCCGGACCCGAACACCCCCCGCACGCGCTCGGCGAACTCCGGTGCGTCCTTCTCGATCTCCTGCCAGGTGGCCATCGTGCTCCCTTTCCGAACGATGGTTCGGATACTACGCCGAGTTTCCGATCCATGGTTCAATAACTCGGTGGGCCGCCCGCGCAAGATCTCCGACGACGAGCTGATGGCCGCGTGCGGCCGCGCGATCGGCCGGTACGGCCCGGGTTTCACCCTGGCCCAGGTCGCGGCCGAGGCGGGAATCGCGGTCGGCACGGTCTCCGGCCGGTTCGGCTCGAAGCACGGTCTGCTGCTGGCGATGATGACCGAGGCGGCCGCCGGGGTGGAGGAGCGCATGCGGGCGGCGGCCGCTCGCCACCGGGACCCGACCGACGCGATCCTGGCCGCGGTCCTGGTCACCGCGGAGGGCGTGGCCGACCCGCGGACCACGACCAACCACCTGGCGCAGCTGGGGATCGACATGAGCGACCCGGCCCTGCGCGACGGCCTCGGCGAGCTGCGGGCGAAGGTCCGCGAGGTCCTCCGGTCCCTGCTGGCGTCCGCCGCGTTCGCCGGCGCTCCTCCACCGGCCCGCGCCGCGCGCGTCATCGCCGCCCTCGCGCACGGCGCCCAGCTCGACTGGGCGCTCGCACCGACCGGGAAGCTGACGGACCGCCTACGCGCCGACGTCCGGGCGGTGCTCAGCTCCTGGCACCAGGTATCCGCGCAGCCCTCGCTGTCCCCGGCGCATCATCAGCGCGTGGTTGACCTGGAAGAGTGGCCGCGCGACCGGCGCGAACGTCCGTAGCAGTGGTTTGTTGACCACGACCCGCTGGTCGATCGCCAACCGCGCTCCGGCCGCGTGCCGCCCGACGACCGCGACGGTGTAGCCCTCGAGGTCCCCGGTCAGGTCCACCCGCAGGCGCCCGGCGCCCGCGTCCTGCTCGGCCCGGTGCACCCGGAAGGTGAGCGCGTAGGGCAGCGTCGACCGGCAGACGAGCTCGGCGGTGTCGTCGTCGACCTGCCGGACGGATCGGACGTCCGGCCACCACAGGGGCCAGTTGAGCAGGTCGACGAGCGCGTCGAAGACCCGCGAGGTGGCGACCGAGACCGACCAGACGTCGCGGAACCGGTAGTCGTTGAGCGACACACATCGAGTATGCCGACGTTAGAGTGCTGATCATGGCTAAGTGGACGGCGGCGGACATCCCTGACCAGACCGGCCGCACGGCGGTCGTGACGGGCGCCAACAGCGGGCTCGGCCTGGTCACCGCACGCGCGCTGGCCAAGGCTGGCGGGCGGGTGATCCTGGCCTGCCGGGACATCGAGAAGGGCAGGCGGGCCGCGGCGACCATGCCGGGCACGGTCGAGGTCCGCGCTCTGGACCTGGCGAACCTGGCGTCGATCCGCACCTTCGCCGAGAGCGTGACGGAGGACGTCGACCTGCTGATCAACAACGCCGGCGTGATGGCCGTCCCCCACCGCCGCACGGCCGACGGCTTCGAGATGCAGTTCGGCACCAACCATCTGGGCCACTTCGCGTTGACGGGCCTGCTGCTGCCGAAGCTGAAGGACCGCGTGGTGACGCTGTCGAGCAGCGTGCACGGGGTCGGGCGCATCAACCTGGACGACCTCAACCGGGAGAGCCGCGGGTACATGCGCTGGCCGGCCTACGCCCAGTCGAAGCTGGCGAACCTGCTGTTCACGTTCGAGCTGACGAACCGCCTGAAGGCCGCGGGCTCGAAGCTGACGGCGTACTCAGCCCACCCCGGCTACGCCTCGACGAACCTCCAGTCCCACACGGAAACGTTCATGGACAACATCATGTCCCTGGGCAACCGCCTGATAGCCCAGAGCGCCGCAATGGGCGCGTTGCCAACGTTGTACGCGGCGACCGCGGACATCGAACCCGGCAGCTTCGCCGGCCCAGGCGGCTTCATGGGCCAACGCGGCTACCCAAAGGTGGTCGGCAGCGTCCGAGCCGCGCGAGACCCCAAGGTGGCAAAGGCGTTGTGGGACAAGTCCGAGGAGCGGACCCACGTGTCCTACCGCCTCAACGCATGACCGACCGCGCGAGGCACGAGTGAGTGAGCAGCGCAGGAGGGAAGACACCGGAAACAGGCCCACGAACCAGCGAGCGGAGCGAGCCAAACATCACAGTACGTGGCGAAGGAACTGGCCGGTGTAGCTCTCCTCGATGTCCGCGATGTCCTCGGGGGTGCCCTCGGCGATGATGAGTCCGCCACCCGAGCCGCCCTCCGGCCCCATGTCGACGATCCAGTCGGACGTCTTGATCACGTCCAGGTTGTGCTCGATGACGATGACGGTGTTGCCCTTGTCCACCAACCCGTTGATGACGCCGATCAGCTTCCGGATGTCCTCGAAGTGCAAGCCGGTGGTCGGCTCGTCGAGCACGTAGACCGTCTTCCCGGTCGAGCGCTTCTGCAGCTCGCTCGCCAGCTTCACGCGCTGCGCCTCGCCGCCGGACAGGGTCGGCGCCGGCTGCCCGAGCCGGACGTAGCCCAGGCCGACGTCGACCAGGGTCCTGAGGTGCCGGTGGATCGCGCGGATCGGCTCGAAGAACTGCTCGGCCTCCTCGATCGGCATGTCCAGCACCTCGGACACGGTCTTGCCCTTGTAGTGCACCTCCAACGTCTCCCGGTTGTACCGCGCGCCCTTGCACACCTCGCACGGCACATACACGTCCGGCAGGAAGTTCATCTCGATCTTGATGGTGCCGTCGCCCGCGCACGCCTCGCACCGGCCGCCCTTGACGTTGAACGAGAACCGGCCCGGCTGGTAGCCGCGGAC
>NZ_WHTD01000260.1 GCF_009379765.1 Actinophytocola sp. | reverse complement strand
TCGCCGGCCTCGTCGTCCTCGGCGGGGCGCTCGCGGCCGCCGGTCCGGCCGGGGCGCGCGCGACCCTCGCGGTGGCCGCCACCGGGGCGGTGCTCGCCGCGCCCGTGGTGCTGCTCGTCGTCATCCGGGACGGCGTCGCCGGCTCGGTCTGGTACGCGTGGCCGCTCGCCCTCGCCGGGGCTCTGGGTGGCGCGGCACTGGCCGGCCGGCTGCCCGCGCCCGCCCCGGCGCTCGCGGCGGCGGTGGCGATGGTCGCCCTGGTCGTCGCCGACCGGCCGACCGAGGCGCTCGCCTGGGTCTACCTGTTCCTCGTCATGGCCGCGGTGGCCGCCACAGTCGGCACCGCGGCGCGCCGGCACGGGGACCTGCCGGCGTTCGGCGCGCTCGCCACGGCCGCGGCCGTCGGGGTCCACGCCTCGCTGCACCTCGCCCGGATCGGCGCCGACGGGCACGCCGACCCGGCGAAGATCCTCGGGCCCTCCGGGCAGGTCGCGGGCGCGATCGTGCTGGCGGTGGCGGCGGCGGTCCTGGTGCTCAGCCGGACAGCACGACCGCGATGATCCCGGCCAGGTGCGCGAGCCGTGCCACCTCGGCGGCGCGGAACATCGGCCCACCCGGCCGCCCGACGAGCAGCACCCGGTCCGGCTTGCCCAGCGGGGTGGCGGCCAGCTCCGTCCCGAGCTCCCGCCACGTCTCCGGAACCCAGCTCGCCTCGCCGTCGAGGATCGTGGCGCGGGCGAGCGGCAGCCACGGCAGGTCGAGCGTCTTCAGCTGCGGTGCCGCGGTGCTGGCGGTGAGCGTCCTCGCGCCCCCCTCGGCCGGCCCGACGACCAGCGCCCACCCGGCCCGGATGATCCGCGGCACGCCCTCGGTGAAGATGGCGAGCCCCTCGTCCGGCTGCTCGGCAACCTCCTCCACCAGCTCGAGCTCCCGGTGGGTGTCGAGCACCCCGGCGTACGGCCGCACCGCGTCGACCTCGACGTCCTCCACCGACTCGGCGGCGGTGATGAGCACGTCCGGCAGCCGGCCCTTCGGCAGCTCCACGACGAGATCGTCGATCGCCATGCCGGAGGTCCGTTCCACCACGTC
This sequence comes from Actinophytocola sp., assembly GCF_009379765.1. Lineage (GTDB taxonomy): Bacteria > Actinomycetota > Actinomycetes > Mycobacteriales > Pseudonocardiaceae > Actinophytocola. Next base: position 6,560 of record NZ_WHTD01000260.1, on the reverse strand, counting down.
CACGCTCAGGATGTCGGCCCCGATGCCGCCCAGCGCGGTCGCCACCGCTCCGAGAGCTCCCGGGCGGTCCGGCAACTGCACCCGGATCAGGAAGGACAAGGCGAACGCCTCCTGCGGTTGGTGTTGACCACGGCGCCTCTCCGCCGCGGTCGATCTCGTGCCGGCCGACGATTGTCGCAGACGCCAGGATGCGTCCACAGCAGCCGTCCACACCACGGGATCGGCGAGCCTGTGACCAGCTTGCCACCTCGATAACCCGTTCGGGACGCGGCGGGCGCTGGAAATAGACTTCGGCATCAAGTCAACCCGAGAAATTCGCACGTAGGGGAGTTCGCTCAGTGCCCAACATCTCGCGCGAGGAGGTCGCCCACCTCGCCCGCCTGGCCAGACTGGCTGTCACCGAGGACGAACTGGACAAGTTCGCCGGCCAGCTGGACGTCATCCTCCAGTCGGTGGCCAGCGTCGGCGAGGTCGCGGCCCAGGACATCCCGCCCACGTCGCACGCCGTGCGGCTCACCAACGTCTTCCGCGACGACCTCCCCCGCCCGGGCCTCACCCAGCAGCAGGCCCTGGCCGGCGCGCCGGCGGTCGAGGACGGCCGGTTCCGCGTGCCGCGCATCCTGGAGGAGGAAGCATGAGCGAGCTTGCGAGCGAATCATTGACACAGGGTGAGCTCACCCGCATGACGGCGGCCGAGCTGGCCGCCGAGATCCACGCCGGCAAGGTCTCCTCGGTCGAGGTCACCCAGGCCCACCTCGACCGCATCGCCGCCGTCGACCACACGGTCCACGCGTTCCTGCACGTCAACACCGAGGGCGCGCTGTCGGCGGCCCGCGCGGTCGACGAGGAGATCGCGGCCGGCCGCCCGCCGGTCTCGCCGCTCGCCGGTGTGCCGCTGGCGCTCAAGGACGTCTTCACCACCGAGGGCATCCCCACCACCTGCGGCTCCAAGATCCTGGAGGGCTGGGTCCCGCCCTACGACGCCACGGTTGCCCGCAAGCTCCACGAGGCCGGCGTCGTCATCCTCGGCAAGACCAACATGGACGAGTTCGCCATGGGCTCCTCCACCGAGAACTCCGCCTACGGCACCACGCACAACCCGTGGGACCTCGGGCGGATCCCCGGCGGCTCCGGCGGCGGCTCGTCGGCCTCGCTCGCCGCGTTCGAGGCGCCGCTGGCCATCGGCACCGACACCGGTGGCTCCATCCGCCAGCCCGCCTCGGTCACCGGCACGGTCGGCGTCAAGCCCACCTACGGCGGCGTGTCCCGGTACGGGCTCGTGGCGTTCTCGTCCTCGCTCGACCAGGGCGGGCCGTGCGCGCGCACGGTGCTCGACGCGGCGTTGCTGCACGAGGTGATCGCCGGCTACGACAAGCTCGACTCCACCTCCATCGACGCGCCGGTGCCGCCGGTGGTCGCCGCCACCCGCGAGGGTGCGATCGGCGACCTGCGCGGCGTGCGGGTCGGCGTGGTCCGCGAGTTCGCCGGCGAGTGGTACCAGGCGGGTGTCACCAACGCGTTCCGGCTCGCGGTCGACACGCTGCGCCAGCTCGGCGCGGACATCGTCGAGGTGTCCTGCCCGCACTTCGACTACGGGCTGGCCGCGTACTACCTGATCGCGCCCAGCGAAGCCTCGTCGAACCTGGCCCGGTTCGACGCGATGCGCTACGGCCTGCGGGTCGGCGACGAGAACGGCAACAGCGCCGAGCAGGTCATGGCGCTCACCCGGGAGGCCGGCTTCGGCGAGGAGGTCAAGCGGCGCATCATGATCGGCACTTACGCGCTGTCGTCGGGCTACTACGACGCCTACTACGGCCAGGCGCAGAAGGTGCGCACGCTGATCACCCGCGACTTCGAGGCCGCGTTCGCCGACGTGGACGTGCTCGTGTCGCCCACCACGCCCACCACCGCGTTCCGCATCGGCGAGCGCGTCGACGACCCGGTGGCCATGTACCGCGCGGACCTGTGCACGATCCCGGCGAACCTCGCCGGCACCCCCGCCATGAGCGTGCCGTGCGGGCTGTCCGATGAGGACGGTCTGCCGGTCGGCCTGCAGGTGATGGCCCCCGCGCTGCAGGAGCAGCGGATGTACCGGGTGGCCGCCGCCTACGAGGTCGCCCGGAACACCGCCCAGGGCGGTCCGCTGATCAACCGGGTTCCCCAGCTGGAGGTCGCACGATGACCGGGCCAACGTCACTGTCCACTTCGGACGTCCTCGACTACGGCGAGGTGCTCGAGCGCTTCGACCCGGTGCTCGGGCTCGAGGTGCACGTCGAGCTGTCCACACACACCAAGATGTTCTGCGGCTGCCCGACCGAGTTCGGCGCCGAGCCGAACACCCAGGTCTGCCCGACCTGCCTGGGGCTGCCCGGCTCGCTGCCGGTGATCAACCGCACGGCGGTCGAGTCGGCGATCCGGATCGGGCTGGCGCTCGGCTGCGAGATCGCGCCGTGGTGCCGGTTCGCGCGGAAGAACTACTTCTACCCGGACATGCCGAAGAACTTCCAGACCTCGCAGTACGACGAGCCCATCGCGTTCAACGGCAAGCTGGACGTGGAGCTCGCCGACGGCACGGTGGTCACCGTCGAGATCGAGCGCGCGCACATGGAGGAGGACACCGGCAAGTCGCTGCACGTCGGCGGCGCCACCGGACGCATCCACGGCGCCGACCACTCGCTGCTGGACTACAACCGGGCCGGTGTGCCGCTGGTCGAGATCGTCACCAAGCCCGTCGTCGGCACCGGCGCCCGCGCGCCGGAGGTCGCCCGCGCGTACGTCACGGTGCTGCGCGCCCTGCTGCGGGCGCTGGACGTGTCGGACGTGCGGATGGACCAGGGCTCGCTGCGCTGCGACGCGAACGTGTCGCTGATGCCGCGCGGCACGACCGTGTTCGGCACCCGCACCGAGACCAAGAACGTCAACTCGCTGCGCAGCGTCGAGCGTGCGGTGCGCTACGAGATGACCCGGCAGGCGGCGGTGCTCGTGGCCGGCGGCGAGATCGTTCAGGAGACCCGGCACTTCCAGGAGGCCACCGGCACCACGTCGGCCGGCAGGCGCAAGGAGACCTCGGAGGACTACCGGTACTTCCCGGAGCCCGACCTCGTGCCGATCGAGCCAGCGCCGGAGTGGGTCGAGAAGCTGCGCGCCACGCTGCCGGAGATGCCGGCGGAGCGCCGCAAGCGCGTCCAGGCCGACTGGGGCCTGTCCGATCTGGAGCTGCGCGACCTGGTCAACGCCGGCGCCATCGACCTCGTCGCGGCCACGGTGGACGCCGGGGCGCCGCCGGCGGAGGCCCGTGCCTGGTGGGTCAACTACCTGTGCCAGGAGGCCAACTCCCGCGGCGCGGAGTTGCCGGAGCTGCCGATCACCCCGGCGCAGGTGGCCCGGGTCGCGGCGCTGGTGTCCGAGGGGGCGTTGACCAACAAGCTCGCCCGGGGGGTCGTCGACGGCGTGCTGGCCGGCGAGGGCGAGCCCGACGAGGTCGTCGCGGCGCGTGGGCTGGCGGTGGTCTCCGACGACACCGCGCTGTACGCGGCGATCGACGAGGCGCTGGCCGCCCAGCCGGACGTCGCGGACAAGATCCGTGGCGGCAAGGTTCAGGCCGCGGGCGCGATCGTGGGCGCGGTGATGAAGGCCACCAAGGGCCAGGCGGACGCCAAGCGGGTGCGCGAGCTGATCCTCGAACGCTGCGGCTAGCGGTACCCGGCCCGACGGCCCGCGAGTCCCGCCGGCGACTCGCGGGCCGTCGCGCCGCACACCACCGACAGAACCTGCCCGCCGACAACCTGCCCGCCGACGAACTGCCCGCGCCGTGCGGGCCTGTGGACAACCCCCGGACCCGCGGGGGCCCCCCGCTTTCCACTCTACGGATGCGCACCGACAGAAACGGCGTGCGCCGAACGAACCTGTGGACAACCTCGGACTCGCGGGTTCGGCATGTCATCGATCTGACGGCATCGGAACGATCAGTTCCTCATACGGAATGCCGTCCCCATACTTGGCCAGTACCCGGCAGATGACCTTGATTCGCCCCGGTCGCATCGGTTCAATGCCGTTGACAACGTTGCGCACCGTTCCTTCAGGGAAGTTGTCCCACCTATGACGCTGCATTCTTTGGCCAGCCTTCCGATCGACCAGTTGGGGTCTTCGAGCCAGGTGCGGATCAACTCCCGCTTGATCTTGGGCATAGCTTCTCCAACGGGAGGATCGTGCAGTCATGCAGTTCGCGGAGCAGGTTGGTGGCCCGGACCCAATGAATAGCTGGATCTTCAAAGGCGATGTTCGCATCGCCCGTAACGACAGGAGAAGGCCGACCGCTTTGGTAGAGCGCGCCGCGAACACCTGCGAGTGGGAACCGGCGAACCCGAATCGCGGCCGCCCCCTTGCGTAGCGCCGGGCAGAGACGCAGCGATGTGCGAAGGCAAGGCAGGCAGACCGGTGGCTCGGTGACCCCCAAGTTCTCTGGCCAACTGGGCCAGTCGTCCCGATGGTCCTTGAGCAACCACAGGATGCCGTCGTCAATACGGCCAGCCGGGCCGGCGCAGACCTGGCACAACATTCGCAGCATGGCCCGTCGTTGCCGTAGCGGGTGGACCTCGCCGAACCGTGGTCGGTCTTGCCCTGGTTGCGAGGTCATGCGGCGCCACAGGATCCCTTTGCGGTCCCGGTCGATCACGGTTTCGTCCGAGTAGGCGATGCCGCGACCGGGACGTTCGATCACTTTTCTCTTGCGTCGGTCGCAATGCGATTGGTTGATGTTGCGAGTCGTGGGTCACCCTCCCGTTCTCGCCGCCCAGCCCGGCCGTGCAGCGCTACCGCCAGCGCTGCCAGCGCTGCCACCCGTTCAGCCAAGGCATGCTCCCTCACGATCTTGATCACTCGCTGCTACCCCCGCATGTCAGGTGCTTATGATCACGAAACCCCGGGACAACAGGTGTGCGGAACGGGGTGCGCACCGTTGCCACATGGGTCATCACCTGCGGTTACGCTGGTATCCAGTGCTGAAACGGCGACACTGAGAAACGTGGCACAGATGGCTCGGGAACCGGTGGAGATCACGGAGCTACGGCGCGCCCTCGGGGAACGCCTGGCCACGTTCCGCAAGGCGGCGGATATCACGCAAGGACAGCTTGCGACGGCCGCCTACGTCGACCGCACCACCGTGTCCCACGTCGAGAAGGGCCGTGCCCGCGCTGACGAGGCGTTCTGGCAGACCGCTGACCAGCTCACCGAATCCGGCGGACAGCTTGTTGCCGCCTATCGCCAGCTTGAGACCACCAAGCGTGAGTGCGAAGCAGACGTGCGTGCGAACGAGTTGGCCGCGATACGCGCGAAGGCGGACGGCCTGCGTAGTACGCCGCTGACCGGATGGGGCATGTCACCGGCAGGTCTGGATGACGAGATGGCGGCCATCGAGTTGGCGCGTCGCGTGGCCGCCAGCGATGTGGGCGATGAGACGCTGACCCGCCTGGAGCTGGCCTTCGACGAGCTGGCCACGGCCTACCCGGTCACGCCTCCGGCCGAGCTGCTGGTGCGACTGCGCCACCACCTGGCATACATCAGCACCCTCATGGACGGCCGCATGACGCTCTCCGAGCGGAAACGGCTGGTCGTGGTCGGAGGCTGGCTGTCGCTGTTGGCCGCCACCGTCCACGTTGACCTGAACCGGTCGGCCGCCGCGACCGCCCGCCTGCGAACGGCGGCGAGCTTGGCGCAGCAGGCCGGACACGACGAGGTCCGTGCCTGGTGCTTCGAGACGGAAGCCTGGCGAGTGTTGACCGAAGGCAACTACCGACGCGCCTTGGAGCTGTCCCGGGCGGCGCAAGAGCTGGCTCCCTCCGGTAGCTCGGTCGCCATCCAGGCCACCGCCCAAGAAGGCCGGGCATGGGCGCGGTTGCGCCAACCCCGTGAGACCTACAGCGCGATCGAGCGGGTCACCAAGCTCGTATCCCCGCTGGAGCGCCCGGACCACCCCGAGCACCACTACCGCTACGACCCGGACAAGTCGGTGGCCTACGTTGCGACCACGCTGGCGTGGGCCGGTGATCCGGCAGCGGAGCGCTACGCCCGTGAGGTCATCGCACGGCTCGAGCCCAGCGAAGGTAGCGGGAAATGGCCGCGTCGGGTCGCCGCTGCGAACCTTGACCTGGCCTTGGCGTTGCTGGTGACCAATCGCCTCGACGAAGCCTGTGCCGCGGCGCTCCAAGCCATGTTGTCCGGTCGCGTGGTGCCGTCCAACCATTGGCGAGCGGCGGAGGTTGTCAAGGCGGTGGAGACCCGGCAACTTCCCGAAGCCCGTGACCTCCGGGAAGCTTACGAGGAGCTGCGACGGGGTGAGCCGGACGCAAGCGCACCCAACGAGCTGGAGTGCTAGGTCCTTGCAAGCGCTCGGTGCGCCGATGTCCCCGGATCACGGTTGTGTAAGGGCTTGGAAATGAACAACACGCTCAACTGGGTGTGTCGGTCGGGCTGATGGTGTAGTTCCATTCGCCGTGCCACTCGTGTGGGGTCAGATACCGCGCGAGGAGTGTTCTCATCTCACGATCGGTGATCTTGATGCC
>NZ_WHTD01000204.1 GCF_009379765.1 Actinophytocola sp. | reverse complement strand
GGCATCAAGATCACCGATCGTGAGATGAGAACACTCCTCGCGCGGTATCTGACCCCACACGAGTGGCACGGCGAATGGAACTACACCATCAGCCCGACCGACACACCCAGTTGAGCGTGTTGTTCATTTCCAAGCCCTAAACTGGCGTTGAGGGGTGCCCCCGGAGAGGGTGGGGGCTTTCGGGACTTGAGTTCTACACACACACACACACGTGCGCGCGGGACGTCGCAGCCGTTCAGCGGCGCCGGTTCTCCCGCACGGCCGAGATCACCTCGTCGTCCCAGCGGTGGGTGCGCATCAGCTTGTAGCGCTCGCACGCCACCCACATGTACGCCTCGGCCTCGGTCTGGGTCTCGATCAGCCCCGCCTGCCGCAGCATCCGCACCACCGGCACGAACTCGTCGTCGTGCCAGCGCCTGGCCACCGCCGCGCGGTCGAGGAGATGGCCCTCGCCCTGCATCAGCCGGAAGCCCCACGCCTCGATGGCCTCGGCCAGCTCCGCGTAGTCCCACGGGTCGACCAGGGTGATCGCCCTGCGCGCCTCGCCGACCAGCGGCACCCGGTCCAGGAAGATCCGCCGGTAGTCCTTCACCAGCAGGTCCCCGCGGTACCGAACGCCCCCCGGCGACAGCCGCGTGGTGACCTCCGTGACATACGCGTCGATCGTCTTGAGGCCCAACGCGTGCGCCACGGACACCCGGTGGTGCCCGTCCATCACGAAATGCATGTCCCCGATCCGGTACACCTCGATCGGGGGAATCGACTCGCCGCGCCGCTGGGCCAGCGCCAGCCGCTGCCACCGCTCCCGCACCTGGCCGGACGTCGGCCGGAAGCGGCGGTCGAACTCGCGGCTGCGGTCCACGCTGCCGACGATCGAGTCCAGCGTGATCACCTGCAGCCCGAGCCGCCGCTCGCCGGTGCGGCCCAACGCGGCCACCACCTCGTCGAACGGCAGCATGATGTTGACGTCGTCTGGCGAGCGGCGCAGCCACGCCGCGAGCCGCGCCATCACCTGGCGGCGGCGGGCCCGCAGGAAGTCGTTCTCCGCGTCTGCGATCGGAAATCCGGTATCACGGTTCATCGTTGCCGTCCACGTGTTCGGGTAGGTCAAGGATGCGATAACCCACCGTGTTCACGACTCGGGTTTTTCCGAGCTCGCGGTCCGGCACCGGTTGCCCGTGCGGGTGAATGTGTCCGTGCAGCAACAGCCGGGGTCGCATCCGCTCGACCGCGGTGTGCAAGCAGGCGAACCCGCGGTGCGGCGGATCCTCCCGGTCGCCGAGATCCTTCGGCGGAGAGTGCGTCAGCAGCACGTCCACCCGCCGACCGTCCCGCCGCTCGCGCCGCGCCGCCACCCGGGCGACCTTGCCTGCCCGGCGCGCCTGCTGCCGCTCGGTCCACTGGTTGGGACCGTCGTTGTAGCGGATCGAGCCGCCGAGGCCCGCGATCCGTAGCCCGGCGGCGTCCACGACCTGCCCGTCCGCGTTCACCCAGCCCACCGGCCCCGGCCAGCGCGCGGGGAACCCGTCCCGCAGCCACATGCCGCGCCCACGCGCATAGCCGGACAGGTCGACGTCGTGGTTGCCCGGCACGAACACGCACGGCCGGTCCAGCTCGTTGGACAGGAACTCCAGATAGTCGAACGGCAGATCGCCCGCGCCGAGCACGAGGTCGACGTCACCCGCCCGCTCGTGGAGCCACTCCGTCCACAGCGGCTGGACGATCTCGTCGGACACGGCCAGCACCCTCGGCACACCACCGAGCGTACGGCGCACACGGTGGCGTCCACTCAGGCTAGTGCCGTCTTCGCGTCCGACCCATTACAGTCAGACACGAATGTCGGGGATCTAGGGAGCGCTGACACGAATGGTGGACCAAACGAGCGGTGGGTCCGCGAGCGCCGACACCGGTGACTACTACGTCAGTGGTGGCGTGAACTGGGCTGGTTTCACGCTCGAGGAGCTGGTGGCCATGGTCGCGAACCAGGCCAGCGTGCCGCAGCTCGAGCGGCTCGCGCTGGACTGGCGCACGACCGGGGACGGCGTCGTCGACGCGGCCGACTATCTGGCCGAAGCGCTCGACGACCTGATGAACTACTGGTCCGGCGCGTCCGCCGAGAAGGCCAGACACACCGTCGCGCTCAACGCCCAGTGGGTGGCCGACCTCGGCACCACCGCCCGCGAGATGGGCGACCCGATCGACGAGGCCGCCGGTGCGCTCAAGGCCGCGCAGGAGGCCATGCCGGAGCTGCCCGCGGTGCCCCCGGTCGAGCAGCCCGGATCCGCGCCGCGTGGCGCGGAGCAGGTCGCCGCGCTCACCGGCAGCCCGCTCGGTGCCGCCGTCGGCGCCACGGCCGCCGGCTCGGAGAGCGCGTTCGCGGCGCGGGCAGAGCAGGCCGAGCTCAAGCGCGTCGCGGTGGAGACCATGCAGCGGTTCGAAGCCGCCGTGGTCGGCATCGACCGGTCCACCCCGCAGTTCCTCGGCCAGAACGACAAGCTCGTCCCGCGCGACGACGGCCTCGGCCTCGACCCGGGCAGCGGCATCTGGATCAGCCAGGTCTCCACGGCCACCGGCGTCGACGTGCGCTGGCAGATCCTCACGAGCGTGCCCGACGGCGCCACCAACGCGCAGCGCGCCTCCGGCGACCTCGGCGGTGGCAGCGGTATGGGCTCGTTGGCCGGCGGCGGCTTCACCGGCCTCGGTATCGGTGGCGGCGGTGGCGGGATGCTGATGGGTGGTCCGCTGGCCGGCCGGTCCGCACTGGGCGGCGAGGCCGCCGAGCGCGTGGGTGCCGTGCCCAACCGCGGCGCCCCGGGGTTGCCCACCGCGCCGTCCGGTGCCGTGATCGGCGGGGTGAACAACCCGAGCGGCATGCACGGTCCGATGGGGGCCGCGCCGATGGGCGCCGGCATGGGCATGGGCGCCGGGACGGCGCAGGCACATCGCAGACGTGTCCCGTTCGACGCCGACGACCCGTTCGACACCGGTCAGAAGGCGTCGCCGCCGGTCATCGGCCTCTGACGCCGGTCGATCGACCCACGCAGCCGTAAGCGCACAAGGGGACTCAGCGCCATGGAAGCAGACCAAGCCAGGAGTTTGTTCGCGGCGGAGGATGCGACGCAGCCGGTCGCGCTCGCCGACCACGGCCTGCTCGCCGCGCAGTCGCCGGAACCGCCGCCGCCGATGCCGGAGTCGGTGACCACACCGCCGCCACCACCGGCCATGCCGGAGCCCCTGCCGACCCCGCCGCCGGCCAATCCGGAACCCGGTGCCGCGGCGGGGCCGCCGGCCGCCGCGCCGACGGCCGCGCCGGTCAACGAGGGGCCGACCGACGGGTGGGCGGTCGATCCCTACGAGCTGCGCGCGTTCAGCGACGCGGTGCTTCGCGCACGGTCCTATTTGGACACGGTGCAGTCGAGGGTGTCGCGGATGCAGGGCGCCGAGCTCACGCCGCAGCTCGGCACGAGCCCGGTTGGCCAGCAGCTGGCCAAGAAGTTCGACGACCGGCTCAACTCCACCGACGGCCTTCGCGCGATGCTCGACGAGGCCATGAAGCGGATGCAGAAGTTCGTGGCCAGCGCGGAGAACGCGGCGAAGTCCTACGAGGCCATGGACGAGAACGCGAAGCAGACCTTCGACGGCATTCTGCCGGACGTGGGCGGGATCCTCACCGACGTCATCGACGGCATCATGTCCGACGAGGACACCGACGACACCGGGGCCGAGCACGGCCACGGCCACTACGGCGGCCACGACGGCGACCACGACGGCGGCCACGACGAGGCCGGCGGGGCCGACGCCGACCGGGACGACGCCGGCTCGGGCCACGAGGACGGCGGACCCGGAAGCTCGGACGATGGCCAGGACGGACCTGGCGACGGGCCTGCCGACGGCGACCAGGGCTCCGGCCACGGTGGACCCGGCTCGGATCATGATGGCTCCAGTTCCGACCACGGCGGTCCCGATTCCGACCAGGGTGACCATGGGTCTGACCAGGGTGACCATGGGTCTGACCATGGCGGCTCGGGCTCCGACCACGACTCGGGTTCGGCGCAAGGCGGCTCGGGCTCGGACCACAGTGGACCTGGCCCCGACGACCGGCCCGCCGCCGATCACGACGGCCCCGGCGCCGACCATGGCGATGGTTCGGATCAGAACGGGTCGGGTGCGGATCGGCCGGGCTCCGATGCCGACCGGCCGGCCGGCGGCGGTTCGGACAGTGGCGCGGACCGGCCGAGCGACAACGGCGGCGACCACAACAGCAGCGACCACAACGGCAGCGACCACAACGGCAGTGGCGAGCGGCCCGGCGGCGACCGGTCGAGCGGTGGCGCGGGCGAGGGTGACCGGGTGACGGTCGGCCATGGCGACGACCGACACCGCTAGATGATCATCAGCGCGAGGTCCGCGGTCTCCGTGGGGGTCGCGGAGGTCGACCTGCTCTGTGCCGCCGCGAGCTCCGCGCCGCCGTACCCGCTGCGGATCCCTCAGCGGGGCACCAGCGTCGCCGAGCGGCGGGCCGTGCTCCGCGCCGCGGGTGAGCAGCTCGCCGCTCGAGGGCTCGCCGACGACCGCGGACCGCTCGGTGTCGCCGAGGGCTTCGCCTACCTGCTGCAGGACTGCACGCTCAGCCTCGACATGCTGCTGTCCGTCGGCTCCGACGTGCTCGGCGCGGTGCTGCTCGCCAAGGGCGACTTCGCCGTCCTCACCACCCAGCAGCTCACCGGCGACGGCGCGCTGTGCATGGCCGAGCTCCGCCTCGACGACGCGGTGGACGAGCTGCTCAACTTCGTTCCGGTGCACGAGGCCGCGATGACCTCGCCGTTCAGCCTGCCCGCCGGCGCGCTCGACCGGGTCTACCGCGACCTGCTCGAACGCCGGGGGCGCGGCGACGTGACGCCGGAGGAGTGGGACGACCTGCTCGCCACCCACGGCATCGACGACCGGCTGGCCCGCCGGCTGGTCAGCTACCTGCAGCCGGTCCTGGGCAACGGCCAGGTCGGGCTCGCCAACCGCGGCGGCTATGCCAACGAGTGGCGCCGGTTCACCACCGAGCTGCGCTGGCTGGACACCGAGCGTGGCCGGTTCCAGCTGGTGGCCGGTGAGGGCGAGTGGATGAGCGTGAACCCCATGCACGCCAACGATCTGTCCAACGCGGTGCGCCGGATGGCCCGCTCCCTTCGGGACTGAAGGCGGTTGCCAGCGGGAAGTCGGCACAATTCAGCTCAACGGCTCTCCCTAGCGTCGGTCCGATCCGCTACCGTGACGATCGGAATCGATGATCGTGGGGAGCAGGGGCCGATGGGTGTCTTCGAGCAGATCATCCAGCAGGCAATGGATGCCAAGAGCCGCGCCGTGCAGGCCGCGCAGCAGGCCGAGCGCGAGCGCAGGCGCCGCAGAGAAGAGAACGACCTCTACGTCAACGGCGGGGTCAACTGGAACGGCTACGGCCTCGAGCCACTGGTCAAGATGGTCGCCGAGCGGGCCAACCCCGGCCAGCTGGACGCGCTGGCCGGCGAGTGGAGCCGGCACGGCCAGTCGGTCGCCCGCGCGGCGGACGACCTGCGCCGGTCCACGGCCACGTTGATGCAGTTCTGGTCGGGCGCCGCGGCGGACGAGGCGTTGCAGAAGGTCACCAACAACGTCGCCTGGATCCAGGAGCTCGGTGGCACCGCACAGCAGATGTCCGCGCCCATCCAGGACGCGAGCGGCGCGCTGCGCTCGGCGCAGGACACGATGCCGGGCGTACCCAAGAACAACTGGCTCGCCACCGCGGGCGGCGGAGCGGCTGCCGGGTTCGCGGTCGGCGGGCCCATCGGCGCCGCGTTCGGTGCGGCCATCGGCGGCCTCGCGAGCGTGTTCGGCTTCGGCAGCAAGAAGAAGAAGATGAAGCGCAAGGCCGTGCAGACCATGCAGCGCTACGAGGGCGCCCTGCTCGGCATCGACCAGTCCACCCCCCAGTTCGGCCTGCCGTCCGACGGCGTGAACCCTGGCACCGGCCCTGGCGCCAACCCCGACCCTGGCATCGGCACCCCCGGCGGCAGCACGCCGCCGCCCGGCGCGGTCAGCGGCGGCCCACGGCCCGGCCAGCCGGTGCCCGGCCCGGTGCACTGGGACGACTGGTCGGGCACCGACCCGGCGTTCGCCGGCAGTCCGGAAGGGCGCTGGCAGTCGCTCACCGGCCTCGGCCCGAACGCGAGCGGCAGTGGTGGGTTTCCGTCCGGGGCCGGCCAAGGGCTCGGCACCGGCGGCAGCTGGAACGGCGTTCCCGGCATGCTGGGCGGCGGCACCGGTCGCGGCGCGCTGGGCCAGGTGGCTACGGTGCGGGCCGCGGCGCGGGTGCCACCCGCGGCGGCAGCGGATACGGCCGCAGCGGTGCGGCAGCACGCGGCAGCGGCTACCCGGGCGGCGGGATGGGCGGTGCCGGTGGTCGCGGCGACCGGGACTACCGGGGGCGCGGCCGGTTCAGCAAGTCCGGTGCCATGAGCGGCCGGGGCGGCTACGGCATGGGCGGAGCGCCGGGCAGCCGGCGTGCCGAGGAGGAGGACGGCGAGCACCGCAGGAGGGTGCCGCTCGAGGACGACCCGTTCTCGACGGACATGAAGGCGGCACCGCCCGTCATCGGGCTGTAGAGGAGAAGGCCAGATGTACGTCGACGACTCCGCCGGGTCCCCTTCCGGTGGCTGGCAGGTCGAGCCGGAGCAGGTGCGCGAGTTCGCGAAGGCGGTCGACCAGGTCCGCCGTGACCTCGCGGCCATCGCCACCCAGGTCCAGGAACTGTCCACTCCGGACTACGCACCGATGCTCGGCACGAGCCCGGTCGGCCAGGAGATGGCGGAGAAGTTCAACGACCGGATGGGTAGCGACCGCGGCCTGCGCGGCCAGCTCGAGACCGCGTTGCAGCGCATGGACGAGTTCGTGCTGAGCGCGCAGCAGACCGCGGTCGAGTACATGCAGCGCGACGCGGACAGCTCGTCGAAGTTCAAGTTCATCTAGATAATGGAGCTGCGGGGCAAGCTCGGCGAGCGGCTGCTACCGGTCGAGGTCGACCTGCTGTGCACCTTCGCCGAGGTCGAAGCCCCGTTCCCGCTGGAGGTGCCGGCGTCCGGGGTCACCGACATCGAGCGGCGGGTACGGTTCGGCTCGGCCCGCGAGCAGCTGACCGACCGCGGCCTGGCCGACGAGAACGGCCCGCTCGGGGTGGCCGAGGACTTCGTGTTCCTGCTGCGGTCGGGCACCGGCGTGCTGGACCTGGTGCTGGCGACGGAGAAGCTCGGCCTGGCCGTGGCGCTGATGACGCACCGGGACGAGTCGCTGCTGGTGACCCAGGAACTGTCCGACCCGGACGGTGTGATCCGGATGAAGGCCGTCACCCTGGACGAGGCCGTCGACGACCTGATGCGGCTGATCCCGGCGATGGAGGCGTCGCTGACCGCGCCGTTCAGCCTGCCGAGGCGTGCGTTGGAGGACGCCTTCGACGCGATGATGGCGCGCATGCCGGACGACCCCGAGACCGGTACCCCGGACCCGATGACGGCGTCGGAGGTCGATGACCTCCTGCGCTCCCACGGCATCGATGACCGGGTCTCCCGGCGAATGGTGTCCCACCTGCGGCCGGTTCTGGGGAACGGCCAGGCAGGCCTCGCCCGCCGGGACGACACCGAGGACCAGTGGCGACGGGTGGGCGAGGAGCTCCGCTGGCTGGACACGGAACGCGGCCGCTACCGCTTGGCCGGCGACGACACGTGGATGAGCGTGAACCCGCTGCCCCGCGAGGAGATCAGGTCGGAGCTGCGCAGGCTGGCGGCCCAGACCCGCGGCGGCCGCTGACGGGAGCCCGGGGCCGACCGGGGCCGGCGACGAGGATCAGAGCCGGCGCCGGGCCCGCAGGGAGTCCTCTTCGGACCGACGGTTCCGGCGGACCGTGTGGACCACGAACAGGGTCAGCAGCAGCAGACCCACCCCACCGCCGGAGCCGATCATCGCCACCTGCATCGGTGACCAGTTCCGCTCGTGCGGCGGTGGCATCTCGAAGGGAATCTTGATGGCTTCGTCCGCCGGGATCCCCTCCTCGGCGGGAATCATCGCGGTCAGTGCGCCGATCGGGTTGATCATCCCGTAGCCGACCAGGCTGTCGTGCCCGCCGGCCGCCGCCGGGTGCGAGGAGGTCGCCTTGATCCGGTTCATGACCTCCTTCGCGCTGAGGTCCGGGAAACGCTCCCGGACCAGCGCCGCCAGCCCGGAGACGTACGGCGCCGCGAACGACGTGCCCTGGATGGCCGACGCCTGGCCCTGGTTGTTCACCGTCTGGTTCGCCAGCCCGGTCCGGCTGGCCGGGTCCAGCGAGGTGATCTCCGTGCCCGGCGCGGCCACGCTCACCCACGGGCCCTGGATCGAGAACTCCGCCGGGTCGCCGTTGCGGTCCATCGCGGCGACCGAGATGACGTAGTCGGAGAACCACGGCGGCGTCACGACGTACGTCGGGTTCTTCGGGTCGGGGCCGTTCTGCTCCGAGCAGTTGTTCTCGCCCCGGTTGCCGGCCGACGCGACCGCCACCACGTTCCGCACCTCGACCGCGTACCGCAGCGCCGCCTGTACCTGCTTCTCCGCCTCGGTGATCGGCCCCTTCGAGGTCGGCCGGCAGCTGTCCACCGACATGTTGATGACCGTGGCCCCGGCGTCCGCGGCGCGGCGGATGGCCTTGGCCAGGGTGCCCAGGTTTCCGGCCGCCTCGACGCTGTTCGCCTGGTTCTGCTGGTCCTCGAAGTGGTAGTTGGCGCTGGACTGCCGGATCGACAGGATCGTCGCGGCCGGCGCGATGCCGCGGAAGCCGATGTCCTTGCGTTTCGGGTTCGCCGCGATGATGCCGGCGACCTCGGTGCCGTGCCCGTCGCAGTCACGCAGGCCGTTGTCGGCCTCCACGACGTAGTCCCCGCCACCCTGCAGCCGGCCCGCCAGGTAGTCGTGCGGCGAGACCCCGGTGTCGATCACCGCGACCTTCTGCCCGCGCCCGGTGGCGAACCGGGACAGCTCCTCGAACCGCAGGACGTCCTGGCCCCACGGTTTGTGCTGCAGCTCCACCGTCTGCCCGCGCGAGGCCACACACTGCGTCTTCTGTGTGTAGGCCTTGTCCGGCTTGCCGTCGTCGGTCGGCACCGGGAAGTCGGCGGGCAGCGGCGGCGGCTTGGCGAAGCCCTCGTCGGCCGCGGGCGGCGAGGACGGTGAGGCCGGCTGGGCGGCGGCCACCGCGGGCATGGTCGCGAAGACCAGCGTCGCGGCGAGAACGGAGAACACCCGTCTGGTTCGGGTAACGGCCATGGCGGGCGGATCCTTCGCGGGCGTCATGCGGAACCAACGCGGTCCCGCCGCTGGCGGCGGACGGTGTGCACGATGAACAACGTCAGCAATAGTAGGCCGAGCCCTCCGCCCGACCCGAGCACGGCCACCCGCACCGGCGTCCAGTCGCGCTCGTGTGCGGGCGGCATCTCGAACGGGATGTCGATCGCCTCGTCGGGCGCGATGCCCTCCTCGGCGGGGATCATGGTGGTCAGCGCGGCGATCGGGTTGACCATGCCGTGGCCGACCTGGCTGTTGTGCCCGTCCGGCGCGGCCGGGTGCGTGGCCGTGGCCCGGATGCGCTCCATCACCTCGGCGGCCCGCAGCGGCCGGCCGAGCTTCTCGAACCGCTCCCGGACCAGCGCCGCGAGTCCCGCCACGTACGGCGCGGCGAAGCTCGTGCCCTGGATGGCGCTGCGCTGGCCGTTGTCCGACATGGTCACGTTCACCAGCCGGCCCTTGTCACCGGGGTCCAGCGAGATGATCTGGGTGCCCGGCGCCGCGACGCTGACCCACGGGCCGTTCATCGAGAACTCCGCCGCGCGGCCGTCCTGCTGCACGGCGGCCACCGAGAGCACGTACTCGGAGAACCACGGTGGGCTGACGATGAACTTCGGGTGCTTCGGGTCGGCGTTGTTCTGTTCCGGGCAGAAGTCGGCGGGGATGTTGCCGGCCGAGGAGACCACCACGACGTCCTGCTTCTCGACCGCGTACCGCAGCGCGCGTTGCAGCTCGCGCTCCGGCCCGCTGATCGGCCGGTCCGCCGAACGGCAGGTGTCGATCGACATGTTGATCACGTCGACGTCCCGGTCCGCCGCCCTGACCACGGCCTTGGCGAGGGTCGAGAGGCTCCCGGCGCCGGGTCGGTGCTCGGTCGACGGCTTGTCCTGCGGCTTGTACTCGAAGAACTTGCTGGACTGGCGGATGCTGACGATGTTCGCGTCATAGGCGATGCCACGGAACCCGATCTTCTTGTCGCCGGGGTTCGCGGCGATCACCCCGGCCACCTGCGTGCCGTGCCCGTCGCAGTCGTCGAGGCCGTCGCCGCCGTCGACCACGTAGTCGCCGCCGCCGGACAGCCGCCCGCCCAGGAAGTCGTGCCGGTTCACCCCGGTGTCGATCACCGCGATCGTCTGGCCCTTGCCGGTGGCGAACTTGCGCAGGTCCTCGAACCGCAGCACGCTCTGGCCCCACGGGATGGTCCGCAGCTGCACGTTCGAGGGCAGCGAGGCGACACAGGACTTGTCGGCGATCGGCGTGTAGGGCACGTCCGGCTTGCCGTTGTCGTCCGGCTTGGCGGTGTCCGAGCCGAGCGGGGGCGGCGTCGGGCCGCTGCCGGTCTCCTGGGGCGGCTCGCCGGACGGCTGGGCGGGTGGCTGGGCGGACGGCTGGGCACCGGCCACCGGCGCGGCCGGCACCAGCACGGCCAGCAGCGCGGCGGCGGCGGTCGTGGTGAGGCGGCGGGTGAGGCTCGCTCGCACGATCAGCTGGGCAGGATGTTGACGTGCCGAAGGGTGCCGTAGAGGTTCATCACGGCGAGGGAGAGCGGCAGCAGCACCGCGATGCAGATCGCCTCGATGATCTCCACCGTGCGGCGCAGCGGCGGGGAGAACCGCTGCTCCGGGAAGATCACGCCGAGCACCAGCGCGGCCGCCGCGATGAGCACCAGCGAGCCGAACACCCACAGCAGCCGGTCGAACGTGTCCGCGCCGATGAGCCAGCCGATCATGATGCCGGCGGCCGAGAGCATGCCGGTGGCGAGCAGCGCGATGGCCTGGCTGCCGTTGGCGTAGGTGCGGGCCCGCAGGAGCAGCACGAGCGTGGCGGCGATGGCCAACGCGATCGCCCACACGTCGCCCTTGCCGGCGGTGATGATCGCCGAGACGGCGGCGGCCACCCCACAGCCGATGATCATGCCGGTCATGTACTCGTGCGCGAGGCCGGCCCGGCGCTCGATCGAGCGGTAGTCCGGGAAGCCGGTGTCCTCCTTGAGGTCCTCGGCACTGCCCGGCACGTTCGGCAGCGGCAGCCTGGCCAGCTGGATGGTCAGCCGCGGCAGCACCGACAGCCCGGCCAGCGACACCGCGGCGGTGCCGGCGGCGATGCCCGGCGCCGGGTGCGCGATGAGCGTGCCGATGGCGAACGCGATCACGCCGATCATGGCCGCGGTGCCGGCCGCGACGAACGTCGTGACCCCGGCGCCGACCAGCATGATCGCCGCCGACGCGACGATCAGCACCAGCGCGCTCGCGAGCAGCAGGCTCGCCCGGCCGGTCGCGCCGGGCACGATGTAGAGCCCGCTCACGAACGCCATCGGGAGCCCGCCGGCCGCGGCGATCAGAACGCCCGCGGTCTCCTCCTGGTAGCCGCGCGCGATCACCGCGCCGAGCGCCACCGAGATCACCGCGGCGGCACCGGCGGTGACCGCGGCGCCGACGTGCGAGCCGCCGAACAGCGGGCCGGTCATCAGGACCGTGAGGGCCCCGACGACCAGCGCCAACGCGCCCGCGATGTAGCCGATGCGGCGCGCGGTCTGCTTGGTCCACGGCCGGTAGCTGTCCGGCGAGGACTCGGCGATCGCGTCGACCACGTCGTCGTAGAGCGGCGGCGGGGGGTTCTCCGCGCGGCGGCGCAGCTGCAGCAGCTCGCCGTCCACCACGCCGAGCGAGGCGAGCGTGCGGCTCGGGTCCAGCGGTGAGTCGCCCAGCTTGGCCAGGCACCAGCCGCCGTGCCGCGCGCCGCCGTCGGGAGTGGCCTCCTTGGCCATCTCGAGCAGCATCGGCAGCAGGTCGGCCACGGCCACCCCGGCCGGAAGCGCGACATCGATCCGCGTTCTCGGTGCTACCACCGTCACCCGGCTGAACACCGTCGTCCCGGTTGCCACCGCCGGCCCCCTCACTGTCCCGCGTCACTGTCCGCGTACTTCCGATAACCACCCTTGCTGTCGGTGGCGGCCCCTAGTATGGCCGTACCGGTTCCGGCGTGTACGCCGGTTCCGCAAGAAGTCCGACTGCTTCGAGAACGACGGGGGCGTTTCCCGGTGAGTACGCTTCAGTTCAAGCGATCACCCAGGCTTGCCGCGCCACGGCAGCCCGGCGGCGAGGTCCACCTCGAGCCGCCACCTGAGGTGCCCCGCGTCATCCCGGGCAACATCCTGATGAAGCTGATGCCGGTCATCATGATCGTCGCCATGCTCGGCATGGTGGCGCTGATGTTCTCGGCCGGCGGCGCCGGGCGGAACCCGATCACCCTGCTGTTCCCGATGATGATGATGTTCTCGATGGTCGGCATGTTCGGCCAGGGGCGCGGCGGCGGCCCGAAGAAGGCCGAGATGAACGAGGACCGCAAGGACTACCTGCGCTACCTCGGCCAGATGCGCGACCGCGCCCGTGAGGCGTCACTGGACCAGCGGGCGGCACTCGAGTGGGTGCACCCCGACCCGCAGGCGCTGTGGTCGATGGCCACCAGCCGCCGGATGTGGGAGCGCCGCCTGTCCGACCCCGACTTCTGCCACCTGCGCGCCGGCCGCGGCTCGCAGCGCCTGGCCACCCGGCTGGTGCCGCCGCAGACAGGCCCGGTCGACGAGCTCGAGCCCATCGCCACGCTGGCGCTGCGCCGGTTCGTCCGGGCCCACTCGATCGTCCCCGAGCTGCCCATCCAGATCGCCATCCGCGGGTTCGCCGCGGTGGGCCTGGCCGGCGACAAGGAGCTCACCCGCGGCCTCGCCAGGGCGCTCATCGGCCAGCTCGTCACCTTCCACACCCCCGACGACGTGCTGATCGCGGTCGTCACCTCCGGACGCACCAAGGAGGAGTGGGAGTGGGTCAAGTGGCTCCCGCACGCCCAGCACCCCACCATGGTCGACGGCATCGGCCAGCTGCGGATGATGGCCGGCTCGCTCACCCAGGTCGAGGAGTGGCTGGACGAGGAGCTCCGCGACCGCCAGCGGTTCACCCGCAACGCGCCCCCGCAGCCCGACCAGCCGCAGGTGCTCATCGTCATCGACGATGGCGAGGTCACCCGCGAGGAGCAGATCCTCCTGGAGGAGGGGCTCGTCGGCGTCACGCTGATGGACCTGTCCGACAGCCTCGGCAACCTCACCGCCCGCCGCGGGCTGCGGCTCGTGGTCGAGCCGGACCGGCTCGGCGCGCGCAGTGCCAGCGGCGTCGAGTGGTTCGCCAGGCCCGACACGATGACCGCGGCCGAGGCCGAGGCGCTGGCCCGCAAGCTCTCGCCGTACCGGCTGGGCGCGGCGGCGGCCGACGAGGGCAGCGACGAGCCGCTGCTGTCCAACCCGACGCTGCTGGAGCTGCTCAACATCCCCGGCGACCCGATGACCTTCGACGTGCAGCAGGCGTGGCGGCCGCGGCCCATCCGCGACCGCTACCGGGTGCCGTTCGGCGTCGGCGAGTTCGGTCAGCCGGTGGAGCTGGACATCAAGGAAGCCGCGATGGAGGGCATGGGCCCGCACGGCCTGTGCATCGGCGCCACCGGCTCCGGCAAGTCCGAGTTCCTGCGCACGCTCGTGCTCGGCATGCTGGCCACCCACTCGTCGACCAACCTCAACTTCGTCCTCGTCGACTTCAAGGGCGGCGCGACGTTCCTGGGGCTCGACTCGGCGCCGCACGTCGCCGCCACGATCACCAACCTGCAGGACCAGCTCACCCTGGTCGACCGGATGAAGGACGCGCTCGCCGGTGAGATGAACCGCCGGCAGGAGGCACTCAAGAACGGCGGCAACTTCAAGAACGTCTGGGAGTACGAGAAGGCCCGGGAGAACGGCGCCGACCTCGACCCGC
>NZ_WHTD01000274.1 GCF_009379765.1 Actinophytocola sp. | reverse complement strand
GTCGGCCACCGGGAGCTGGCAGAACCTCGGCTACGTGCTGCAGTGGCCGCTCTTCGGCGTGTTCCCCGCCTTCATGTTCTGGCGCCTGCGCAAGCTGCGTGCCCAGCAGCGCGCGGACGCCGCGACCCCGGCGGACCAGCCGCGGACCGCGACCCCGCTGGTCGCGACCCCCACCGACGGCGGCCGGTTCGACGGCGACCCCGCTGTCGACCGGGCGGTGGGCCCGATGCAGTTCATCCCGTCGACCTGGCGCCGCTGGGCCTCCGACGCGAACCTGGACGGCTGGGGGGACCCCCAGCAGATCGACGACGCCGCCCTGTCGGCGGCTCGCTACCTGTGCGCGGGCGACCGCGACCTGGCCGTCCCGGCGGACTGGTGGGCGGCGGTGTTCTCGTACAACAACTCCGTCCCGTACGGCCAGAAGGTCTTCGGCCTGGCCGACGGGTACGCCCGCACCGCACTGTCCGAGACCTGACCCGGGCACCACCGCGCCGGTAGTGTCCGGTCGGGACACACCGGAGGTGGCGATGCTGGCGGTACTGGGCGCGAGCCAGGAGGAGGACCGGGTCTACAGCCAGCTGGTCACGGCGATGTCCGCCACCGAGACCGAGCTTGCCGCCGCCACCGGCATTGCCGCCGACCAGGTTCGCGCCGCGCTCGCCGCGCTCATCGACCGCAGGCTCGCCAGCCGGACCCCCGACTCGCCGGCCCGGTTCGTCGCCGCGTCCCCCAGCGTGGTCGAGTCGATGATCGCCGAGCGGTTCGAGGAACTGCGCGGCGCGCAGGCGACCCTGGACCGGCTGGCCTCGCAGTATCGAGCGAACAGCCTGGCGCAGGTGGCGTCCGGCGTGTTCGAGATCGTGCGCGGGATCGACGCGTTGCGTGAGTGCTCCCTCGGACTGCTGCGCTCGGCGAAGTCCGAGGTGTTCAACATGATCAAGCCGCCGGTCATCGCGGTGCAGACCAGCGAGCGCGTCCAGCCCGACCCGTCGACCCGCGGCCGGCTGATCTTCGAGACCCAGGCGCTGGACGAGCCGGGCAACCTCGCCGCGATCGAGCAGGACCTGCGCATCCAGGACGAGCTGCGGGTGCACACGAGACTCCCGATCAAGATGCTGGCCATCGACCGCTCCGTCGCCCTGGTCCCGGTCGCGCAGCGCAACACCACGCCCGTCGGGGTCCTGGTGCGGGAGAGCGCCGTGCTCGACGCCCTGCTCGCCCTGTTCGAGCACGTCTGGGCGACGGCCGTCCCGCTGCACGTCGACAGCGCGAACTCGCGTGCGCCCGCCGGCCCGTCGGTGCTCTCCGGCGACGATCGCCGGCTGCTGTCCATGCTGCTGGCCGGCCTGACCGACGAGGCGATCGCCGCCCATCGCGGGATCAGCGTGCGCACCGTGCAGCGCAAGGTGCAGGCGCTGATGACCGTCGCGCATGTCCGCACCCGCATGCAGCTGGCCTGGGAGGCCGCCAAGCAGGGCTGGATGTGACGTGGCGGGTGACGTGTCCACGTCACTGGCGGGGAGCGGACAGCGCTTTCTCTTGAGCTGGATGATCACGACTTCCTAGCCTTCGGTTCGTGACCGAACCGCCATCGCCCGTCCCGGCCGACGATCCCGAGCCCGTAGGGCCGCCGCCCGCCGGGCCCGAGCCCGACCCGGATCCCGGCCCGGACCGGGAGGACCTGCCGCGTCCGTGGACGTGGCGGGTGGCCCGGTCGGCCCGACCCACCCCGAGCAGGAGGTACCCCGTGAGATCGCCTGTCAGACCTGCCGTCGCGCCGGGCGGCTGGCGCACGGCCGCCCGGTTGTTCGTCGTCGCGCTGCTCGCGGCGCTGGTGGCACCCACGCTGGCCGCGGCGAGCCCGGAGCCCGCCGTGCCGACGACGGACAGCAAGATCGCCGCTGTACTGCGCGACACGCTCGGCGGCGACCGCGCCACCGACTTCTGGATCCGGCTCGGTACCAGGGCCGACACCGCGAGCGCCCGCGCCGTGCCCGACTGGGTGGACCGCGGCCAGCGGGTCGTCGACACGCTGACCGCCGCGGCGAAGGAGTCGCAGGCCCCGGTCCGCCGGATGCTCGACGCCCGCGGGCTGCGCTACGAGGCGTTCTGGGTGACCAACGCGATTCTCGTGCACGGTGGCACCCTGGCGGCCGCGTCCGAGCTGGCCGGGCTCGCGAACGTCGTCGAGATCCGCGCACCGCAGGACTATGACAAGCCCGAGCCTGTCGAGACGAAGCCGGTGTCGGCGACCGCGGCCGACGGCGTGGCGTGGGGGGTCGCCGACATCAACGCCGACGACGTCTGGGCGGAGTACCGCACCCACGGCGAGGGCATCGTCGTCGGCACCATCGACACCGGCGTGCAGTTCGACCATCCGGCGCTCGTCGCGTCCTACCGGGGGAACAACGGCGACGGGACCTTCGACCACGACTACAACTGGCTGGACACCTCCGGCCGGTGCGGCGGCGCCCCGTGCGACGCCGATCTCGACGGCTCGCACGGAACGCACACGATGGGCACCATGGTCGGCGCGGACGGCACCGCCAACCAGATCGGCGTGGCGCCCGGCGCGCGCTGGATCACCGCGAACGGCTGCGCCGTCTGCTCGGACGTCGACCTCGTCGAGGCCGCGCAGTGGATGCTCGCCCCGACCGACACCGACGGCGGCAACCCCGACGTGAGCAAGCGCCCGCACATCGTCAACAACTCGCTCGGCACCAAAACCCCGTCGAACGACCCGTTCCTGGAGGACATCCTGCGCAACTGGTCCGACGCCGGCATCTTCGGCGTATGGGCCAACGGCAACCTCGGCGAGTTCGGCTGCGCGACCAGCAGCTCGCCCGGCAGCCGCACGATCAACTACTCGGTCGGCGCCTACGGCCCGGACCACATCGCCGCCTACTTCTCCAGCCGTGGTCCCGGCCAGGACGGCGAGGTCAAGCCGAACATCTCCGCGCCAGGCGTGTCCGTGCGCTCGTCGGTGCGCGGCGGCTACGCGGAGGAGTCCGGCACGTCGATGGCGGCACCGCACGTCGCGGGCGCCGTGGCGCTGCTGTGGGCGGCCGACCCGACCCTCGTCGGCGACGTGGCCCGCACCCGCGAGCTGCTCGACCTCACCGCGGTCGACACCGCCGACGACAGCTGCGGCGGCACGGCCGAGGACAACAACACCTTCGGCGAGGGTCGCCTGGACGCCCTGGCGCTGCTGCGCGCGAGCGACGGCGGCGGCACCGGAACGCTGGCCGGCACGGTCACCGACGCCGCGACTGGCCAGCCGGTCCGCGGCGCCACGGTCACGGTGACCGGCCCGGTGGACCGGGAGACCGCCACCCAGGCCGACGGCGGCTACTCGCTGGTCCTGCTGCCCGGCGACTACCAGGTCCGGGTGACCGCGTTCGGCCACGAGGACACCACCGTGCCGGCCCGGGTCACGCTCGGGCAGGCCACCCCGCTCGACATCGCGATGACCGCGCGGGACACGGTGACCGTGAGCGGTTCGGTGCTCGACGGCTCCGGGCACGGCTGGCCGCTGCACGCGCGGGTGAGCGTCGCGGGTGCGCAGACCGACTCGGTGTTCACCGACCCCTACACCGGCCGGTTCAGCATCGAGCTGCCGTCGAACGCGGCGCACACGCTGCTGGTCACGCCGCAGTACCCGGGCTACCAGGCGGCCGAGGTGGCGGTCGAGACCGGCGTCGACGACCTCACCCGCGACGTCGAGGTGCCGGTCGACGCGGAGTCCTGCACCGCGCCGGGCTACGGCTGGGCGGTGCGCGGGGTGCGCTCGGACTTCGACGAGCCGACCACGCCCGACGGCTGGACGGTGACCGACAACAACGGCAACGGCGGCGTGTGGGTCTTCGACGACCCGGGCAACCAGGGCAACCGGACCGGCGGCAGCGGCGGCTTCGCGATCTTCGACGGCGCCTACCTGCCCGACCAGATCCGCTGGGACTCCACGCTCACCACCCCCGTGGCGGACCTGTCCGACGAGCCGGCGCCCGCGCTGGACCTCGACATCGACTACACCAGCCAGAGCCGCGGCATCGCCACCGGCGAGATCGACCTGTCCGTCGACGGCGGCGCGACCTGGCAGAACATCTGGCGCCGCGAGCAGGGAGGCGAGCGGCACCAGCCGGTGCACATCGACCTGCCGCAGGCGGCGAACCAGCCGGCCGTCCAGGTCCGGTTCCGCTACACCACGATCAACACCGGCTGGTGGCAGATCGACGACCTGGTGCTGGGCAAGGAGTACTGCGCCCCGGTGCGCGGCGGCCTGGTCGCCGGCCAGGTGGTCGACGCGAACACCGAGGCGTTCCTGGCCGGGGCCAGGATCGGCGGCCCGGACCTGCCGGGGACGGTGACCTCGGCGGCGACGCCGAGCGACCCGGCCCTCCCCGACGGCTACTACTGGCTGTTCTCCCCGGCCGTCGGCGGGCACGAGCTCACCGCGAGCAGGGCGAGCTACCAGCCCGACACGCACACGGTGAACATCGCGCCGAACTGGGTGACCCGCCAGGACTTCGACCTCCGCGCCGGCCACCTGGTGCTCGACCCGGCGAGCGTGTCGAGCACCCAACGGCTGGGCGCCACGAAGACCAAGCGGGTGACCGTCACCAACACCGGTACCGCACCGGTGGACGTGACGCTGCGCGAGGACGGCGGCGACCGCACGATCCTCGCCGCACGGGCCGGCGCCCCGACCCGGCGGGTCCCGGCGGCGACCACCCCGGGCCGGATCGTCCCGGCGGCGGCGAAGGCCGCGCCGGCCAGCACCGCGCCGGCCGGGCCGCCGTGGACACCGATCGCCAACCTCCCGCGTTCGCTCATGGACAACTCGGTGGTGACCGCCGACGACGGCACCGTCTACTCCTTCGGCGGCGAGTTCACCAACGAGGTGTTCGGCTACGACCCGGACACCGGGGCGTGGACGGCGCGGGCCGCGATGGGCACCGAGCGACAGAAGCCGGCGGCCGCGTTCATCGGCGGGAAGGTCTACGTGACCGGCGGGTGGTGGGTCAACGGCGTGCCGGTGAACGCGTTGGAGATCTACAATCCCAACACCGACAGCTGGTCGGCCGGCGCGTCCGTGCCGACCGCGTTCGCGGGCTCCGGCGTTGGCGTGGTTGGTGACACCATGTACGTCGTCGGCGGCTGCGACGCCCAGGTCTGCGGGCACCCGGACGTGTTCGCGTACTCGACGGGCAGCGACAGCTGGCGCCGGGTGGCCGACTACCCGGAGCCGGTCTCGTGGAGCTCGTGCGGCGGCATCGGCGACAAGCTCTACTGCGCCGGCGGGGTGACCGGGGACAGCGGCAGCACCAGGCACACCTACGTCTACGACCCGGTGAGCGACGCGTGGGCGCCGCTCGCCGACATGACGCTGGACCTGTGGTCGGCCGGGTACGCGGCGGTCAACGGCCGGCTGGTGGTCTCGGGTGGCTCGGTGGACAACGGCGCCGCCATCACCAACGAGGGCATCGCCTACGACCCCGCGGCCGACCGGTGGTCGTCGATCCCGAACTCGAACGAGGCCGTCTACCGCGGCGGCAGCTCGTGCGGGCTCTACAAGGTCGCCGGGTCGACGGGTGGGTTCAGTCCGATCCCGCGCGCCGAGGTGCTGCCCGGCTACGGCAACTGCGGCTCGTCCGCGGAGCTGCCGTGGCTGTCCACGGACAGCACCGAGTTCTCCCTCGACCCGGGGGAGAGCACCAAGGTGACGCTCACCTTCGACGCGGCGGCGCAGTCGGTGGACCAGCCGGGGACCTACACCGGCCGGATCACCGTGGCGAACAACTCGCCATACGCGCTCGCGCTCGACGCGACGATGACGGTGAACCCGCCCAAGCAGTGGGGCAAGATCACCGGCTCCGTGGCCGGCAAACGGTGTGACGGAACGGTCGTGTCGTTGGCCGGTGCGACCGTCGCGATCGACTCGTGGGCGGCGAGCTACACGCTGCGGACCGACCGCGACGGCAGGTACCAGCTGTGGCTGGACAAACGGAACAACCCGCTGTCGGTGATCGTCGCGCTGGACGGTTGGCGGCCGCAGAGCCGGCAGGTGAAGGTCAAGGCCGGTGCGACGACGGCGGCCGACTTCACCCTCGTCACGACCAGCGCGTGCCGCACCTGACCCGGTAGCAGGGCGGCCGGGCCGGGAGGTCGTCGCGACCTCCCGGCCCGGCCGGTCACCGTCCGGGACCCCGGGTGTTAGCGTCGGTGGTGTGAATGGCGGAGTGATGGCTCGCCGGGTGGGGATCGTCGCTCTCTGTGTCGTGTCGCTGGTTGCTTGCGTCGGCTTGGCGTGGTGGCAGTGGCAGCGCTTCGAGTCGGCCACCGGGAGCTGGCAGAACC
>NZ_WHTD01000120.1 GCF_009379765.1 Actinophytocola sp. | reverse complement strand
CGACACGATCCGGGTGTCGCTGTCCGCGCCGCCGGTCGAGGAGGTGAAGGTCGGCACGCAGATCCTGCAGTCGCTGAACCTTCGGCCGCGCAAGCTGGAGATCGTGTCGTGCCCGTCGTGCGGGCGCGCGCAGGTCGACGTCTACAAGCTGGCCGACGAGGTCACCGCGGGTCTCGAGGGCATGGAGGTCCCGCTGCGGGTCGCGGTGATGGGCTGCGTCGTCAACGGGCCGGGCGAGGCCCGCGAGGCGGACCTCGGGGTCGCGTCGGGCAACGGCAAGGGCCAGATCTTCGTGAAGGGCAAGGTCATCAAGACCGTCCCGGAGCACCAGATCGTGGAGACGCTGATCGAGGAGGCCATGCGCATCGCGGAGGAGGCGGGCGAGTCCGTCACCGGCGGGCCCGTGGTCACGGTCTCCTAGTGTCGCGTGACCCTGAAACCTTTACGCCGCTGCGGCCCGCGCGGCCCCTGGCTGCGTTGGAGAAAAGCCCAAGTACATCCAGTACGAGCGGCTTTCCTCCGCCTTGCCAGGAACCACGTGGATCCACAGCGGACGCAAAGGAACAGGATCACGCGACACTAGTCGGTCCGCCGCGAAGGGGGTGTCGGCGTGGACGAGCGGCTCGAGCGGGCGAGGCTGGGCTACGAACGGTCCGTCTTCGGCGGTGACCCGGACGCCCTGCCCGGCGCCGACCACGGCCTGGACTCCCTGGAAGCCGACCTCGCCCTCGCCCGCGGCCGCGTCATGCACGCCCGGTTCCTCGATCGGCGCGAGGAGGACCCGCGCGAGCTCGAGCTCTTCGACCGCGCCGCGACCCTCTACGCGAAGGTGGGCGACCCACGCGGCGAGGCGGCGGCGCTGTTCTGGAAGGGCGCGTTCCACCAGGTCGTCCGTGCCGACGCCACGCTCGCCGTGCCGTTGTTCGAACGCTCCCTCGACCTCGCCACCCGGGCCGGCGACAAGCTGACCATGTCCTATGCACTGCGCCACCTCGGCATGGCCGAGCACGTCGCCGGCCGGCCGGACGCCGCGCGCGGCAAGCTCACCGAGTCGACCCGGCTGCGGCGCGAGCTCGACTTCGTCCCGGGCATCGCGGCCAACCTCGTCGGCCTCGCGCACCTCGCCATCGACACGGGGCGTACCGGCGAGGCGCGGGAGCTGCTCGACGAGGCCGCGGCGCTGGCCGCGCGGAGCCGGGCCCACGGCATGACCAGGATGGTCGAGGAGGCCCGTCAGCGCCTCGTCTCGTAGCGCAGCATCACCACGTCCGCCGGGAAGTGCCGGGTCTGCGCCAGCCGGAGGTTCACCCAGCCGTCCAGCAACGAGAAGTACGGGGTGCCGCCGCCGACCAGGATCGGGCTGACGAACAGCCGGTACTCGTCGACCAGCCCGGCCCGCATCGCCGCCCCCGCGAGGGTCGCACCGCCGATGTCCAGGTCGCCGTCGGTCTCGGACCTCAGCCGGGCGATCTCCGGGACCGGGTCGCCCCGGAACAGCCGGGCGTTCCAGCCGAGGTCCGGCGCGAGCCCGGACGAGAACACCACCTTCGGCTGCGCCCGCCAGATCCCGGCGAAGTCGACCTCCACGGGCGTCGCGCCGGGCCGCTCGTCACCGGTCGGCCAGTGGCCGCTCATCGCCTCCCACAGCTTCCGGCCGTACAGCGAGACCTCGTTCGACCGCAGCTGCTCGTTGTGGAACCGGTGCAGCTCCTCACTCGGGTCACCCCAGTCGATGTCGCCGGTGGCGTCGGCGATGTAGCCGTCCAGCGACACCGCCATCGAGTACGTCAGCCTGCCCATCGTGGACTCCTTTCACTCCCGCCCCGATGTGCAGACCGGCCGGCCGCCGAAAACTCATCGGCGCAACGAGGATCGCAGGTACTCTTCCTGCTCCCGCAAGCTCGGGCTCGGCGGGGCCACCGGCTCGACCACCAGCCGAACCTCGAGCTCGCCGGTGGCGACGGGGCAGCGCCGCACCCACTCGACCGCATCCTCCAGGCAACGGACGTCGAGCAGCCAGTACCCGGCCACCAGGACACCGCCGAACGGACCGTCCAGCACGGTCACGAGGCCGTCGTCGAACCGCAGCCGGGCGCCGTCCTCGCTGGACGTGAGCTCGTCGAAGGCGAGCAGCACGCCGGCCCGCACGAGGTCCTCGGTGTACCGGGCCAGCGCGGTCTCCACCGGCGGCTCGGCACCCTCGGGAACCTTGACCATAACCATGAACCGCATGACGGGCTCCTTCCCGTTCGGTGGTCGCACTGACACGTCGAAGCAGGGGTCGCCGGATCGACACCAACGGGCGGCGGGTCTCGGCTGTCCCACGGGCCGGTCATCTGGCACGCTTGAGCCTGTGTTGCGGCTTGCTGGAGCGCGGCTGCTCGACGAGCGGGATCGGATGGCCGTGCGCGCGATGCTCACGGCGGAACCGGTCGCGTCCTGCATGGTCGCCTCGCGCATCGAGACCCTCGGCATGGACCCGTGGCGGCTGGGCGGCGAGCTGTGGGGCTGCGAGCCCCGTGGGTTCCGCGGCGGCCGCCTGGACTCCCTCTGCTTCGCCGGCTCGAACCTCATCCCGCTGCAGGGCAACCGGTCCGCGCTGCGTGCCTTCGCCGATCGGGCGCTGCGCAGGCGGCGGATGTGCTCGTCGGTCGTCGGGCCGGCCGAGCAGGTACTCGGCCTGTGGTCCGAGCTCGAGCTCGACTGGGGGCCCGCGCGCGAGGTGCGCGACGACCAGCCGCTGATGTCGACCGGCAAGGAACCCCTGGTCCTGGCGGACCCACTGGTCCGCCCCGTCCGCCCCGATGAGCTCGACCGCTACCTTCCGGCAGCGGTCGCGATGTTCATCGAGGAGGTCGGCGTCGACCCGCGGGCGGGCGACGGCGGCGCCAGCTACCGGGCCCGGGTCGCCGAGCTCGTCGCCGCGGGCCGAGCGTTCGCCCGGTTCGAGGGCGGCGACGTGGTGTTCAAGGCGGAGATCGGTGCGCTGTCCAACGCCGTCGGCCAGATCCAGGGCGTGTGGGTGCACCCGGACCGGCGCGGGCACGGCCTGGGCTCGGCCGGCACCGCGGCCGTGGTCGACCGGCTGGTGCGCGGTCTCGGGCGGACCGCGAGCCTCTATGTCAACGCCTACAACATCGTCGCGCAGTCCGCGTACCGCCGGATCGGGTTCACCCGGGTCGGTCAGTATGCGACCGTGCTGTTCTGATTGTCCGGGTCGTCGGCCATACTCGCCGCCGTGCGCGTTTCCTTCCGACGAGCCGTGGGGGTCCTCGCCGCGGTCCTGGTCACCTTGCCCGTCGCCGGCTGCGGCCTGTTCGGCGACGACGGTCCGACGCCGTCGGACATCGCGGACGACTACCTCGGCGCGTTCGCCGAGGGCGACAGCGCCGCCGCGGCCGGGCTCACCGACTCGCCAGACTCGGCCAAGGCGCTGCTCGACGACATCCGCGACGGGCTCGCGCCCGAGAAGGTCGCCGCCAAGCTGGCCGACGTCGAGACCGGCGAGGGCACCGCCACCGTGCGTTTCGACGTCGCGTGGGACTTCGGCCACGGCCGGCGGTGGGAGTACCCGGGCCGGATGGAGCTGCGCGAGCAGGACAAGACGTGGAAGGTGCACTGGTCCACCACGGTCGTGCACCCCGAGCTCGCCGAGCAGCAGTCGATCGCGCTGCAGAACGAGCAGCCGGAGCTGGCACCGGTCCTCGACCGCGACGGCGCGCTGGTGATGTCTCCCGACCGGGTGATCTCGGTGCTCTTCGAGCCCGCCAAGGCCGGTGACGCCGGTGCGGTGGCCGGCGCGCTCGCCACGGCGCTGTCCGGCTTCGACCGGTCGATCACCCAGAAGTCCATCATGGACGGTGCGGCCAAGGGGCCGGAGGGGCAGCCGTACCAGGTGGTGCTGCTGCGGTCCAGCGACTACGAGGCGGTCAAGCCACGGATCTACGAGCTGCCCGGCGTGCGGTTCACCGCGTCGCCGCGGCTGCTCCCGGCGGACAAGAAGCTGGCGCCAACGTTGCTGCCGGGCATCCGCAAGCTGGTCGAGGACGAGCTGATCGGGAGCGCGGGCTGGCGGGTCATCACCACCGACGCCTCCGGCGCCGAGGTGGCCGAGCTGTACGCGAAGCCGGCCGAGCCCGCGCAGGCCGCGCGGGTCACGCTGAGCCTGGGCGTGCAGAACGCGGCCCAGTCGGCGCTCGCGAGCGAGCCCACCCCGTCGATGATCGTGGCGATGCGGGCGTCGACCGGTGAGCTGCTGGCGGTGGCCCAGAACCCGGTGGCGGACAAGCAGGGCGCGCTCGCGCTCACCGGCCGCTACCCGCCGGGATCCACGTTCAAGATCGTCACCGCGATCGCCGGCATCGCCTCGGGCAAGACCCAGCCCAACGCGAAGGTCGGCTGCCCCGGCACGCTCACCATCCAGGGCCGCGTGGTGCCCAACAACGACGAGTTCGACAAGGGCGTGATCCCGCTGCACAGCGCGTTCGCGTTCTCCTGCAACACGACGTTCGCCGAGCTCGCGACCAAGCTGGGACCCTCGGACCTCACCGACACCGCGCGGTCGATGGGGCTCGGCGCGGACTTCGTGCTGCGTGGCGCGACCACGGTCACGGGCTCGGTGCCGCCCGCGACCAACGTGGTCGAGCGCGCCGAGGACGGGTTCGGTCAGGGCAAGGTCGTGGCGAGCCCGTTCGGCATGGCCCTGGTCGCGTCGACGGTGGCCTCGGGCACGATGCCGACGCCGTCGTTGCTGGTGGGCTCGCCGACCGAGTCGGACACCCCCGACGCCGAGCCGCTCGACCCGACGATCCGGACCGCGATGCACGCGATGATGCGTGAGGTCACCCAGCGCACACCCGTGCTGGCCCCGTACCCCGACATCCGGGGGAAGACCGGCACGGCCCAGTTCGGCGACGGCAAGCGCGCACACGGCTGGTACGTGGGCTTCCGCGGCGACCTGGCCTTCGCGGTACTGATAACCGACGCGAACACCTCGGCGAAAGCAGTAGCCGCCACCGCCCGCTTCATGTCCGCCCTCTAGTCCGCCTCCCCGGATTTAAAAGTGTTGGTTGCGTTCCGGCGGATGGTGCGGACCCGCTGGTGGTTGATGGCTGGGTGTCGTCACGGTCCCCTGAGCTTGCGTCGGTCGGCGCGAGGCTGTGCCAAGCCACGTCAACCCCCATACGGACCCGCGAGTCCCCCGTTCCGGCCGGGTGACAGCTGAGGCGCGGGCCACGGCCCCGTTCCTCACCGGCCCGCAGAGGGCACATCGTAGGGTGGAGCCATGCCCGTACGTGCTCCGCTGAAGCCCGGCGTCCAGTCGCCCCGCCGGCAGGTTCCGTCCACCATCGCGCGTCCCGAGTACGTGGACAAGCCGGCGCCCCAGCGCAACACCGAGCCGTGGGTCCAGACCGACGAGACCATCGAGGCCATGCGCGTCGCCGGCCGGATCGCCGCGCAGGCGTTGCAGGAGGGCGGCAAGGCGGTCAAGCCCGGCGCGGTCACCGACGACATCGACGCCGTGGTGCACGAGTTCATCCTCGACCACGGCGCGTACCCGTCCACGCTGGGCTACCGGCATTTCCCCAAGTCGTGCTGCACCTCGCTCAACGAGGTGATCTGCCACGGCATCCCGGACACCACGCTGGTCCAGGACGGCGACATCGTCAACATCGACGTCACCGCCTACATCGGCGGCGTGCACGGCGACACCAACGCCACGTTCCTCGCCGGTGACGTCGACGAGGAGGCCCGGCTGCTCGTCGAGCGCACCCACGAGGCCACCATGCGCGCGATCAAGGCGGTCCGCCCCGGCCGGGCGCTCAACGTGATCGGCCGGGTCATCGAGTCCTACGCCAAGCGGTTCGACTACGGCGTCGTGCGTGACTTCACCGGGCACGGCATCGCCCGGTCGTTCCACAGCGGACTGGTCATCCTGCACTACGAGGAGCCCAAGGTCGACACGGTCATCGAGAAGGGTATGACGTTCACCATCGAGCCGATGATCACCCTCGGCGGCATCGACTACGACATCTGGTCCGACGGCTGGACGGTCACCACAAAGGACAGGAGCTGGACCGCCCAGTTCGAGCACACCCTCGTGGTCACCGACGGCGGCGCGGAGATCCTCACGCTGCCGTGAGCAGCTCCGCAAGCACCTCGAGCACGGCGACCGCCACCGGGTCCGGGTCGGTCGCCGGCGCCAGGTGGTGCGTGTCGAGCCGGCGCACCGGCCAGCCGAGCGCCTCGGCCGCGGCGACGTCCCCGGTGTAGGCGCCGGACAGCGAGACGTAGCCGGCCGGGCCGTCCCACTCGACGTCCGGCCGCGGCTCCTTGAGGAACGCGACCGGCACCTCGGGGGCCTCGTCCGCGATCTCGGCCCGCAGGTGCTCGTCGGTCACCAGCTCGGTCAGCGGGTCCGGCTGGAACCACCGCTGCCAGCGCGGCAGCCGGCCCTCCCGGGACGCCGACCTCAGCCGCGCGTACAGCTCGGCGGGGACGGTGTCGCGCCAGCTGCGGCCCGGCGTCGGCAGCCCGGCGTCGACGAACACCAGCCCGGTGACGGTGTCCTCGAGCGCGTCGGCGAACGCGGGCAGCAGCGGGCCGGCGCCGCTGTGCCCGATGAGCACGACCGGGCCGGCGAGGTCCTCCTCGCCGGTGTTCAACGATTCGCTCGCAAGCTCGCTCATGGCGTCCGCGAACGCGCCGACGAGCACCTGGTGCATGGGCGCGGCGACGACGCTGGGCCGCAGGTCGAGCAGGACCGCATTGATGCTCGACCCTGCGAGCAGGTCTTCGGTGTTGTTGCTCGACCCTGCGAGCAGGTCTTCGGTGTTGATGCTCGACCCTGCGAGCAGGTCTTCGGTCGAGTTCCCGTGCGCGGCGAGCGCATCGGCGAGCGGGCGCAGGCTCGCCGGTCCGAGGAACGGGCTGTGCACGAGGACGGCGGTGATCGGGGACGCGGGCATGCCCGCGATGATGGCAGATGGCTCGGCGGAGGGAGCGGGACATGCGGGGTGCGCTGATGGTGGCCGGAACGTCGTCGGACGCCGGCAAGAGCGTGCTCGTCGCCGGACTGTGCCGGTGGCTCGCCCGGCAGGGCGTGCGGGTGGCGCCGTTCAAGGCGCAGAACATGTCGAACAACTCCGCGGTGACCCCGGACGGCGGCGAGATCGGCCGGGCGCAGGCGATGCAGGCGGCGGCGTGCGGCCTCGAGCCGAGCGTCCGGTTCAACCCGGTGCTCCTCAAGCCCGGCGCGGACCACAGCTCGCAGGTGGTGGTGCTGGGCAAGCCGGTGGGTGTCGTCGATGCCGCGTCCTACCGGCGTCTCGACCTCCTCGACGTCGTGGTGTCCACATTGGAGTCCCTGCGGGCTTCCCACGACGTCGTGGTCTGCGAGGGCGCCGGCTCACCCGCGGAGATCAACCTCCGGGACGGCGACATCGCGAACCTCGGCCTCGCGCGGGCGGCGCGGCTGCCGATGCTCGTCGTCGGCGACATCGACCGGGGCGGGGTGCTGGCGCACCTGTTCGGGACCCTCGCCGTGCTCGATCCCGCAGACCAGGCGGTGGTGGCGGCGTTCGTGGTCAACAAGTTCCGCGGCTCGCTGTCGTTGCTGGAGCCCGGCCTCGCGTCGCTGACGTCGTTGACCGGCCGGCCGGTGCTCGGGGTGCTGCCGTGGTCGCCGGACCTGTGGCTGGAGGCGGAGGACTCCCTGTCGTACGCGGCGGACGGTGTGATCGGCCGCCCGGAGCCACCGGTGGGTTCCGACTGGCTGCGCGTGGCCGTGGTGCGCCTGCCGCGCATCTCCAACGCCACGGATGTCGAGGCCCTGGCGTGCGAGCCGGGGGTGGCGGTCCGCTTCGTGACGGACCCGTCCCGGTTGACGGACGCCGACCTGGTCGTCCTGCCCGGCACCAAGTCCACAGTGGACGACCTGGCCTGGTTGCGCCGCCAGGGCCTGGCCGCCGCGCTGGTCCGGCACGTCCGCGCGGGCCGCCCGCTGCTCGCGGTGTGCGGCGGCTACCAGATGCTCGGCCGCACCATCTCCGACGAGGTCGAGTCGGGGGCGGGTTCGGTGCCCGGCCTCGGTCTGCTGGACCTGGACGTGGCCTTCGCCCCGACGAAGACCCTGGCCCGCCCGACCGGCGTGGCCATGGGGGAGGACGTGCGCGGCTACGAGATCCACCACGGCCAGGTCACCCGCCGCCCGGACGTGCCCCCGTTGATCGACGTGGACGGCGCCCCCGAGGGAGTGCTGTCGGGTCCGGTGGCGGCGACCCACTGGCACGGCCTCCTGGACAACGACGCCTTCCGCCGGGAGCTGCTCGGTTGGGCCGCGACCCACGCGAACCGCCCGGGCTTCGAACCCGCCCCGGACACGAACGTGACGAAGACCCGAGCGTCCCAACTGGACCTCCTGGCCGACCTGGTGGCCACCCACCTGGACACCGCGGCGATCACCCGCCTGATCGAGGCCGGCATCCCGCCGGGCCTGCCGACCCTGAGCGTCAGCCGATCCGGCCGGTAGCGGCCGATCCGGCGGACCTCAGTCCAGCGGCAGGCTCAGCAGGGCGTTCTCGATCAGCTCGGGCATCGCCGGGTGGATCCAGTACTGGCCGCGGGCCATCGAGCGGGCGTCGAGGCCGAAGCTCATGGCCTGGATCAGCGGCTGGATCAGCGTCGACGCCTGCGGACCGATGATGTGCGCGCCCAGCAGCTGCCCCGTCGTCGGGTCCGCCAGCAGCTTCGCGAAGCCCGTCGTGTCCTCCATCGCCCAGCCGTAGGCGATTCCCCCGTAGTCCTGTGTGGACGTCACGTACCGCACGCCCCGCGTCCGCGCCTCCTGCTCGGTGAGCCCGACGGATGCCACCTGCGGCGCGGTGAACACCGCGTGCGGCACGAACCGGTGGTCCGCCGCCACCGGCGAGTCCGGGTGGAGCAGGTTGTGCCGCACGATCCGCGCCTCGTGGTTGGCCACGTGCTTCAGCTCGTACGGGGAGCAGATGTCGCCCAACGCCCACACGCCCTCGGCGGTCGTCCGCTGGAACGCGTCGACCTCGACGTACCCGGCCGGCGTCACGTCGATGCCGGCCGCGGGCAGGTTCAGCGTGTCCGAGTTCGGCACCCGCCCGATGGCCGCCAGCACCATGTCCGTCTCGATCGACTCCGGACCGCCGGCGCCGTCCAGCTCCACCCGGATCCCGTCCGGGGTCGCCGTCGCGCCGCGCAGCGTGCGGTTGAGCCGCAGGTCCCACCGCGCACCGGCGAGCGAGGTGAACCGGGCGCTGATGTCGGCGTCCTCCTCGCGCAGCATCGCGTCGGACCGGCACACCACCGTGACGTCGACGCCGAACGCGGAGAACACGTGCGCGAGCTCGGACGCCACGAACCCGCCGCCGATGATCACCAGCCGCCGCGGCAGCTCGTCGAGGCGCATGATCGTGTCGCTGGTGTGCACCGGCACATCCGCGAGCTCGGGCGGCACGACCGGCCGCCCGCCCGCGGCCAGCACGACCCGGTCGGCGGTCAGGTCCACGACCCCGCCCGCGGTGGTGACGGACATGGCCCGCGGGCCGGTGAACCGCGTCGTCCCCTCGTATACGGTCACGTTGGCGTTGTCGGCGTGCGAGATCCGGTACTCCCGCCCGCCCGCGGCGATCGGGTCGATCCGGCCGAAGATCCGGTCCCGCACGTCGGTCCAGCGAACCCCGAGAAGCTCGGAGTCCACGCCGAGCTTGGCCGACGCCGCTGGCGTGGCGGCGAGGTCCGCGCTGTGCACGAACATCTTCGTGGGGATGCAGCCGACGTTGAGGCAGGTGCCGCCGAACACGCCCCGCTCGACGATCGCCACCCGCCGGTCGGCGAACCGGTCGTCGAGGATGGAGTTGCCGGAACCGGTGCCGACGATGACCAGGTCGACGTGCGTCACATCCGCCTCCACCATCGCCGGCGCCCGTCCGGATTCCCTAATGCTGGTACGTGGGGGTGATGATCGCCCGGGCCAGCGTGTGGAACGCCAGGTTGAAGCTCACCACGGCGGCCGACGCGTTCTCGTCGACATCGAGCGCGTCCACGTCCACCGCGTGCACCACGAAGTAGTACCGGTGCGGCTGGTCGCCCTGAGGCGGCGCGGCCCCGCCGAACGCGCGGGTGGTGAAGTCGTTGCGCACGTGGAACGCGTCGCCCGGCAGGCTCGCGTCGTCGGTGCCGGAGCCGGCGGGCAGCTCGGTGGTGGCGGGCGGCAGGTGCACCGCGATCCAGTGCCAGAAGCCGCCGGGGATCGGCGCGTCGGGATCGAAGCAGGTGACCACGAAGCTGCGCGTTCCCTCGGGGACGCCGGACCAGGACAGGTGCGGCGAGGTGTTCGTGCCGCCCGCGCTGTCGTGCACGGCGCTCATCGGCAGCTGCTGCCCGGCGGCCACGTCGTCGGAGGTCACGGTGAACGAACCGACGGCCGGCAGGAGCTCGTAGGGATCAGGCGCAACGGGACGCTCGAGGCTCATCTTCGTCTCCCGGAAGAGTGATCGTTTGGGCGCCGTCCACCCTAGTCTTGCCGAGGCGCCCCCGCCGGAGGCCTCTCGCACTAGGCTGGGCGTGGACCGAGGGAGTGACGGGTATGAGCGAGAACGAGGTTGAGCGGAGCTCGACGCGGGTGCGGTTCCCGGGGATCAGCCCGCGGGCCTACGAGCACCCGGCCGACCGGGGGGCGATGGCGACGCTGCGCGCGGTGCCGGGCATCGCGTCGGTGCTCAAGGCCGTGGCCGGCATGTGGAACGAGCGGGCCGAGCGGCTCTACGCCACGGCCTCGGCCATCCGGGTCGGGGAGAAGCAGTACCCCAAGATCAACCAGCTGCGCGTCGACGCGGCCGAGACGCTCGACCTCGACACGGCGCCCGAGCTGTACGTCGCCCGCGACCCGCGCGCCAACGGCTACGCGATCGGCATCGACAAGCCGTTCATCGTGCTCACCACCGGCATCGTGGAGTCGCTCGACCTCGACAGCCTGCGGTGCGTGGTCGGCCACGAGACCGGCCACATCCTGTCCGGCCACAACGTGCTGCGCACGCTGCTGATGCGGCTGCTGCGGCTGCAGGCCACGGTGCAGTGGGTGCCGATCGGCGCCCTTGGCCTGCGTGCGGTGATCGCCGCGCTGATGGAGTGGTTCCGCAAGGCGGAGCTCACCGCCGACCGCGCGGGCCTGCTGTGCAGCCAGGACCCGGCGGCGGCGCTTCGCCAGCACGTGTTCATGGCCGGCGGCACCAGCATGGACGACATCGACATCCCCGATTTCATGCAGCAGGCCAAGGAGTACGAGGAAGTCGACGACATCCGCGACAGCGTCCTCAAGCTGATGACCGTCGAGGGGATGAGCCACCCGTTCGCCGTCGTGCGGGCCGCGCAGCTGCAGCGCTGGGCCGCGTCGGAGGAGTACCGCGCGATCCTGGCGGGCGACTACCTGCGCCGCGCCGACGACGCGCCGTCGTCGTCCATGATGGACGACATCCGCTCAGCCGGGCGCTCGTACAAGGACACCTGGTCGAACTCGGACGACCCGCTGGCCAAGGTGTTGAGCGACGTCGGCGAGGCGGTCTCCGGCGCCGCCGGCAAGGTGTGGAGCAGGTTCGGCGGCGGCGCCGGTTCGTCCACTTCGGACGACACGGATGGCAACGGCGACAGCAAGAACTAGGGGGCGTCTGGGCGCGAGTACCGCGACCGAGGTCCGCTGGACACGGCCTAGTGTCGCGTGATCCTGTTCCTTTGCGTCCGCTGTGGATCAACGTGGTTCCTGGCAAGGCGGAGGAAAGTCGCTCGTACTGGATGTACTTGGGTTTTTCTCCAACGCGGCCAGGGGCCGCGTTGGCCGCAGCGGCGTAAAGGTTTCAGGGTAACGCGACACTAGACCGGGATCGCGTGGTCCTCGGCGAACACCTTGCGGCAGGCCGGCGCGCAGAACGCGTAGGTCATGCCCTCGTACTCGAGGGTGAGTGTCGCGGTGGCGAGGTCGACGGTCATGCCGCACACCGGGTCGAGCGCCTTGCCCTCCGGTGCCTGGGTGTGGTCGACCTGGTGGCCGACAGTCATCATCCGGGTGATGTCGGTGCTCGTGGTGACTCGCCCCATCGTGCCGACGCTGTGCTCGCGCAGGCCGACGATCTGGACCACCACCCGCGGCTCCTCACGTGCGCCAGCCTCGCCCACGATGTCGGTGATCTTCGGGGTCAGGTACTCGGTGAACCGCTGGGTGTTCCAGGAGCCGGGCACCGTCACGCGCACGAGGTGGCGTGGCTCGTCCGTGCCGCTCACCCACACCGGCGGGTTGTGGACGATCACGTGGGTGAGCGTGCGCGCCGCGGCCAGGACGGCCTCCGGGGCGCTCTCGTCGGCGATCAGCTCATGCAGGAGGCGCTCGGCGATCTCCCGCTGGTTCGGCGTGTTCTCGGCGGTGTAGAGCTCGACGGTCATCATGGGTGGCGCTCCTTGCTGGGGACGTGGGCGAGTAGTTCGTCGACCGACCACTGGTCGTCGGCATGCCGGCCGAGCTTGCTGGCGAGGATGCGGCCGTCCGGCGCGATCAGGAAGTCGCCGGGAAGCCCGAGCCGGCCACCGCTCGCTCTGGCGGTGGTTTCTCCTTGCGCAGCACGGCGGGCAGCGCCATGGCCACGGCTTTCAGGATCGTCGGCCAGACTCGCGGGTCGAGCAGCGCTCTGGGCGCGGACTCGACGCCGAACTCGCGGTAGAGGTGCTTGTCGGGATCGGCGACGACGTCGAAGGGGAGGTCGCCGGCGTGCTCGCGCAGTTCGCCGGCGGGGGAGTGGAAGACGACGACCTCCTTGATGCCCGAGCTCTGGATCTCGTCGTGCCGCCGGACGATCGACCGCAGGTGGAGGTTGCACACCGGGCAGCCGGCGAAGCGCCGGAACTGCAGGTGCACGAGGCGGTCCGGGTCCGGCACGGCCGTCGTCGTGCCGGCGATGGTCGTCAGGTCTCGTGTGTCCATTCAGGCCCGTCTCGTAGGCGTACATCGTACATCTACAAGTATCCGCGTGGCTTGTACGCTGTCAAGTCGTGCCCCGACCACGCTCGCTGACCCCGACCGCCGTCGCGGCCGCCACCGTGGCGGTGATCGACCGCGACGGCCTCGACGCGCTGACGATGCGCACGGTGGCGAAGGAGCTGGGTATGGCGACGATGTCGCTGTACCGGTACGTCTCGGACCGCGCCGAGCTCGAGGCGCTGGTGGTGGACCACGTCCTGGCGGGGATCGACCTGTCGCCCCCGACCGGCGCGGACTGGCGTGCCCGGGTGACGGTGTTGATCGAGCGCATGCGGGACGCGGTGCGCGCGCATTCCGGGATGGTGCCGCTGATGGTGCGCCACCGGCACTCCTCGCCGGCGTCCCTGCACTGGATCGAGGCGACGCTGACGGTGCTCACGGACGCCGGCTTCCGGGGCGTGGACCGGGCGATCGCGCAACGCACGGTGGTCGGCTTCCTGATCGGGGCGTTGCAGAGCGAGTACTACGGCCCGTTGTCCGGCACGGGCACCGCCACGATGGCCCGCCTGTCCGCCGAGGAGTTCCCCACCCTGACCGAGACAGCCGCCGACGCCCGGGAGATCCCCCCGGACGAGGAGTTCCGCCGCGGCCTGGACATAGTCCTGCGCGGACTAGTCCCCGGTGGCGGAGAAGTGTTGTAGGTCCAGCGGGGTGGACCACTCGCCGCCCCATCTCCAGCCGATGGCGGCGAACGCGCGGACCGCCGTGGCGCCCGGCAGGATCATGCCGGGGCGGACGT
Source organism: Actinophytocola sp. (assembly GCF_009379765.1). Lineage (GTDB taxonomy): Bacteria > Actinomycetota > Actinomycetes > Mycobacteriales > Pseudonocardiaceae > Actinophytocola. Next base: position 11,325 of record NZ_WHTD01000120.1, on the reverse strand, counting down.
TCGCGCGGTCCACATAGGACGAGGCCAGCTCCGGCAGCACGAGGTCGTCGCGGACGTAGGGGTTGTGGAACGGGTTCACGTCGACCGCCAGGCCTCGGGCGTGCGCCGACCACCGGCCCAGCAGCACGGCCGGGCGGCAGACGAAGGCCGTCGTGTTGTTGCCGTCGCCCGTCGGGGCGGCGGCGAGCTCCGAGGCCTGGACCACGCGCATCTCCTCGAGCGGGAAGCGCTCGTCGTACAGCGCCTTGAACACGCGGGTCACGTCGGTGGCCGCGGTGCGGGCCACGATCATCTCGCCGGTGTGCGCCCGGCCGTCGAAGCCCCAGAACGACATCGTCAGGTAGCGCAGGTCGTCCACCCCGACCGGGCACGCCGCGCGCCACGTGCTGCGCCGCAGCACCGTCTCCGGCACCGGGTCGACGGTCGCCTCGTAGCGGTCGCCGGTGGGCGGCGGCAGGTGGTCGACGGTCGGCAGGCTGCGGTTCACCAGTGCCGGCGGCGTGGGCAGCACCTCGCCGTAGCCGTCGGGACGCAGCGGCAGCGGGTCGGCGCCGGGTATCCACGACGGCCCGGCGGGCGGCGGCGAGTAGGGCGGCGCCGGGGAGGAGGACGACGACACGACCGGCGGCGGGGACGGGGCGGACGTGCAGCCACCGGCCAGGACGGCCAGCAACAGCACAACTCGCGACAAACCCACCCACCCAGGATGCCCGACCGCCGAATTCACCTGGTTGAGCGACATGGTCAAGTTGCCCCGACCACGGCCCTCGCGAAAGCCTGCTCGGAAGGGTCGACCAGTGTGAGGAGAAGACATGGGGGCCACCTCCCGGGTCACGCGGCTGCTGCTCGCCGCGAGCGTTGTCGCGACCGGCGCCGTCGCCATCGGGCTCAGCCAGGCCAACGCCGACCAGCAGATCGTCGGCGGCAACCGGGCGAGCATCGCCGACCACAGCTACACCGTGTACCTGACGACCGCCGACGGCTTCCAGTACTGCGGCGGCACCCTGGTCGACGACAACAAGGTCGTCACCGCCGCCCACTGCGCGGTCGGCAAGGCACCCGCGGACGTCCTCGTCGTCGCCGGGCGCGAGGACAAGGAGAGCGACGCCGGCTACACCAGCCAGGTCGGCGAGATCTGGGTGCACCCCGACTTCCGCGACGTGCGTTCCGGCGCCGACGTCGCCGTGCTCACCCTGGCCGACCGCATGCCGTACGACACGGTCGACCTCCCCGCGACGACCGACACCGAGTTCTACCAGCCCGGGGTCGTCGGCCTGATCCTCGGCTGGGGCCGCACCGCCGCCGACGGCGAGCCGTCGCGCTTCCTGCTCAAGGCCGGCGTCCCGATCATGGGTGACGCGGACTGCGTCAAGGCCTACCCGGCTTACAAGGCCGCGTCGATGACCTGCGCGGGCGTGGCGCAGGGCGGCGTCGACTCGTGCCAGGGCGACTCGGGCGGCCCGCTCATCGTCGACGGCGAGCTGGTCGGCGTCACGTCGTGGGGCGAGGGCTGCGCGGCGCCGGGCAAGCCGGGCGTGTACACGCGGGTGGCCGCGTACGCCGACGTCCTCGAGGACCAGATCTGATATCACTCGAGGGTGACGGAACCGCGTTTCGCGGTCGGCGACGAGCTGCCGGCCGACGTGTTGTACGCCCTGCTCAAGCTGCGGGTGGCCGTGTTCGTGGTGGAGCAGGAGTGCCCGTACCCCGAGCTGGACGGCCGGGACGTGGGCCCGGACACCGGGCACCTCTGGTGGCCGCCGACCGGCGAGCCGCGGGCCTACCTGCGGCTGCTGACCGAGCCCGGTGGCGGCTGGCGGATCGGCCGGGTGTGCACGGCGAAGGAGGCGCGCGGTTCCGGGCTGGGCGGCCGGCTGATGGCCGCGGCGATGGCCCGGGTCGGGGACGGCGCCGTGGTGCTGGACGCGCAGACGTACGCGCAGGAGTTCTACGCGCGGTTCGGCTTCGAGCCGGAGGGCGAGCCGTTCGACGAGGACGGCATCGAGCACATCACGATGCGCCGCCCGGCCAGCACCGGCTGACCCCGCCGCCCCGCACCGGCTGACTCGCGGGTCCGGAACGGGGGACTCGCGGGTTCTGACGGTTGGACTCGCGGGTTCTGAAGGTTGGACTCGCGGGTTCTGAAGGTTGGACTCGCGGGTTCTGGGGGTTGGACTCGCGGGTCAGGTGGGGGCGTGGCGGGTGATGACCTCGATCGCGTGGTTCAGCTCGCCGTCGGTCAGGTCGGCCCGGGCGGTCAGGCGCAGTCTCGACACCTCGTCCGGCACCGACGGGGGGCGGAAGCAGCCGACCCACACGCCGGCCGCGCGGCAGTCGTCCGCCCACCGCACGGCTGCCTCGGGGGACGGGGCGAGCACCGACACCACCGCGGCGGCCGGCTCGGTCACGGTCAGGCCGGCGGCGCGCAGACCGGACGCCAGGGTCAGGGCGTTGGCGCGGACCCGGGCCGGCAGGTCCGGATCCGCGCGAAGAACGTGCAGGGCGGCCAGCGCGGCGGCCGTGTTCGCCGGCGACAGGCCGGTGTCGAAGATGAAGCTGCGCGCCGAGTCCACCAGGTGCTTGATCACCCGCCGCGGCCCCACCACCGCACCACCCTGCGCGCCCAGCGCCTTGGACAGCGTCACCGTGGTCACGACGTCCGGCTCGCCGATCAGGCCCGCCGACGCGACCGCCCCGCGACCACCGTCACCGAGCACGCCGAAGCCGTGCGCGTCGTCGACCACCAGCGCGGCCCCGTGCGCGCGGCACGCCTCGAACAGCGCCGGCAACGGCGCCAGGTCGCCGTCCACCGAGAACACGGAGTCGGTGACCATCAAGGCCCGGTCGGTCCGGCGGGTCCGCAGCGCGTTCGCGGCGGCCGCCGCGTCGGCGTGGGCGACCACCGCCACGTCGGCCCGGGACAGCCGGCACCCGTCGATCAGCGACGCGTGCAGGTACGCGTCCGTGACGATCGCGCTGCCCTTCCCGGACAGCGCGGTGATCGCCCCGAGGTTCGCCGTGAAGCCCGACGAGAACACCAGCGCCGCCTGCGCCCCGCAGAACGCGGCCAGCTCGTGCTCCAGCTCGGTGTGTGCCTCGATCGTGCCCGTGACCAGGCGGGATCCGGTCGAGCCGGCACCCCAGCGCAGCGTCGCCGCCGCCGCGGCGCCGGTCACCCGCTTGTCCCGGGACAGGCCCAGGTAGTCGTTGCCGGCGAGGTCCAGCAGGTCCGACTCGGGGCGGCGGGGGCGCAGCTGGCGCGCCAGGCCGGCCCGCCTGCGCTCGTCGGCGCGGGTGTCCAACCAGTCGAAAACCGAGGTCACGCGGTCGAGTCTGACACCCGCCCGGTCAGGCCCAGCTCGAGGCCGGGCACGACGCGCCGGCGGGTGGACCGGTTTGCCCGGTATACCCACTGGTAACGGTTCGGCATGATCCTTGCCCGCTCTCGGCAGAAGCGGTTACGGTCCGGTCCTGACGTGATCGCGGTCACGCTGGAAAGTTCGGGGTTGTAACGGGCTCAGTGCGGAGCGGCCATGTCAGCAGCGCTCGAACCAGCAGAACCAGATGCTGCCCAGGCAGTCCTCTCGGTCAACAACCTCGAGGTCGTCTACGACGACGTCGTACTCGTCCTGCGTGGCCTGTCCCTCGAGGTGCCGGACGGCGCCATCGTCGCCCTGCTGGGCGCCAACGGCGCGGGCAAGACCACCCTCCTCCGCGCGGTCACCGGCCTCCTGATCACCCACCGCGGCAAGATCACCAAGGGCACCGTCAAGGTCGGCGCGGCCGACCTCACCGGCGCGGACCCGGCCGACGTCGTCCGGCACGGCGTCGGGCAGGTGATGGAGGGCCGGCGGATCTTCGCCGAGATGACCGTCGAGGAGAACCTCAGGGCAGGCGCGCACACCCGCAAGCGCGCCGAGTACCGCGAGTCGGTGGGCAGGGTGTTCGACCTCTTCCCGATCCTCGCCGAGCGCAGGCGGTCCACTGCCGGGTACCTCTCCGGCGGCGAGCAGCAGATGCTCGCGATCGGCCGCGCGCTGATGGCCCGGCCCAGGCTCCTGCTCCTCGACGAGCCGTCGCTGGGCCTCGCGCCCAAGCTCGTCGAGCAGGTCCGCGAGATCGTCGTGCAGATCAACGAGCAGGGCACCAGCGTGTTGCTGGTCGAGCAGAACGCGGTGATGGCGCTGTCCATCGCGAGCTTCGGCTACGTCATGGAGGTCGGCAAGGTCGTCCGGGACGGCCCGGCCGAGGAGCTCCTCGTCGACGAGGACATCCGCGAGTTCTACCTCGGGTCGACATCGGACACCGACAAGCGCTCGTTCGCGGAGGTCAAGAGCTACCGGAGGAAGAAGCGATGGAGCGCCTGACCACCGGGGCCGGCGCGGGACAGGCGGAAACCCCCGCGGCGCAACCGGAAGCGCCACGCGAGGACGAGACACCCGCGCCGCTGCTGGAGGTCCGCGACCTCACGCTCAGGTTCGGCGGCGTGACCGCGCTGAACGGGGTGAGCTTCACCGTCGGCCGCGGCGAGCTGTTCGCGGTGATCGGCCCGAACGGCGCCGGGAAGACCTCGATCTTCAACTGCCTCAACGGCGTCTACCGCCCACAGCAGGGCACGATCACGTTGGCGGGCAAGCCGATCACCGGTCGCTCACCCGCCGCGATCGCCGGCATGGGCGTGGCCCGCACGTTCCAGAACCTCGGCCTGTTCGAGCAGCTCACGCTCATCGAGAACCTCATGCTCGGCCGGCATCACCTGATGCGCACCGGGATGCTCGCCGGGATGTTCTGGTGGGGCCGGGCCAAGCGCGAGGAGGTCGAGCACCGCGCCGCGGTCGAGGAGATCGTCGAGCTGCTCGAGCTGGAGCCCTACCGGCACACGTTCGCGGGCCTGCTCCCGTACGGCGTCGCCAAGCGCGCCGAGCTCGGCCGCGCGCTCGCGATGTCGCCGACGCTGCTGCTGCTCGACGAGCCGGTCGCCGGCATGAACGTCGAGGAGACCGAGGACATGGCCCGTTACCTCGTCGAGGTCCGCCGCGAGCTCGACCTCGCGATGATCCTCGTCGAGCACGACATGCGGCTGGTGATGGACCTCGCGGACCGGGTGTTGGCGCTGGACTTCGGCGTGCCGATCGCGTCCGGCACCCCCGCGCGGATCCAGCAGGACCCCAAGGTGATCGAGGCCTACTTGGGAGGTGGCGCATGACCGCCGACGCACTCGTCGCCGCGGAGGCGGCATCATGACCGCGACCGTTGAGCCGAGTACCGAGCGACCGACGGAGACGGCGACCCTCGCCGGGCGCCTGCTGGAGCACGCCGAGCGCCGCGGCGGCGACGTGGCGATCCGCGAGAAGTACCGCGGCGTCTGGCGCGAGTGGACCTGGGCCGGGTACGCGAAGCGGGTCGCCGACGTCGCGGCCGGGTTGCGCTCGCTCGGTGTCGTGCCCGGCTCTCGGGTGGCGATCCACGCGGAGAACCGGCCGGAGTGGGTGATCGCCGACCTCGCCGCGCAGGGCCTCGGCGCGGTCGGCATCGGCGTCTACCCGACCTCGCCGGCCGCCGAGGTGGAGTACCTGCTCGCGCACTCCGCCGCGGAGGTGCTGATCGCCGAGGACGAGGAGCAGCTCGACAAGGCGCTCGCCGTGCGCGACAAGCTGCCGCTGCTGCACCACATCGTCGTGATGGACCCGCGCGGGCTGCGCCTCGCCGACGTGCCCGGCGTGCTCACGTTCGCCGAGCTCGAGGAGCGCGGCGCCGCCCCGGAGTCGCTGGGGCTCTACACCGACTCGGTCGCCGCGCTGGACCCGGGAAGCACCGCGATCCTCGTCTACACCTCCGGCACGACCGGCCCGCCCAAGGGCGCGATGATCTCCCACGACAACCTCGTCGCGTCCGGGCGCGCGTTCGTCGAGGTGCTCGGCGCGGCCCGCGGCGACGAGGTGCTGAGCTACCTTCCGCTGTGCCACGTGGCCGAGCGGCTGATCTCGGTGATCGACGGCATCTGGGCGGGCCTCGTGGTCAACTTCGGCGAGGGCGGCCCGTCGTTCCCGAACGACCTGCGCGACGTCCAGCCGACGGTGTTCCTGGGCGTGCCCCGGGTCTGGGAGAAGATGCTCGCCACCGTGGAGATCCGGATGGCGGACGCCTCTCGGCTCAAGCGCGTGCTGTACCGGTCGTGCCTGCGCCAGGGCAGGCGGATCGCGCCGCGCCGGATGACCGGCCGGCGCACCGCCGGGGACCGGGTCGTGCTCGCGGTGTGCGAGCTGCTGGTGTTCCGCGCGTTGCGGGAGCGCCTCGGGATGTCCCGGGTGCGCGCGCCGATCAGCGGTGCCGCGCCGATCGCGCCGCAGGTGCTGGAATGGTTGTGGGCGATCGGGGTCCCGGTCCGGGAGGGCTACGGGCAGACCGAGAACACCGCGATCTGCACGCTGAACCCGGTCGGCGACATCCGGCTGGGCACGGTCGGCACCGCCTCGCCCGGGGTCGAGGTCAGGATCGCCGAGGACGGCGAGATCCTCACCCGCTCGGCCGGCGTCTTCCAGGGCTACCTCGACAACCCCGAGGCGACCGCCGCGACCGTCGACCCGGACGGCTGGCTGCACACCGGCGACGTCGGCGAGCTCGACGAGGACGGCTTCCTGCGGATCACCGACCGAAAGAAGGACATCATCATCACCGCGGGCGGCAAGAACATCTCGCCGTCGGAGATCGAGAACCTGCTGAAGGTGTCGCCGTACATCCGCGAGGCCGTCGTGATCGGCGACCGGCGCAGGTACCTGACCGCGCTGATAGGCATCGAGCTGGACACGGTCGGGAACTGGGCGTCGCGCCGCGGCCTCGCCTACACCACCTACGCCGACCTGTCGGCGAAGCCGGACGTGCAGACGCTCATCGACGGCGTGGTCCAGGGGGCCAACAAGGAGCTCGCGCAGGTGGAGCGGGTCAAGCGGTTCACGTTGATCGGCAAGGAGCTCGACCACGAGGACGGCGAGCTGACCGCCACCCAGAAGGTCAAGCGCCGCGCGATGGAGGACCGCTTCGCGGCCGAGATCGAGGCGATGTACTGGTGAACGCCGCGCCGACGTACTTCCCTCCGCGGAGGTGCCAATGACACTGCTGACCAACGTGTTCGCGGGCCTCGCGCTCGGGTCGACCTACGCCTTGGTGGCGCTGGGTTTCGTCGTCATCTACAAGTCCACCGGGGTGATCAACTTCGCCCAGGGCGGGCTGCTCGCGCTCGGTGCCTACCTCGGCTACACGTTCTCCAACAACCTCGCGGTCGGGTTCGGGGTCGCGATCCTGCTCGCCTGCCTGGCCGCGGCGTTCGTCGGCGCCAGCGTGGAACGGTTGGTACTGCGCCGGATGGTCGGCCAGCCGCCGTTCGCGGTCATCATGATCACGATCGGGCTGCTGTTCGTGATCGAACCGTTGATCACCGCGATCTGGGGCTTCGACAACCTGCCGGTGAACAACCCCTGGAACATCCGGACCGTCGAGGTCGGCGGGCTCGTGCTCGGCGTGCGCGACCTGTGGACGATCGGGCTGACCGCGGCCGTCGTGGTCGCGTTCTTCCTGTTCTTCCGCTACACCTCGTTCGGACTGGCGATGCGGGCCACCGCGTTCGACCCGGAAGCCGCGCTGGCGCAGGGGATCAGCGCCCGCCGGGTCTACGCGGTGTCCTGGGCGATCGCCGCCGCGCTCGCCACCCTGGCCGGCATCACGCTGGCCGCGGGGCCCGCCGGGCTCTCGCCGTCGATCAGCTTCATCGCGCTCGCCGCGTTCCCGGCGATGATCCTCGGCGGGCTGGACTCCCCGGCCGGCGCGGTGCTCGGCGGGCTGATCATCGGCCTGGCCGAGGCGCTCACCCGCGGCTACCAGGACCAGCTGTTCTCCTGGGCAGGCTCGAACGTCTCGCTCATCGTGCCGTACCTGCTGATGATCGTGATCCTGCTGATCCGGCCGTACGGACTCCTCGGCACCAAGGACGTGAGGCGCATCTGATGGCCCTGCTGAAGAACCGGACCGCGCGCCCGCACCGCAACCTCGTCCGCACCTATGCCGAGGACCTGCGACTCTTCGGCACGCCCGCGTCCCGGGTGGGGCTCGTGGCGATGCTCGCGGCCCTGCTGCTGTTGCCGACCGTGGTGCAGGACGACTTCTGGCTGTCCGTGCTGATCTACTCGGGCATCACCGCGATCGGCGCAATCGGGCTCAACCTGCTCACCGGCTACTGTGGACAGATCTCGCTCGGCCACGCGTTCTTCATCGGCGCGGGCGCGTACTGCGCGGCACTGGTCGGTGGCGACGCCGGCCTGCCGCTTCCGTTGTGGCTACTGGCCTCCGCGGCGGTCGGCGCGATCCTCGGCGGGCTGATCGGGCCGTTCACGCTGCGGCTGCGCGGGCACTACCTCGCCATCGTCACGCTCGGGTTGATCTTCATCGGCGAGCACCTGTGGCGCAACCTGCGCGACCTCACCGGCGGCAACAACGGCACGTCGGTGCTCGCCCAGCCCACGATAGGCCCGGTCGACCTCGGCGCGATCGAGATCGCCGGGGAGAACTACTCCCGCAACCAGGGCTACTTCTGGCTGGTGTGGGTGCTGGTGGCGGTCGTCGCGTTGCTGGCGAAGAACCTGGCGCGGACCCGCCCCGGCCGGGCGCTGCGCGCGGTGCGCGACCACGACCAGGCCGCCGAGGTGATCGGCGTGCGGGCCGGCCGGTACAAGATCGGCGCGTTCATGGTGTCGAGCGCGATCGCGTCGATGGCCGGCGCGTTGTTCGGCTCCTACCAGCAGCACGTCAGCCCCGATGACTGGACGTTGCTGCTGTCCATCCAGTACATCGCGATCATCATCGTCGGCGGGCTGGGGACGATCTTCGGCTCGATCCTCGGCGCGATCTTCGTCGGCGCGCTGCCGGCGCTGATCGACGAGTACTCCGGCGCCATCCCCGGCGTCGCCACGGAAGCGGGCGGGGACGGCTTCATCAGTGTGTTCGCGCTCAACCAGGCCATCTTCGGCCTGTTGATCGTGCTGTTCCTGGTGTTCGAACCCAGAGGCTTGGCGGGCATCTGGTTCCGGGTCAAGGCCTACTTCAAGGCCTGGCCGTTCTCCTACTGAGCAAGGAGGCACCCCATGGTGCGGGTGACAAGGAAGAGGTTCGGGCTCGCCGCCATGCTGCTGAGCCTGGCGCTGGCCGTATCGGCCTGCGGAGGGGCCGGTGAGGACGACAGTGCCGGTGGCGGCGAGGCCGGCGCGCCCGGCAACACCGCCGGGTTCGACGGCACGACGATCAAGCTGGGGGTGCTGACCCCGCTGTCCGGCACGGTCGCCGTGATCGGGCAGCCGCTGACCTCGGGCAACGAGGTGTGGTTCGACGCCCTCAACGCGAAGGGCGGCATCGGCGGCAAGTACAAGGTCGAGCTGGTGCAGGAGGACACCCAGTACAAGTCCGACGTCGCGGTCCAGCAGTACAACAAGATCAAGGGCGACGTGGTGGCGTTCACCCAGATCCTCGGCACCGCGCCGACCCTGGCCGTGCTGCCGCAGCTGCGCACCGACAAGATCCTCGCCGCACCCGCGTCACTTGACGCGCTGTGGGTGCGGGAGGGCAACCTGCTGCCGGTCGGCGGGCCGTACCAGGTGCAGGCGATCAACGCGATGGACTACTACCTCACCAAGGGCGGCGGCTCCAAGGACTCCACGATCTGCACGATGATCCAGGACGACGTTTACGGCGAGGCGGGCCAGCAGGGCATCGACTTCGCCGCGGAGAAGTACGGCTTCACCGTCGCCAACACGCAGAAGTTCAAGGTGGGCACGGAGAACTACGCCGGCCAGATCGGTGCGCTCGCGGGCGCCCAGTGCGAGATGGTGTTCCTCGTGGCCACGCCCTCGGACGCCGCCAAGATCTGGGGCACCGCCGCCCAGGCCCGGTACGCGCCACAGTGGATCGGCCAGTCGCCCAGCTACACCGGGGCGCTCGCCCAGTCTCCCGTCGCGCCGTACATGCAGCAGCAGGTGCTGATCGCGGCCGAGGGCACGGAGTGGGGCGACGAGTCGGTGCCGGGTATGAAGCAGATGGTCGCCGACATGGAGAAGTACGCGCCGGACGAGAAGCCGGACTACTACTTCGCGTTCGGCTACAACCAGGGCCGCGCGATGACCGCGGTGCTGGAGAAGGCCGTCGAGAACGGCGACCTGTCCCGCGACGGCGTCCTCGCGGCGTTCACCCAGATCGGGACGGTCAGCTTCGAAGGGCTCTCCGGCGACTACGAGTACGGGCCGGCGGCCGACCGCAACCCACCGCGGGCGACCACCATCTTCAAGGTGGATCCGGCCAAGCCGTTCGGCCTGGCGACGGTCGAGTACCTGCTCGAGTCCGACGCGGCGAAGGAGTTCGTGTTCAAAAAAGCGGACCTCTGACGCAAATAGTAAGAAACTTTCCCCCGTGGACCTGCCGAGCGTGGTCGAATATTCGGTATGACGGCAACGGTGACGGTGATCGGCGTTGATGGCGACGATCTTCCCGCCACGGCGCTGAAGGCGCTTGCCGATGCGCGGCTGGTGGTCGGCGGTCGCTCGGTGCTCAGTCGCTGGGCGGCCGCCACCCTCGGCGCCCGGTCCGACGGCGCGGCCCGGTCCGGCGGCTCGTCCGTGGACGGCTCGTCGCGTGGCGGCGGACCGCGGACGATCGAGCTGACGGTGCCTGCCGAGCTGCCGGGCGCGGCGCTGGACGCGCTGGCGGCGTCGGTTGAGGCGGGGGAGCCGGCGGTCGTGCTGGCCTCGGGCGACCCGGGCTACTTCGGCGTGCTCCGGGCACTTCGCGAGCGCAGCGTGCCGACCGTGTGCTGGCCGGCGGTGTCCTACCTGCAGCGGATCGCCGCGATGATCCAGCGGCCGTGGGACGACATCACCGTGGTGGCCATGCGTGGCCGGGCGTTCCGCAAAGCCGTCAACGTCTGCCGGGCCAGGCCGGCGGTCGGCGCGCTCACCGCGCCCGGCGCGGGCCCCGCCGAGCTCGGCGCCGGGCTGGTCGGCTGGCGGCGCACGCTCGTCGTGGTCCAGGACGTCGGCGGCCCGCACGAGGAGCTGTCCATTGTGGACCCGGCGGAGGCGGCCGCGCGGGCCTGGCGGGAGCCCACCATCGTGCTGTCGCTGGCCGACCTCGACCGCGTCGGCCCCGCGGGCTGGCTCGCCGGCGGTGAGCCGGTGCCGCCGGCGGACGGCTGGGCGCTGGGGCAGGACGCCTTCACCCATCGCGAGGGCATGGGCGGCTCGCCGGAGCTGCGGGCGCTCGCGCTGGCCCGGCTCGCGCCGCGCCCGG
>NZ_WHTD01000133.1 GCF_009379765.1 Actinophytocola sp. | reverse complement strand
GGCGCGCTGCAGGCCGACCTGCCGGCGTTGCGCTCGAAGGAGCTCGCCGAGGCGGTGGCGCGGGCGGCGGGCCGCCGGGCGTTCTGCGCGGACCGGCCGGGCACCGGCACGACGCTGCTGCTGTCCGCGCCGGGCGGGCCGCTCGACCCGCGCTTCGGCGTCGGCTCCGCGGCGGCGCACGCGGCGAGCGGGGCGGTCGCGGTGGGTGCCGAGCTGGACTCGCTGCGCTGCGACGTGGACACCGCGGACGATCTGGCGGTGGCCGCCGAACTCGGTTTGGGACAAAGAACCGTGGTCCTCGCAGGGCGGACGGTGGGAGCTCCGGCCGAGTTCACCCCGCCGTTCCGGCGCGGCTGCCCCACTTAGCCATATTTGCTGGACAATAAGGCTGTGAGTACCGAGAGCGTGCAGCAGCCAGGCAGTCCGCCCGCCGTCACGGAGCCCCCCGAGCTCGAGGGGAACGCGACCGCGCCGGAGCCTCGCGGCGTGCCGTCGGCGCCACCCGCGGTCACCCCCGACGTCACCGAGACCGACCTGCCGGACGACCGGTACATCAACCGCGAACTGTCCTGGTTGGACTTCAACGCGCGGGTGCTCGCGCTCGCGGAGGACGAGTCGCAGCCGCTGCTCGAGCGGGCCAAGTTCCTCTCGATCTTCGCCTCCAACCTCGACGAGTTCTACATGGTCCGGGTCGCCGGGCTCAAGCGCCGCGAGGAGACCGGGCTCACCGTGCGCAGCGCCGACGGGCTCACCCCGCGCGAGCAGCTGGCCTACATCTCCAAGCGCAACCAGGAGCTCGTCGAGCAGCACGCCGCCGCGTGGGAGAAGCGGCTGCGGCCCGCCCTCGCCGAGCGCGGCATCCGCATCGCCAGGTGGGGCGAGGTCACCGACGAGCAGGGCGAGCGCCTGTCCCGCTACTTCCGCGAGCAGATCTTCCCGGTGCTCACCCCGCTCGCGGTCGACCCGGCGCACCCGTTCCCCTACATCTCCGGGCTGTCGCTCAACCTCGCCGTGACCGTGCGCGACCCGACGGGCGGCGGCGAGCGGTTCGCCCGGGTGAAGGTGCCGGACAACGTCTCCCGGCTGGTGCCCATCGACCATCACCGCGACGACCCCAACGCCACGTTCCTCCCGCTGGAGGAGCTCATCGCGGCACACCTCCCCGACCTGTTCGCCGGCATGCAGGTCACCGAGGTGCACGCGTTCCGGGTCACCCGCAACGCCGACCTGGAGGTCGAGGAGGACCGCGACGAGGACCTGCTGAAGGCGTTGGAGCGCGAGCTCGCGCAGCGCCGGTTCGGCCCGCCGGTGCGGCTCGAGGTCGCCGACGACATGAGCGAGCACATGCTGGAGCTGCTGCTGCGCGAGCTCGAGGTCGACCCGCACGACGTCGTCGTGGTGCCGGGACTGCTCGATCTGGTGTGCCTGTGGCAGATCCACGGGGTCGACCGCACGGAGCTCAAGGACGCGCCGTTCGTGCCGGCCACCCATCCCGCGTTCGGCGAGCGGGAGTCGCCCAAGAGCGTGTTCGCCACGCTGCGGGAGGAGGGCGACGTGCTGGTGCACCACCCGTACGACTCGTTCTCCACGAGCGTGCAGCGGTTCATCGAGCAGGCCGCCAACGACCCGAAGGTCCTGGCGATCAAGCTGACGCTCTACCGCACCTCGGGTGACTCGCCGATCGTCGACGCGCTCATCGACGCGGCCGAGGCCGGCAAGCAGGTCGTCGCGCTGGTGGAGATCAAGGCGCGGTTCGACGAGGTCGCCAACATCAAGTGGGCACGCACGCTGGAGAAGGCGGGCGTGCACGTGGTGTACGGCATGGTCGGCCTCAAGACCCACTGCAAGACCGCGCTCGTGGTGCGCCAGGAGGGTTCGGTCATCCGGCGCTACTGCCACATCGGCACCGGCAACTACAACCCGAAGACCGCGCGGCTGTACGAGGACGTCGGCCTGCTCACCGCGGAGCCGTCGATCGGCGCGGATCTCACCGACCTGTTCAACGTCCTCACCGGCTACGCACGCCAGGACAAGTACCGCAGCCTCATGGTGGCGCCGCACGGGATCCGGCGCGGCATCGTCGAGCTGATCGAGCGCGAGATCGAGCACCTCCGGTCCGGCCGGCCGTCGGGTGTGCGCATCAAAATCAACTCGCTGGTGGACGAACAGGTCATCGACGCGCTGTACCGGGCGTCGCAGGCGGGCGTCGGGGTCGACATCGTCGTGCGCGGGATCTGCGCGCTCAAGCCGGGAATCGTCGGCGTGTCGGAGAACATCCGGGTGCGCTCCATCCTCGGCCGGTTCCTCGAGCACTCGCGCGTCTTCCACTTCGTCGGCTCCGACGAGCACTGGATCGGCAGCGCGGACCTCATGCACCGCAACCTCGACCGCCGGGTGGAGGTGCAGGTGCGGATCACCGACCAGAAGCTCACCGCGCAGCTGAACGCGGTGTTCGACTCCGCGCTCGACCCGGCGACCCGGTGCTGGGTCCTGGAGCAGAGCGGGGAATGGTCGGCGTCCCCGGCGGACGGTTCGTCGGTGCGCGACCACCAGGCCCAGCTGCTCGCCAGGCACCTCGCACAGGGCTGACTTCCGGCGGGGGCACTGATGGCACAGGAGGTCTCCGCCGCCGGTGCGGTGGTGTGGCGGCCGGACGCGCGGGACCGGACGGGCGAGACCGTCGAGATCGCGCTGGTGCACCGGCCGCGGTACGACGACTGGAGCCTGCCCAAGGGAAAGCTGGAGCGGGGCGAGACGTCCCGGATCGCGGCGGCGCGGGAAGTGGCCGAGGAGACCGGGTTCCGCGTCAGGCTCGGCCGGCACCTCGGCCGGGTGCGGTACCGGGTCACCCGCCCGGAACCGGCCGACAAGGTCGTCGAGTACTACGCAGCCCGGGCCGGGGGTGGCGCGTTCGCGCCCGGGGACGAGACCGACGAGCTGCGTTGGCTGCCGCCGGAGAAGGCCTTCGACCTGTTGAGCTACGACCACGACGAGCGGATCGTCGCCGCGTTCACCGCGCTGCCACCGGATCTGACGACCGTGCTGCTCGTCCGGCACGCGAAGGCGGGCAGCCGGGCGGAGTGGCGGGAGGCGGACGACCTGCGGCCGCTGTCGGCGAACGGGCGGCGTCAGGTGCCCCCGATCAACGCCATGGCCGCGTTGTACGGAGCCGATCGGGTCTACTCGGCGCCGCTGGTCCGGTGCGTCGACACGGTGCGACAGGTGGCCGACGAGCTCGGTGCCACGGTCGTCACCGACCCCCTGCTGTCCGAGGCGAGCTACGCCGACACCGCCGAGCCGACCGTCGCCCGGTTCCTCGAGATCGTGACGGCGGGCGGTACGCCCGTGGTGTGCAGCCAGGGCGGCGTGATCCCGGACCTGGTGTCCCGTGTGGCCGGTGCGGCGGGCCTGGCACCGGGCGAGGTGGTGAGCAAGAAGGCGAGCATCTGGGCGCTGTTCTTCACCGTCGACGGCGACGCCCACTTGGTCGCCGCGGACTACATCCCGAAACCGTGAGTCGCGCGACCCTGAGAAGTCCTTAGGGATCGGCGTGTTCCGCGCGAGCGGTTCACGAGTCCAGTTGGCGGGTTGCCAAATGCCCCCGAGGTTCCATGCGACACGCCGAAGGCCACCCACCACGCAGACGGTGGGTGGCCTTCGAACGTTGTGGAGCGCTTACTTCTTGCGGGTCGTCGTCTTCTTCGCGGCCGGGCGGGCCTTGGCAGTGGCTTTGGCGGTGGCCTTGGCCGGGGTGGCTTTCTTCGCCGTCGTGGCCTTTGCCGCGGTCGTCTTGGCCGCCGCCTTCTTCGGCGCCGCTTTGGCCGCGGTGGTCTTCGCCGCCGCGGTCTTGGCCGCGGTGCTCCGCGCGGCGGTCGACCTGGTCGCAGTCGACTTCGCCGCGGTGGCGCGGGTGGTCGGCTTCGCTGCCGCGGCCCGCGTACGGGTCGTGGCGGCGGTGGCCCGGCTGGCTGCCGGACGCGCGGCGGTGGTGCGCGAGGCCGCGGTTCGGCTAGCGGCCGAGCGCGTCGCGGCGATCTTCGGCAGCTTCTTGGCGCCGCTCACCACGTCCTTGAACGTCGTGCCAGCACGGAAAGCAGGCACGTTCGTCTTCTTGACCCGCACCGTCTCACCGGTGCGCGGGTTGCGAGCGGTGCGGGCTGCACGCGCGCGCTTCTCGAACACACCGAAGCCGGTGATGTTGACCTTCTCGCCCTTGTTGACCGTGCGCACGATCACGTCGACGAGACCATCGACCGCAGCGCCTGCGGCCTTCTTGTCGCCGAGGCGATCCGAGAGCGCCTCGATGAGTTGGGCCTTGTTCACCCTTCAGTCCTCCGTTGACCACACTTGCGTTCTCGGCCAAACCGGCCGACTTCTGGCCACCGTATGCCTATTACGCCACAATTTCCACGCGACTCGCCCAAATTCCCCGCTACGGGTATCGGATTCTGTTGCGTGGCGGCTATTCGGCGGCCACTCAGGAGGGGAGTGTAGAGGTGGTCGGCTTCCAGCTCGGGCGACCCCCTTCGAAAGCCCCGACGGAGTCCTCATGGCGCAGCGTCAGGGCGATGTCGTCGAGCCCTTCGAGCAGCCGCCAGCGGGTGTAGTCGTCGATCTGGAACGGGGCGGTGAAGTCCTTGGCGCGCACGGTCTTGTCCCGCAGGTCCACGGTGACCTCGGTGCCCGGCTCGGCCTCGAGCAGCTTCCACAGAAGCTCCACGTCCGACTGCTCGCACTGGGCCGCGACCAGGCCTTGCTTGCCCGCGTTGCCCCGGAAGATGTCCGCGAACCGCGCGGAGACGACCGCCCGGAAGCCGTAGTCGGACAGGGCCCAGACGGCGTGCTCCCGGGAGGACCCGGTGCCGAAGTCCGGGCCTGCCACCAGGACGCTGCCCGCCCGGTAGGGCTCCAGGTTCAACACGAAGTGATCATCGGCGCGCCAGGCCGAGAACAGTCCGTCCTCGAATCCGGTGCGGCTCACCCGCTTGAGGTACACGGCCGGGATGATCTGGTCGGTGTCCACGTTGGACCTGCGGAGGGGGACGCCGACGCCGGTGTGCGTGGTGAAGGGTTCCATGGGTCGTTTGCCCCTTTCTCAGGCGAGGTCTTCGGTGCCGGTGCTCGACCCCGCAAGCAGGTCTTCGGGACAGGACAGCGTGCCGCGCACGGCGGTCGCGGCGGCGACGAGCGGCGAGACCAGGTGGGTGCGGCCGCCCTTGCCCTGGCGACCCTCGAAGTTGCGGTTCGATGTGGACGCACTGCGCTCGCCCGGCTGCAACTGGTCAGGGTTCATGCCGAGACACATCGAGCAGCCGGCCGCCCGCCACTCGGCACCGGCGTCGGTGAACACCGTGTGCAGGCCCTCGGACTCGGCCACCTCCCGCACCCGCATCGAGCCGGGCACCACGAGCATCCGCACCCCGTCGGCGACCTTGTGGCCGCGCAACACCTCCGCGGCGGCCCGCAGGTCCTCGATTCGCCCGTTCGTGCACGAGCCGAGGAAGACCGTATCGACGTGGATGTCGCGCAGCGGCGTGCCCGGCGTGAGGTCCATGTAAGAGAGTGCCTTCTCCGCCGAGGTGCGCTCGTTCTCGTCGGAGATCTGCTCGGGGTCGGGAACCCGGTCCGACAGCGGCAAACCCTGGCCGGGGTTCGTGCCCCAGGTGACGAACGGGGTGAGCGCGCTCGCGTCGATGCGCACCTCGGCGTCGAACGTGGCGTCGTCGTCGGTGCGCAGCTCGCGCCAAGCGGCGACGGCCTCGTCCCACTCCGCGCCCGACGGCGCGTGCGGGCGGCCCTTCAGGTAGGCGAAGGTGGTGTCGTCCGGTGCGATCATGCCCGCGCGGGCGCCGGCCTCGATAGACATGTTGCAGATGGTCATCCGGGCCTCCATCGACAGCCGCTCGACGGCGCGGCCGCGGTACTCGAGCACGTGACCCTGGCCGCCGTTGGTGCCGACCTTCGCGATGACCGCGAGGATGACGTCCTTCGCCGTGACGCCGGGCCGCAACTCGCCGTCCACAGTGATCGCCATCGTCCTGAACGGCCGCAGCGGCAGGGTCTGGGTGGCGAGCACGTGCTCCACCTCCGAGGTGCCGATGCCGAAGGCGAGCGCGCCGAACGCGCCGTGCGTGGAGGTGTGGCTGTCGCCGCACACCACGGTGGTGCCGGGCTGGGTGAGGCCGAGCTGCGGCCCGACGACGTGCACGATGCCCTGCTCCACGTCGCCCATGGGGTGCAGGCGGATGCCGAACTCGGCGCAGTTCTTGCGCAGCGTGTCGACCTGCGTCTTGGACACCGGGTCCGCGATGGGGAGCTCGATGCCGGGCGTGGACCTGCTCGCAGGGTCGAGCGTCCAGGTCGTCGGGACGTTGTGGTCCTCGGTCGCGATGGTCAGGTCCGGCCGCCGCACCCGGCGGTTCGCCATGCGCAGGCCGTCGAACGCCTGCGGGCTGGTCACCTCATGAACGAGATGGAGGTCGATGTAGAGCAGGTCCGGTTCGGCGCCACTCCCCCGCCGAACGACGTGTTGATCCCATACCTTCTCGGCAAGCGTCTTTGCCATGTGGTTTCACCATCGACTTCCAGGCCTATCGACTTCCAGAACGGGCGTTCCCACGATCCGGAAGACTGGACTTCCCATATAGCGGGAACATAATATCGAGACGTGGGACAGCATAGCGGCATCGGCGTACTCGACAAGGCAATGGCCGTTCTGGAGGCGGTTGCCAAGGAGCCGTGTGGTCTGGCCGAGCTCTGTACCCGGACGGGACTTCCTCGGGCCACGGCGCACCGGTTGGCAGTGGGGCTGGAGGTGCATCGCCTGCTACGGCGGGGTTCCGACGGCCGGTGGCGCCCCGGCGCCGCGCTGGCAGAGCTCGCCGGCGGCGCGGTGGACCCGTTGCTCGACGCCGCGGGCTCGGTGCTGCCGCGGCTGCGCGACCGCACCGGGGAAAGCGTCCAGCTGTACCGAAGGGACGGCGCACACCGGATCTGCATCTCGACCGCGGAGCCGCCGAGCGGGCTGCGGGACACGGTTCCGGTGGGTGCCCGGCTGCCGATGACCGCGGGCTCCGGCGCCAAGGTGCTCGCCGCGTGGACCGATCCGGCCACCCAGCGCACGCTTCTCGCGGACGCGGTCTACGGCGAGCGGGCGTTGCTGGAGGTTCGGCGCCGCGGTTGGGCTCAGAGCGTGGGCGAGCGTGAGCCGGGAGTAGCCAGTGTCTCCGCGCCCGTGCGTGATGCGAGTGGTGCTGTTGTTGCGGCAGTGTCGGTTTCCGGGCCGATCGACCGGATGGGCCGCCGCCCCGGCGCGCGCTGGGCGGCGGACCTGTTGGCAGCGGCCGAAGCCCTCCAGGCCCGGCTCTAGAATCCGCGAGCGTTGGGCGACCGGGTGCTCCTGCTCAACTCGATGAACCCCGCGTGGCCGCCGACCACTGCGACCCGGTGTGGGTCGTTCCTCCATTTCGGACCGGACGGCTGGGAGACGGTGGCCGGCGGGAACCTGGCCGGCTGCGCCTCCGTCCGGCCCGAGCACCCGGACTTCCCCGAGGCGCTGTGCCGGAACCTGCCGCCGGTCACCTAGCGGTCCGACCGGTCCAGGGTGGACGGTCCAGCAGCCGCCGCCCCCGTCCCCGCAGGCATCAACACAGTCCGGTGGGCGTCAGCGTGGTTCGGCGGGTGGGTCCTCGTCCGGGGCGATCGTCCGCTGAACCCACGCGACATCGTGCCACCGGCCCTGCTTCCAGCCGATGCGGCGGTACGTGCCGACCGGCTCGAACCGCAGCGCGCGGTGCAGGCCGACGCTCGCGTCGTTCGGCAGGGTCATGCCCGCGACGGCGGTGCGAAAGCCCCGCTCGGCCAACCGTTCGAGCAACGCGTCGTAGAGCGCGCGACCCCCACCGGTACGCCGCCGCCCACGCTCGAGATAGATACTGACCTCGCAGGACCACCGGTACGCCGCCCGCGCCTTGTACGGCCCGCCATAGGCGAAGCCGACGACCCGCCCCTCGACCTCGAGCACCAACCACGCGTGCCGGCGCGCGGCGGTGGCGATGCGCGCGGCCATCTCCTCCGGCGAGGTCGGCTCGCTCTCGAACGTGATCGCCGTGTCGGTGACGTACGGCGCGTAGATCGCCGCACACGCGGGCGCGTCCCGCTCGGCGGCCTCCCGGATCGTCCAACCCATGTGACGATAGTAGCGCAAGCTGACACTATAATGACCACATGCCGGACCCGCTGTCCACCTCGATCGCCGCCACGCTGCAGGCCGCCCGACGCACTCGCGAGCTGACCGTCAGCGCCCTCGCCGACCGGTCCGGCGTGTCCCGAGCCATGATCGCCAAGATCGAGCACGGCGACGCCCAGCCCACCGCCGTCCTCCTCGGCCGCCTGTCCGCCGCACTCGGCATGACCCTCTCCGAGCTGGTGGCCCGGGCCGAAGGCGACGACCGCCGGCTGGCCCGCGCCGCCGACCAGCCCACGTGGACCGACCCCGCCACCGGTTACCGCAGGCGCGCGGTGTCCCCGCCGGCGGGCGGCCTGCTGGAGCTGGTCGAGGTCGAGCTGCCGGCGGGCACGGAGATCGCGTTCCCGGCGGACACCTACGCCTTCATCCACCAACAGATCTGGCTCCTGGACGGCCGGCTGACCTTTCGCGAAGGCGCCACGGAACACACCTTGTCCCCCGGCGACTGCCTCCAGCTGGGCCCGGCCGCGCCCTGCGTCTTCATCAACCCGACCACGGCACCCTGCCGCTACCTGGTGGCATTGACGAAACGCCCCGGTAACTGAGACCGGAATACCGGCTGCGTAGTGAGCGGCGGCGGTCCGCACTAGGCTGGATACGCCCCCACGACGTGACGGTGCGAGGAATCGATGGACGCAACGGCGAAGTCGCCGAGTCAGGTCCCGGTGGGCGTGGATCCGACCAGGCCGAGCATTGCCCGGGTGTACGGCGGGTTTCTCGGCGGAAAGGACCTCTACGAGGTCGACCGCCAGGTCATGAAGAAAATCAACGAGGTCGTGCCCGAAGCGGTGGACATCGCTCGGGGCAACCGGGGATTCCTCAACCGGGCGTGCCGGTTCCTGGCCAGGCAGACAGAGATCGACCAGTACCTGGACTGCGGGTCGGGGCTGCCGACCGCGGAGAACACCCACCAGATTGTGCAGCGCTTCAACCCGGAGGCGCGCGTGGTTTATGTCGACAACGACCCGGTGGTCATCGCGCACGGCCGCGCATTGCTCGAGGAGAACGATTTCGTGCACATGGTGCCCGCGGACATCTTCACCCCGCGGGCGGTGCTCGAGAACGAGGTCGTGCGGCGCGCCGTCGACTTCTCCCGGCCGATCGTGCTGCTGCAAGTCGGCACGATGCACCACCTCGAGGGCGACGGCGCCCCGGCGGTGATGACGCAGTACATCGACGCGCTGCCCTCCGGCAGCTACGTCGTGTTCTCGCACTTCCTCGACCCCGAGGTGCCAGAGCTCACCGAGATCGCCCGGCGCATCGAGCAGGTGCTCGTCAACGGGCCGATGGGGGCGGGCCGGTTCCGGACCCGCGCGGAGATCCTCGCCATGCTGGACGGCATCGAGCTGATCGAGCCCAACGGGGAGGCCGCGCCCGGCCCGGCGGTGTGCGACGAGTGGTGGCCCGACGGCCCCCAGATCCAGCCGCTGAGCGGCGCGGCCCGGTGCATCCTGGGCGCCGTGGGGCGCAAGCCGTAGCTCGAAAGGTCAGGACGCGCACGCCTCGGCACGGTGGCAGGCCAGTGCGGGACAGTCGGTGTAGCCGGTCGCGCCGCCGACGTGCATCAGGTACTCGTCGCGCACCGGGTTGAGCGGCGCGCCGACGCGCAGCCGTTCGACCAGGTCCGGGTTGGCCAGGAACGCTCGCCCGAGCGCGATCAGGTCGGCTCCCGCGGCCAGCAGCCGCTCGCCCTCGCGCCTGCCGCCGTCGGCGGGAAGCGGCCCAGGCCACGGCAGCGCCGGGTTGGCGATCAGCGTGCCCGGCCAGCGTTCAAGTCCGGCGGGCGAGGTGCGGAATGCGGATCGGTGAGCTGGCGGAGCGCACCGGGGTGAGCGAGCGCTCGCTGCGCTACTACGAGCAGCAGGGCCTGTGGCGGCCGAGCGAACTCCGGGCGGCCACCGGGACTTCCCCGAGAGCGCGGTCGACCGGGTCATCCGCATCCAGGAGCTCTTCGCCGCGGGGCTGAGCAGCAAGAAGATCGGGACGCTGCTGCCCTGCATGCGGGACGCGGACGGCGGCCCGGCCGAGATCGCCGACGCCAAGCTGGTCACCGACCTCACCGCGGAACGGGACCGCATCAACCGGATGATCACCGACCTGGTCCGCTCCCGCGACGTCCTGGACGACGTGATCGACGCGGCATCGGGGTGAAAGTCGGCTGTCCCGCCGCCGCCGACACGGTTGAATGAGGCATGACGACACGACGCACCGCCATCGCGGGCATGATCGCCGCCTTGACGCTCGGCCTGACCTCCGCCGGAACCGCCGCGTCCGCCGCACCCGACACGGCACCCGACACGGCCGCGGCCACCACTCCTGGGGACGCCTACAAGCGCACCGAGCTGTACTTCGGGGGCAGCATGCCGGACGGCTCCGAGATCACCCCGGCGGACTTCGAGCTGTTCCTGGACAAGGAGGTCACGCCGGCGTTCCCGGACGGCCTGACCTGGATGGAGGCCCACGGGCAGTGGATGGGCGGCAAGGAGGAGTCGTACCTGCTGATCCTGCTGTACCCGCCGACCGACCGGCACGCGAACCGGGAGATCGAGGAGATCCGCACCGACTACAAGCGCCTGTTCGAGCAGGAGTCGGTGCTGCGCGCGGACAGTACGGACCGGGTCTCCTTCTGACAAGGGACGCGTTCACCGACAACGGGAACATCGCCGGGCCTGTGGAGACAGTCGGGTGTCCTACGTGGACCGCGCACCGGCTGCCGCCGAGGATGTCACCGCGCTCCACGGCGAGAGCGGCCGGCGGCCGAGGACGTTCGGCGAGTTCCTCCGCGACAACACGGAGATCCTGCGCCGATCCTGGCTGCCGGCCGGATGAGTTCTCACCCTCCGGGACGGTGGCCCGGCTGGTTGACCGACCGCACAGGGGGATGCGACCGTCCGACCGACACGTTCCGGTCGCGCGGCCGGACGTGGCGAAGTGGCCGAGAGGACAGGCAGGGGCCTGCAAAGCCCTCCACGCGGGTTCGAGTCCCGTCTTCGCCTCCAAGGCTCGACCGCCCACGGTCTCCTCGTCGCCGATCACCACCAGCTCGGCGGCCGACCCCGGCGCCGGACAGCTCGATCACCAGCGGGGGACACCAGGCTGGCTACCTCGTGGCGACGAGCGTGTCGAAGTCCGGGAACGTGTCGGCCAGGCGGTTGCCGGTGAAGTTGCCCACCCAGCCGTCCTCGTCGTGGAAGAAGCGGATCGCCACGTAGTCGGGGCGGGTGCCCATGTCGAACCAGTGCGTCGTGTTCGCGGGCACGCTCAGCAGGTCGCCCGCCTCGCACAGCACCGCGTGCACCTTGCCGTCCACGTGGAGGTAGAACACACCGGCGCCACGGGCGAAGAAGCGGTCCTCGTCGTCGTCGTGGGTGTGCTCGGCGAGGAACTTCTGCCGGGCCTCCGCGGCCTTCCGCACCCACACCGGGTCGTCGGACGGGGTGAGGTGGAGCGCGTCGACCAGGATGTATCCCTCGGTGTCGACCACCCGCTGGACCCGCGCGGCGTACGCGGCGAGTACCTCCTCGGAGGTCGGCTCGGCGGGGAGTCCGCCGACCACCGGCCAGCGTTCGAACCGGACGCCGAGCCGCTTGAGCTCGGCGGCGATCTCCTCGCCGTCCTCGGTCCGGACGAGGGCGTTGTCCGGGTCGTCGTCGGCCCACACGGTCAGCAGTGTCATCACAGTCCCCTTTCCGCACCGTCGATACTCGTCCCGACGGTGAACCTGAGCAACCACTCCAGGCATTCGAGACGGTGCCGGGCCTGGCGCAGGTCCGCACCCCACACGTAGATGCCGTGCCGGGCCACGATCAGCGCGGGCGTGTCCGCCCGGAAGCCACGCGCGAACGCGTCCCCGAGCACGCGCATGTCCTGGCCGTTGGCGATCACCGGGATGGTGACCAGGTCGTCGTGCGCGGCCCGGCCGAAGCCCTTGAGCATCTCCAGGTCCCGCAGCGGCACCCCGCCCGGCCACCGCCGCGCGGCCAGCACCGGGGCGAGCGCGTGCACGTGCACCCACCGCGCCCGCCCCGGCGACCGCGGCGATCCGCGCGTGCAGCCCCGCCTCCGCGGACGGCACGCCGGCCGACACCGCGGCGCCGGCCTCGTCGACCACCACCACGTCGCCCGCGGTCAGCTCGCCCTTGTCCAGCCCGCTCGCGGTGACCGCCAGCCGCAGCGGGTCCCGCTCGATCGTCACCGACAGGTTGCCCGAGGTGCCGCGCATCCACCCCATCCCGGCGTACCTCGCGGCCTCCGCGGCGAGCTTCCGGCCTGCCTCGAGAACGGCAGTCGGCACCGATGGTTCGCTCGCAAGCTCACTCACGCCGGCACCACCGTCAGCTCCTCGAACGAGCCGACCGTCCGGTGTGGACCGAAGTCCGCGTCGCCGAACGGCTCCCCCTTCCTGGCCACGCCGACGGTCTGCCAGCCGGCGGCCGCGGCGGCGTGCAGCTCGGCCGGGACGTCGGACAGGAACACGACCCCGGCCGGGTCCGCGCCGAGGCTCGCCGCGATCGCCCGGTACGAGGGCTCCTCGCGTTTCGGCCCGGCGTTGACCGTGTCGAAGTGCGCGTCGAACAAGCCTGTCACGTCGCCGTCGGTGGTCCGGGAGAACGACGCGACCTGGCCGGCGACCGAGCCGGAGGAGAACACCGCGAGTCGCGGCCCGGCCTCGTGCCAGACCAGCAGCGCCGGCGCGACGTCCGGGAAGAACTCGGTGGTCAGCTCGCCCGCCGCGTAGCCGCGCTGCCAGATCAGCCCCTGCAACGTCTTGAGCGGCGCGATCTTCTGGTCGGCGGCCATCCACCCGTGCAGCACGCCGACCACCTCCCCGGTGCCCGCGGTCGGCGCCAGCCCGCCCAGCTCGCGGACCTGCTTCACCGCGGCGGTGACCTCCGGGTCGTCGGGGTGCTCGTCGATCCACGGCCCGAGCCGGGGCCGGGCGTAGCCGTAGAGCACCACGTGCACCTGGCTGGTGGCGGTGAGCGTGCCCTCGATGTCGAGAACCACCCAGTCGGCGGCGATCGTCACGACTCCTCCTCGTAGTAGCGGGCCAGCCCGGCCGGGTCGAACGGACCCCGGTCGGTGACCACAGTGGACACGAACCGCGGCGGCGTGACATCGAACGCCGGGTAGAGCCCGCGGATCCGCGGGTCCACGACACCGGCCGCGGTGAGCACCTCGGCGCCGTCGCGGTACTCGATCGGCACGTCGGCGGCGGTCGGCGCGAGCCGGTCCGGCGCCTGGACCATGGCCATGAACGGCACCTCGAAGGCGTGCGCGGCAACCGCGAGCCCGAGCGTGCCGATCTTGTTCACCACGTGGCCGTCCATCGTGACCCGGTCGGCGGCGGTGACGAGCGCGTCGACCCGGTGCGCGGCGAGCACCGCGGCACCCATCCCGTCGGTGATCAGCGTGGTCTCGACATCCAGCTCGGCCAGCGTCGCCGCGGTCAGCCGGGCGCCCTGCAGGTACGGCCGGGTCTCGGTGCAGTGGAACGCGAACGTCTTCCCCGCCCGGCGCCCGGCGAGCACCAGCTCGACGAGGTACAGGTCCGCCCAGCAGTGCGTGAGCACGGATGCGTTGTCCGGCAACAGGTCCGCGGTGTGCGTGCCGAGCGCGCGGCTGCGGGACCGGTACCGCTCGTCGCCCGCCTTCGCGCCGGCCATGGCCGACCCGACGAGATCGTTCTCGGCCAAACCGGACAGCACGGCGTGCACGGCCTTGCGCAGGTGGTTGTTCGTACGCCGGGTCGCGATGAGCCGCTCGCCTGCCCGCTCGAGGTAGGCCAGGGGGTCGGGCTCGACGACGGCCGCACGCGCGGCGAGCACCATCGCCCACAGCGCGGCGAAGTACGGCCCGGACGACTGGGTGACCATGTCCTCGATGGCCACGGCCACGTCCTCGACCGTCGCGCAGCGCACCCACTCGCGCCGCGCGGGGAACACCCGCCGGTCCAGGATGTGCACGCCGTCGTCGGCCAGGCGCACGCTGTCGGCCAGGATCGGCAGGTCCATCAGCTGTACCCCGTGTGCGCGGGATGCTCGCCGGTGAGGAAGTGCGCGCCCACCTCGCGGGCCTTGTAGGCCACGGGGTCGTGCAGGGTGAGCGTGCGGGCGTTGCGCCAGAACCGGTCGAAGCCGTGCTTGTTCGCCGTGGCGCGGGCGCCGACCAGCTCGAACACCGTCGAGGTGACCTCGTTCGCCACGCTGGTGGCGACGACCTTGGCCGCGGAGATCGCCACCGCCGCCTCGCCGCGTTCCGCCGCGGTGAGGTCGCCGCCCCGGTCGACCGCGGCGCCCAGCGCGGCGGCCGCGGCGTCGTTCAGCGCACCCGCCGCGCGGGTCCGCGCGACCAGCTCGCCGTAGCCGGCCAGAACGTAGGGGTCGGCCACCGCGGAGTCCACACCGGACAGTGCCCAGGCCCGGGTGCGGGTCCTGGTGTACCCGGCGGCCTCGGTCAGCGCGCCCTCTGCGGTGCCGACGTAGACCTGGCTCAGCATCAGCTGGAACGCGATCGCGGCGAGCGAGAGGCGGACCGCACCCGGCGCGGACTCGTCGGCCGGCTGGCCACCGAGCACGTCCTCGTCGGGCACGTGCACGCCGTCGAACACGATGCCGCCGCTCGCGGTCAGCCGCTGGCCCAGGTTGTCCCAGTCGCCCAGGGGGTGCACGCCGTCAGCGTGCGCGTCGACGACGAAGGTGAGCTTCTCGCCGGTGTCGGTGCGGGTGGCGCTGACGACCAGCCGGTCGGCCACGCTCGCCCCGGTGGCGAAGGACTTGCGCCCGTCCACCCGGAACCCACCGTTCGCCGGGGCGAGCCGCAGATCGGCGTCCAGCGGGTTGCTGACCCCGGCCCAGAACCACCTGCCGGCGACGGTGTCGCGCCGCACCCGGTCGACGAGCTCGGGCCGGTCGAACAGCTCGGTGCGCCACAGCTGCAGGTAGTGGTACCCGAGCAGGTGACCGATCGAGGCGTCCGCGGCGGCCACGACCCGGGTCGCGGTGTTGGCCGCGAGCCAGCCCGCGCCCTGACCGCCCAGCTCGGTGGGCACCAGGAGGGTGAGCAGGCCGGAGTCGCGCAGCAGGTGGACCTCGCCGACCGGCTCGGCACCGCGCCGGTCCCGCTCCGCCGCGTCGTCCCGCAACGTCGCCGCGAGCCGTTCGGCGGCCTTGCGCCAGTTGTCCGTCATGAAAGCTCCACCAGTGCGTCCAGGGCCACCCGGCTGCCCGCCGCGACGGCGTCGGCCACCACCCGCCGGTGCGGGTCGTAGGCGGTGGGATCGACATTGTCCACAGTGGCGTTGCCGTCGATGACCAGCACACCACCCGCCCGAAACCCGCGCAGCCCGGCGAACACGAGCAGCGTCGCCAGCTCCATCTCGATCGCGATCACCCGGGCCGCCAGGTAGTCACGCATCGGCAGCTCCGCCACCATCGGGCTGAACGCGGCCCTGGTCCACACCACGCCCCGGTGCGCGCGCGACCGGTGCGCGGCGGCGGCCCGGTCGAGCGCGAGCACCGCCTCCGGGGTGGCGAACGCCGGGTACTCCGGGTGGATCAGCTGCTGGCTCACGCCGTCGTCGCGCACCGCGGCCTCGGCGATCACCAGGTCGCCGTCGGCGATGTCGTCCCGCAGCGCGCCCGCCGTGCCGAACCGGACGAACGTGTGCACCCCGGCCGCGGCGAGCTCGCCGAACTGGCAGAGCGCGCCCGGCCCGCCGACACCGTGCGAGGACACGACGACCGGTACCTCCCGCCAGATCCCCCGGTAGCTGCGGTACTCCCGGTTCTGTCCGATGAGGACGGAGTCGTCGAGCAGCTCGGCGACCGCCGTTGCCCGATCCGGGTCGCCCACCACCAGCGCGTGGCCCGGCAGCCCGGAACGCGGGATCTTCGTGATCGGCAGGAGATCGGTCATGGGCTCCCCCTCATGAGTCGGCGCGAGCGCAGCCGCCCGCTGGACGCGAACAGCGCGAGCAGGGTCACCACGTACGGCGCCGCGTCCGTGGCCTGCTGCGGCAACCCGATGCCCTGCAACCGGAAGCCGAACGCCTCGGCGAGGCCGAACAGCACCGCGGCGGCGAGCACCCCGACCGGCAGCGCCCGGCCGAGCAGCACCGCGACCACCGCGATCCAGCCACGGCCCGCGGTCATGTTCTCCGAGAACAGCGTCACGTTGCCCAATGCGAGCTGCGCGCCGGCGAGCCCGCACAGCGCGCCACCGGCCAGGATCACGCCGTAGCGGTAACGGCCGACGCTCACCCCGAGGCTCGCCGCCGCCTCCGGCCGCTCGCCCACCCCGCGCAGCCGCAGGCCCCACGGGTGCCGGTAGAGCAGCACCGCGAGCCCCGCGACGGCGAGCCAGGACACGTAGCCGAGCAGCGTGTGTCCGGAGAGGACGTCGCCGAGGAACGGCACCCGGTCCAGTCCCGGGATGTCGACCGGTTCGAGCCCGGCGAGCGCCGGGTCGCTGAACGTGCCGCGGGTGCCGAACACGGTCCGGATCAGGAAGCTGGTGAGCCCCACGGCGAGCAGGTTGACCGCGACCCCGAGCACGATCGGGTCGCCGCCGAAGGTCACCGTGCCGATGGCGAGGATCAGCGAGTACGCGGTGCCGGCGAGCATCGCGGCGACCACGCCCGCCCACGCGCTGCCGGTGTGCCAGCTGCCCGCCACGGCGGCGAAGCAACCGACCAGCATCGTGCCCTCGAGCGAGATGTTGAACACGCCCGCCCGCTGGCACAGCGCCCCGGCGAGCGCGGCGAACAGGATCGGCGTCAGCGCGCCGAGCGCGGAGGAGAACAGCGCCGCGTCGATCATGTGGCGGCACTCCTTCGCTTGCGCAGCAACCCGGTCGTCGCGGCGAGGAAGATGATCAGCACCGCCTGCAGGATCGCGGTGAGCTCGCGCGGCACCTGGGTGGCCCGCTCCATCGCGAACCCGCCACTGGTCAGCGCCGCGAAGAACACCGCCGCCACCAACGTCCCGAGTGGACTGGCAGCCGCCAGCAACGCGGCCAGCAGGCCGATCCAGGTGTACTGCGGGGTGATCAGCGCGCCGTCGATGAACCGGTACGGGAAGCCCAGCACGACCACCGCGCCGACCAGCCCGGCGAGCCCGCCGGAGCAGGCGAGCAGCCGCAGCGTCAGCCGGCGCCGGTCGATCCCGGCGTACTGGGCGAACCGCGGCCCCCAGCCGGTGACCCTGGCCTCGAAGCCGGCCGGGGTGCGGGCGTCGACGAGGGTGTGGACCGCCACCGCGGCGACGATCAGGAACAGGCCGATGGTCAGCCCGCTCCCGCCGAGCGCGGGCAGCCGCACGTCCGGCGGCAGCTGCTCGCTCTGCGGGAGGCTGGATCCCGGGTCGCGCATGGGAAAGCGGACCAGGTACGCGGCGAACGACATCGCCGGGTAGCTCAGCAGCAGGGTGGTGACGAGCAGCGGCACGCCGAGCTTGGTCTCGCACAACGCCGCCGCGGCCGCGTACACCCCGCCGGCCAGCGCACCCGCGACCAGCGCCGCGACGATCCCGAGCGGGCCCGGCACGTGCAGGCCCACCGCGATCGCGCTGATCGCGCCGAGCACCAGCTGCCCCTCACCACCGAGGTTCACCAGGCCCGCCCGCAACGGGATCGCGAGGGCCGTCGCCATGCCGACCACCGGCACCGCGTAGGCCAGCGTGTCCTGGATGCCGTCCGGACCGAACGCGCCTTCCACGATGGCCTGGTACGCCGTCAGCGGGTTGGCGCCGGTGGCCGCGAGCAGCACCGCGCCGAGCAGCAGTGCGGCGAGCACGGTGAGCCCGACGGTGCGCGCGTTCCTCACGGTGCCGCCCCGGCGGTGCCGTCCGGACAACGCCACCCGGGCAACGCCACCCGGACGGTGTCGCCCGCACAGAGCCGCCCGCACAGAGCCACCATCACCGGCCCCCGCACATTTTTCTTGTCACAGGGCCACCCCCGCCATCGCCAACCCGACCGCGTCGACGGTCACCTCGTCGTTGGTGAACTGACCCTTCGCGAACTCGGCGACCACCTTTCCCTCGAACATCACCAGGATCCGGTCCGCAAGCCCGAGAACCTCGCTCAGCTCGGCCGACACCAGGAGCACCGCGTGCCCCGCGTCTCGGTGGGCGACGAGCTCGGTGTGGATGCCGACCACCGCGCCGATGTCCACGCCCCGGGTGGGCTGCTCGACCAGCAGCACCGGCGCCTCGTGGGCCAGCTCCCGGCCCAGGATCGCCTTCTGCTGGTTGCCGCCGGACAGCGTGCGCATCGGCGCCGCGGGCCCGGACGCACGCACCCCGAACCGCTCGACGATCCGCTCCGCGTGCTCGCGGATCGCGGCCGGGCGCAGCAGTCCGCGACGCAGCAGTGGCGGCATGCGGTGGAAGCCCACGGCGAGGTTGTCGGCGAGCCGGGCCACCGGCGCGGCGCCGACGTCGGTCCGGTCCTCCGGGACGTGTGCGATCCCCGCGGACCGCCGCTCGCGCACGCCGAGCCCACCGATCTCCCGCTCCCCCAACAGGATCGAGCCCGCGTCGACCGGCAGCAGGCCGGCGATCGCCGCCACCAGCTCGGTCTGCCCGTTGCCCGCCACCCCGGCGATGCCGACGATCTCGCCCGTCCGCACGGACAGCGACACGTCGTCGAGCACCGGCCGGCCGGTGCCGTGGATGGTGCGGCCGCTGATGGTGAGGCCGTGCACCGACAGCGCCTCGGCGCCGGGCCGCCCGGCCGGGTACACCCGGTCCAGGTCGATCTCGCGGCCCGTCATCGCGGTGGCGAGCTCGGCCCGGCCGGTGGCCGCGGTCGGCCCGCGCATGGTCACCTTCCCGTCCCGCAGCACGGTCACGTTGTCGCTGACCGCCTCCACCTCGTGGAGCTTGTGGGTGACGAGCAGGACGGTGTGCCCGTCGGCGGCGAGGTCACGGAGCACCGCGAAGAGCCGGTCGGTCTCGGCCGGGGTGAGCACGGCGGTCGGCTCGTCCAGGACCAGCACGCGGGCTCGGCGGTAGAGGAGCTTGAGGATCTCGACCTGCTGGCGCACCCCGACCGGCAGATCGCCGACGCGGTCGCCCGGCCGCAGCCGCAGCTGGTGTCGCTCGATGAGCTCGGCAACCGCGGTCCTGGCCGTCCGCCGGTCCAGCAGCCCACGGCGGGTCGGCTCCGCGCCGTAGATCACGTTGTCGACCACGGACAGCGAGTCGAACAACGCGAAACCCTGCTGCACCATGCCGATCCCGGCGGCGATCGCCTGCGCCGCGGAGCCGAACGACACCGCCCGGCCGGCCACCTCGATGTCGCCCTCGTCCGGCCGCAGCAGCCCGTAGAGGATCGACATCAGGGTGGACTTGCCGGCGCCGTTCTCGCCCATCAGCGCGTGGATCTCGCCGGCCGCGACGGTGAGGTCGACGTGGTCGTTGGCGAGCAGCGCGCCGAACCGCTTGACGATGCCGCGCAGCTCGACGGCAGGCGGCTCAGGACTGTGCCGGGTCATCGACCTTGATGGTGCCCGCGGTGATGTCGTCGCGCAGCTTCGAGACCTGTTCGAGTACGTCCGGGTGGTCGGCGATGAGGCACTTGGAGCTCTCGACGTCGGGCTGCAGCCCGGTCAGCGAGATGCCTTCCTCCTCGACGCCGTACGAGCGCGTCTCGCCACGCTTGCCGTCGAGGATCGCCGAGACGCCGTCGGTGATCACGACGTCGGTGCGCTTGATCACGTTGTCCACGACCTGGCCGGGGCTCGCCGGGCACTGGTTCGCGTCCACGCCGAACGCGAAGATGCCGTGCTCCTTTGCCGCCTCGAACACGCCGAGGTTGCCGGACGCGGAGGCCGCGCCCATCACGTAGTCCACGCCCTGGCCCGCGAGCGTCGCGGCGAGCTCCTTCGCGCGGCCCGGGTCGTTGAACGGGTTGGCGCCGCCGATGTACAGCGGGCTGAGCGAGGTGCCCGGCTCGACCTTCTGCGCGCCCTGGCCGAACGGCACCGAGTAGCGGCGGAACTGTGGGGTGTCGAGCGCCACGACCGCGCCGACCTTGCCGGACTTGCTGAGCAGGCCCGCCTCGGCGCCGGCGAGGTACACGCCCTCGTACTCACGGAACACCGCACAGGTGACGTTCGGGTAGGGCTTGGCGGTGCACGAGTCGACGAACAGGAACTGCTGGTCGGGGTGCTGCTCGGCCTGCTGGGCCAGCACGTCGGCGAAGTTGAACCCGACCGCCACGATCACGTCCGGCTCGTCGCGCACCGCGGCCGCGACGTTCTGCTGGATCGAGGCGGGGTCGGTGCTCTGGTACACCTTCTGGCTGCCCTCGTGCGCCTCGGCCGCGTCCTCGACGCCCGTGACCGCGAGCCGAAGGAAGTCGTTGACGCCGACCGGGTTGGGCGTGATCAGCACGAGGGACGGGCCGTCCCCACCGCCGCCGCCGTCACCGTTGTCGCCGCCACTGGGCGACTTGGCGGCCGCGTTGCAGCCGCTCAGCAGCACCACACCGACCGCGACCAGGCCGGCCAGCCGGGATCTCGGAGCCATCGCAGTTCCCTTCCACACCGATCAGAGGTCGCCCGACCGGACCAACCCCGAGCAGACCCTACGTTCTCCGGCCACCACGCCCACCTGGTGGGATATCTGGTGGGACGCCGCAGGTGGGCGGCGTCACGCGGTCGCCGTCCGTGCCGCGGCGATGTCCTGTTCGTGCTCGACCGCCCAGTCGGCCAGGGCGGACAGCGGGGCGAGCAGCGAGCGGCCCAGCGGGGTGAGGCTGTACTCGACACTCGGCGGCACCGTGGGAAAGACCGTGCGCCGGACGAGGCCGTCGGCTTCCAGGGCACGCAGGGTGCGGGTGAGCATTCGTTGGCTGATGCCCTCGATCGACCGGTGCAGGTCGTTGTACCGGTGCGGCCGGGTGCCCAACAGGATCACCAGCAGCATGCTCCATTTGTCGCCCAGCCTGCGGAACACGTCGCCAACGGGGCATGCGGCGAGCTCGGCCAGCGGCACCGGCCGGGGCGGCTCGTGTGCCAGCACCGAGGGCACATCGGCACGACGTCACCGTCATCGGCAGCGGCGAGGCCAAGGGCCGGGCCCTGGAGCGGCCCAACCTCCGGTTCGTCCGCGCGGACCTGTCGGAGATCGGCGAGGTCGACCGGGTGGTCGCGGAGCTCACCGGGCGGCACGAGCGGGTCGACGGACTCGCGCTGTTCGCCAACCGACCGCGCCCGCGCCGCCAGATGACCGCCGACGGGCTCGAGTACACGTTCGCGCTGTACTACCTGAGCCGCTACCGCCTCGGCGAGCGCCTCAGCCCGCTCCTCGACGCGAGCCCGGACCCGGTGATCGTCAACGTCGCCGGCGTAGGCACCACCGCGGGCCGGATCCACTGGGACGACCCCCAGCTCACCCATGGCTACGGTCTCGTCCGCGCGCAGCTGCAGGCCGGGCGCGCCAACGACCTGCTCGGGGTGGCACACGAGGGAAAGGCCCGGTACGTCCTCTACCACCCCGGCTTCACCCGCAGCGGCCTCGACGGCCACCCGAACCCGCTGGTCCGCGCCGCGTTGAAGGCGCTCGCGCGGGTCGCCGCAAGAAAAGTCGACGACTCCGCCGCCCCGGTCGTCGAGTGGCTCCAACACCCACCGACCGACAAGCTCACCGCCGCGGACCGCGGCCGGCCCGTCGAGCAGAGCGTGCACACCCTCGACCCGCACGACGCCACCCGCCTCGCGACCTACACCGAGCAGCTCCTCCTTCGGTTGCCGGCCCGGTGAGTGTCAGGGATGATCCACCACAGTGATGCCGGCAGCCGGTACACGTCGATCAAGCTCACCGAAACCCTTGCCCTGGAAGGACTATCCGCATCAAATCGGCTCGCTCGGCGACGCCGACGACACACGGTGCCGCCGAGCTCGGTTGGCCGCGGTGGTCTCGTATTCGATCGGGGACTTCGTGCCACAGGAACTGTGGCGAATCGGCAACTACAGAAGTCCACGACCCATTTGACAATCGAGCGCGGTGGACAGGTAGAACTTGCCCTCATCGGTGAGGATCTCGGTCATATCGCGACCCATCGCAGGTTCGGCACCGGCGCGGTGAGGTCACGGTAAGCAGATCCGGGAACGGGACGGCCGCTTTGTCCGGTCGGGTGAGATTCTTGCGCCGTTTCTTTCGCCGCGCCACCAAGCCTCTGCCGGGCCATCGACCTGGCCACGGTTTTCTCGCGTGAACGCGCGGTGACATGCGACCGAAGCGACTTCTTGAACGCTTCAGCGACCGCCGCGTCCACCTCGGCACGCCGCCGCGTACGGGACGCGGTGGCTGGTCCTCTGGTCGGCGATGAACGCACCCAGGCTCACCGCGTCGCCCGTCACCCACAGAACCACGGATCCCTTGAGGACATCACGCTCCATCCGCAACTCGCCGCGCACGACCCGGCCCTTGCCCACCCACGAAACTCCCGATCGTACCGACATCGCTTCTCCGGCATGACACATCCATATAGATCATGTCTCCACGATCTTGGGGGACCTCAGACCCGAATCCGCGAGTAGCGTGGCGAGTTGATCATTGATCAGCGATGTTGATCTTCTGGTGGGTGTTTTCCGGGTGGGGGCATGTGCCTGTCCCCGGGCTGTCGCGCCGGGTTCGTGGTGTTCGGGGTCCTGGGTCG
>NZ_WHTD01000088.1 GCF_009379765.1 Actinophytocola sp. | reverse complement strand
GTCTCGCGGATCTTGGATCGTGGTATTCGCGCCCAGATGCCCCCTGGCCGCGTTGTCGGAAGGCCCGAATACAACCCGGTATGAGCGACCTTCCGCCGCCTTGCCAGGAGCCATCTGGATCACGAATCCCATCGACCAAGATCCACGAGACACGACCTAGCCGGGGTCCCCGGAGCTCACTCGCCGGCTTTTTGTCGGTGCCCTGCGTTAGCTTCCCGATCATGACGAAGCCGGATGGTCAGCTCGCGTTCGACGAGCTCGGCACCCCGCTGCGCGCCACCACCTTCGTCGTGTTCGACCTGGAGACCACCGGCGTCAGCGACGAGGACACCATCACCGAGGTCGGCGCGGTCAAGATCCGTGGCGGCGAGGTGGTGGGCGAGTTCGCCACCTTGGTCGACCCCGGTCGCGGCATCCCGCCCGAGGTGGTGACGCTCACCGGCATCACCGACGCCATGGTGTACGCCGCGCCCCGCCTGGACGCCGTGCTGCCCGCGTTCCTCGAGTTCGCCGAGGGCGCGGTGCTGGTCGCGCACAACGCCGGCTTCGACACCAACTTCATGCGCAAGGCCTGCCTGCGGCACGGCTACCGCTGGCCCAGACCCACCGTCGTGTGCACCGTCCAGCTCGCGCGGCGGGTGCTCACCAGGGAGGAGGCGCCGAGCTGCCGGCTGTCCGCGCTCGCCGAACTGCTGCACGCCCGCACCAAGCCCAACCACCGCGCGCTGGCCGACGCGCGCGCCACGGTCGACGTGTTCCATTCCTTGCTGGAGCGTGTCGGCTCGGTGGGCGTGCAGTCGGTCGAGGAGCTCCTCGACTACATCCCCGAGGTCACCCCGGAGCAGCGCCGCAAGCGCACGATGGCGGCCGAGCTGCCCAACGAGCCGGGCGTGTACCTGTTCCGCGGCCCTGGCGACGAGGTGCTCTACGTCGGCACGGCCAGCGACCTCAAGCGCAGGGTGCGGCAGTACTTCACCGCCAGCGAGACCCGCCGCAGGCTGCGCGAGATGGTGGCCCTGGCCACCCGCGTCGACCATGTCACGTGCGCGCACTCGCTGGAGGCGCAGGTGCGCGAGCTGCGGCTGCTGTCCTCGCACAAGCCGGCCTACAACCGGCGCTCGAAGAACCCCAAGCAGGCGTGGTGGATCACGCTCACCGACGAGGCGTTCCCCCGGCTGTCGCTGGTGCGGGTGCCTCGCGAGGTCGCACTCGGCCCGTTCCGGTCCCGCGGGCGGGCCGAGGACGCCATGGTCGCGCTGCAGGACGCCACGGGGCTGCGGCCGTGCACGGTGCGGATCCCGGCGCAGCGCGCACACGGGCGGCCGTGCGCACTGGCCGAGCTCGACCGGTGCGCGGCGCCGTGTGCCGGGCGGCAGAGCGTCGTCGAGTACTCCCCCGCCGTCGGCGCTTTCTCCTCGCTCGTGGCCGGCCGCCGGGTGGAACCGTTACGCCGCTTGGAGGCCCGGCTCATCGCACACGCCGCGGCCCAGCGCTACGAGCAGGCCGGGCTCGACCGCGACCGGATGCGGGTGCTGGTCCGCACGCTCGACCGGGGGCAGCGGCTGGCGGCGCTCGCGGCCGTGCCCGAGCTCATCGCGGCCCGGCCGGACGGCACCGGTGGCTGGGAGTTCGCGGTGGTGCGGCACGGCCGGCTGGCCTCGGCCGGGGTGGCGCGCCGCGGGGTGCGGCCGATGCCTGTGGTCGACATGCTCGCGGCGTCGGCCGAGACCGTGCTGCCCGAGCCTGGTCCGCTGCGGGGCGCGCCGGCCGAGGAGGTGGGCGTGGTGCTGCGGTGGCTGGATCGGCCGGGCACCAGGATGGTTCGATGCTCTCAGCCCTGGACCGAGCCGGCCATGGCCGCCGCGAGCTGGCGCGGCTGGCTCACCAGGGCCGATGCCGCGCTCGACCGCTTGGAGGTGTCCCGGTGACGTTCGACGTGCTCACCATGGGTCGGGTGGGGGTCGACATCTACCCGGAGCAGATCGGGGTCGGGCTCGCGGACGTCACGTCGTTCGGCAAGTACCTCGGCGGCAGCGCCACCAACGTCGCGGTGGCGGCCGCGCGGCACGGGCACCGGACCGCGGTGATCACCCGGACGGGCCAGGACCCGTTCGGCGAGTATGTGCACCGCGCGCTCGGCGAGTTCGGGGTCGACGACCGGTTCGTCAGCTCGGTACCCGGCCTGCCGACCCCGGTCACGTTCTGCGAGATCTTCCCGCCGGACGACTTCCCCATCTACTTCTACCGGTATCCCAAGGCACCCGACCTGGAGATCAACACCGGCGAGCTCGACATGGCCGCCGTCGGGGAGGCGCGGATCTTCTGGGCCACGGTCACCGGGCTGTGCCAGGAGCCCAGCCGCTCGGCCACCCTCGCCGCGCTGGCCGCGCGCCCCGCGGGCTCGCTCACGGTCCTCGACCTGGACTACCGGCCCATGTTCTGGTCGTCGCGCGAGGAGGCCCGCCACTGGGTGCGGGAGGCCCTCGCACACGTCACGGTCACCGTCGGCAACCTCGACGAGTGCGACACCGCGGTCGGCACCCGGGTGCCCCGCGACGCCGCGAAAGCCTTACGCGACAAGGGAGTCTCCTTGGCGGTGGTCAAGCAGGGACCGGCGGGCGTGCTGGCCGTGGACGGCACCGGCGAGGTGGAGGTGCCGCCGGTGCCGGTCGAGGTGGTCAACGGCCTCGGCGCGGGCGACAGCTTCGGCGGCGCCCTGTGCCATGGCCTCCTCGCCGGCTGGGACGCGCACCGGATGATGCGATTCGCCAACGCGGCCGGCGCCATCGTGGCCTCGCGCCTGTCGTGCTCCGAGGCCATGCCCACCACGCGGGAGGTCGAGGAGCTGATGTCACGTGCGGGCCGGTGACCTGCGGAGCATCACCGACACGCGGGCGAGGAACCCCGGCAGGATCGCGGAGCTGGCGGCGGCCCGCAGGCGACCCGGGTCCCCGCTCGGCGGTCGGGAGCTGATCGTCGCGGCCGACCACCCGGCCCGCGGGTCGCTGGGGGCCGGTGCGGACCCGATGGCGATGGCCGACCGGGCCGATCTCCTCACCCGGCTGTGCGAGGCACTCGCCCGGCCGGGGGTCACCGGGGTGCTCGGCACCGCGGACATCCTGGAGGACCTGCTGCTGCTCGGCGCGCTCGACCACCGCAGCGTGTTCGGCTCGATGAACCGGGGTGGGCTCGCCGGCGCGTCCTTCGAGCTCGACGACCGGTTCACCGGCTACGGCGTCGCGTCGCTCGCCAGGTTCGGGTTCGAGGGCGGCAAGATGCTGCTGCGCGTCGACCTCGCCGACGACCGGACCGCGCCGACGCTCGAGGCCTGCGCCCGTGCGGTCAGCGACCTCGCCGAGGCGGGGCTGGTCGCGATGGTCGAGCCGTTCCTGTCCGGCCGCGCGGCCGGCGTGCTGCGCAACGACCTGTCCGTCGAGGCGGCCACCAAGGCGCTCACGATCGCGGCGGGGCTCGGCAACACCTCGGCGTACACGTGGCTGAAGGTCCCGGTCATCGGCGACGGCGGCGACGACATGGCGCGGGTGCTGGGCGCGACCACGCTGCCGACGCTCCTGCTCGGTGGCGAGGTGTCGGCCGACGCCGAGGCCACCTTCGCCCGCTGGGACAAGGCACTGCGCCATCCCACGGTCCGCGGCCTCGTCGTGGGACGCTCCCTCCTGTACCCACCCGACGGCGACGTCGCCGGGGCCGTCGACACCGCTGCGGGGATACTGTGACTGACTACTACCGGCCCGCCGGCTCGATCGCGGACGACCGTCACCGGGTGGTCGTCACCCCGCGGTCGGCCGGCTGGGACTACTCCGGGCTGCGGGTCCTCGCGCTGGCGCCCGGCACGCTCTACGAGGTGTTCACCGAGGTCTCGGAGATGCTCGTGCTCCCGCTGTCCGGTGAGTGCGTGGTGGAGGTCGACGGCAAGACGTTCGAGGTGCTCGGCCGCACGGACGTCTTCTCGGGACCCACCGACTTCGTGTACCTGCCGCGCGAGGCATCGGCGGTGCTCACCTCGAGCCACGGCGCGGTGATCGCGCTGCCGTCGGCGGTCTGCCGGCATCGGCTGCCCGCCAGGTACGTGCCCGCCGCCGACGTCCCCGTCGAGCTCCGTGGCGCCGGCGGATGCAGCCGGCAGGTCAACAACTTCTGCACCCCCGACGCGTTCGAGGCCGACAGGCTCATCGCCTGCGAGGTCCTCACCCCCGGCGGCAACTGGTCGTCCTACCCGCCGCACAAGCACGACGAGGTCACCGAGACCGAGTGCGAGCTCGAGGAGATCTACTACTTCCAGGTCGCCCGCGACGGCATCGGCTACCAGCGCGTGTACGACTCCGGCAAGGGCAAGATCGACGTCACGACCGAGGTCCGCACCGACGACGTCGTGCTCATCCCGCACGGCTGGCACGGCCCCTCGATGGCCGCGCCCGGCTACGACCTCTACTACCTCAACGTGATGGCCGGCCCCGGCGACGAGCGGGCCTGGCTCATCAGCGACGACCCGGCGCACACCTGGGTCCGCGACACCTGGGCCGACCAGAAGGTCGACCCGAGGCTGCCGTTCACACGCTGACGACTGGTGTCCCCCGCCGGGAGTCCTGTTGTTTAAGTCGGTGAGTCCAGGTTTCTGCTGGCAAGGCGCCGGTTCGTCCTCGTACCGGGTTGTACTCGGGCGGACCGGCAACGCCGCCAGCAGGAAGCTGGGCCGGCGAATCACGTGACGAACTTCCGGCGGGGGG
The DNA here is from genome assembly GCF_009379765.1 of Actinophytocola sp. GTDB lineage: Bacteria > Actinomycetota > Actinomycetes > Mycobacteriales > Pseudonocardiaceae > Actinophytocola. Next base: position 28,656 of record NZ_WHTD01000088.1, on the reverse strand, counting down.
TGCGACAGCGACCGGTGCCCCGCGATGTCGAGGATCAGGTCGTAGCGCCGCCCCACGATGTCCTCGCGCGTGTAGTCGATGACCTCCGCGCCCAGCGAGCGCACCAGCTCGACCTTTCCGGTGCCGCAGACGCCGGTGACCTCCGCGCCGAACACCTTCGCGAGCTGCACGGCGTAGGTCCCCACGCCGCCGCCGGCGCCGATCACGAGCACCCGCTGCCCGGCCTGGACGCGGCCGTGGTCCCGCACCGCCTGCAGCGCCGTGCACGCCGAGACCGGCACGGCGGCCGCCTGCTCGAACGTCAGGTTCGCGGGCTTGGGCGCCACCTTGTCCGCCTCCGCGCACGCGTACTCCGCGTAGGCCCCGCGGCAGGTGCCGAACACCTCCTCGCCCTGCCGGAACCGGGTCACGTTCGCCCCCACCGCCTCGACCGTTCCGGCGAAGTCCCCGCCCACCACGCGGGTCTTCGGCCGGCGGAACCCGAAGCCGGCGAGCCGGATGGGGTAGGGCAGTCCGGTGACCATGTGCCAGACGCCCTGGTCGACCCCGGCCGCGCGGACGCGCACCAGCACGTCGTCGGGACCGGCGACCGGCGGGTCGATGTCCTGGAGCTCGAGCACGTCCGGGGGACCGTAGACGTCCCGCACCATCGCCTTCATGATCATTCCACCGTTCTGAGGATCTGCTCGATCGACGTCGTGCGCGACCGGAGCTCGGACACGTCCGCGGCGACCCGCTGCTGGGCGTCGGGGGAGTTCTCGGCGAGCTGCTCGTAGCGGCGCACCAGCTGGCGGAGGTCGTCCTTCTGCTGGGCCGAGAGCTTGGCCTTGCGGAGGTCGAGGTAGGTCGCGAGCGCGCCGACGACCAGGATGATGATCACGACCATGACACCCAGGTAGATCCTCGCTTCGGGCCAGGTCGTGCTGTCGGCCGCGAGGGTCATCGGGGCTGCTCCTTGCGTGCGGGACCCTTCGCCGGGTCCGGTTTGGTCAAAGTCCGCGCCGCCTCGGCCAGCACCGGCGCGGTCAGGCGCAGGTCGAAGTCGGCGACCTCGAAGTACTTCATGGCCTTGCCGTCCTCGGAGAGCTCGAGCGTGCCGACCACCAGTCCGGCGGCCTCGAGCTTCTGCAGGTGCATGTGGAGGAGCGGGCGGCTGATCCCGATCTCGCGCGCCAGGCGGCTCACGTAGTCCCGCCCAGCGGCCAGCTTGGCGACGATGCGCAACCGGATCGGGTTGGCCAGGGCCGCCAGCAGCTCGACGAGATCGTCGCCGCTCGGCCGGGCCACTGTCATACAAGAGGCGGTGTTCGACAGGAAGGGGGGCGGGCTCAGCCGGGGAAGTAGCCGCCGAAGATCAGCTCGGCCACATGGGTCACGGTGGCGCGGCCGGTGTCGTAGCCGCCCTCGCCGCGCAGGTTGTTCATCACGGTCAGCACGTAGCGCTCGCCGTCACCGACGAAGCCGACCGTGTTCATCACCCAGCCGCCCTGCTCCTCGGACCAGCCGTCCTTGTTGCCCGGGTGCGCGGCGGGCCCGGCGCCCCACACACCCCACTGCTGGATCGGGTCGACCGAGCGCAGCTCCGCCACGATGGAGGACCGCTCGTCCCCCGGGAGCTGGGTCAGCACATAGGTCATCAGCCGGTCGAGGTCCGCAGGCGTGCACTTCTGGAAGCCCCAGTACGGGTAGTACTCCGTGAAGCCTGACTGCGGCGCGAGCGACGTCAAGCCGTACTTCGGGAAGTTGTCGTTGAACGACATGTGGTCCGCGCCCGCGTACCGGAACCACAGCGTGTCCGCCGCCTCGTCGTCCGAGGTGTGCAGCATCGCGTGGATCAGCGACCGGTCCTCCGCGGTGAGGCTGATCTCGCCGGCACGCTGCCGGGTGTAGAGGTCCACGACCATCGCCAGCTTGATCGTGGACGCCGTCCAGGTCAGGTCCGAGGCGTGGCCGTTGTGCCACTCCGCGCCGGTGCGCAGGTCGTGCACCACGATGCCGGAGGTGCCCGGGCGGCCCTCCACGTAGGCGTTCGCCTCGGCGAAGCGGGCCTGCAGGTCGCAGTCGAACCCGGTGTCCGGGCAGGACGGCTTCGGTGGCGGCGCCGGCGCGGAGGACGTGGCCGGCGGGGGCGCGGACGGGCGTGGCGGCGCGGCCGAGGAGGCGGAAGGCGGCACCGAGCGGAACCCGGCGGCCGGGCTCACCTCGTGGGAGGACGTCGCGCACGCGCCAACGGCGGCCAGGGTCGTCGCGACCAACGCGACGACCCTGGCCGACCGGACCGTTTTCACAGCTTCTTGGGCGGATCCTCGTGGCTCGTGGCGACCGTCGAGCCGGACTCGGTCTCGCCGGACTCCAGCTGCTCGGGTTGCGGCCCGTACTGCGCAGCCCGCGCCTTGGCCAGCGCGGCGGTCTCCGCCGGCGGGTCGGGCCGCAGCAGCGACCCGGCCACCGGCTCGCCGGCCGACCCGAGCTTGTTCATCTTCTTCGGCACCGGCGCGCCCTGGTACTCCAGCGGGATCGGGTGACCGTGGTCGTCCACCGGTCCGAGCGGCTGGTGCACCTCGATGAACTCACCGTGCGGCAGCCGCTTGATGATGCCGGTCTCGACACCGTGCTCGAGCACCAGCCGGTCGGACCGCTGCAGGCCAAGACACAGGCGATACGTGATCATGTAGGCCAGCGGCGGCAGCAGCAGCAACCCGATCCGGCCCATCCACGTGGTGGCGTTCAGCGAGATGTCGAACTTCTCGGCCAGCACGTCGTTGGCGGCGGACAGCAGCGACACCATGAAGTAGGTGATCGCCATGACGCCGAGGCTGGTGCGCACCGGCACGTCCCGCGGCCGCTGCAGCAGGTTGTGGTGCGCGTAGTCCTTTGTGAACTTACGTTCTATCCATGGATAGACCGTGGCGATGCCCACCAGCAACGGCAACCCGGCCATGAACGGGAAGAACGGCGCGGGAATCGTGTAGTTCCCGAGATAGACCTCCCACGCCGGCCATAGTCGCACCAGTCCGTCGGTCCAGGCCATGTACCAGTCGGGCACGGTGCCCGCGGAGATGTGCGCGGCGTTGTACGGGCCGAAGTTCCACACCGGGTTGATCTGGAACAGCCCGCCCATCAACGCGGTCACGCCGATGACCACGGCGGTGAAACCGCCTGCCTTCAACGCGAACGTGGGCATGATCCGCACGCCGACGACGTTGGTCTCCTTGCGCCGCACGCCCGGGAACTGGGTGTGCTTCTGGTACCACACCAACCCGACGTGCACGGCGATCAGCGCGAGCAGAATGCCCGGTACGAGAAGGATGTGCACGGCATAGAGCCGTGGGATCACTTCCGTGCCGGGGAACTCACTGCCGAAGATCAGCCAGTTGACCCAGGTGCCGGCGATCGGGATCGACATCATCAGGCCGGACAGGATTCGCAGGCCGGCGCCGGAGAGCAGGTCGTCCGGCAGCGAGTAGCCGGCGAAGCCCTCGATGCAGCCGAGCATGAAGATCAGGATTCCGATCACCCAGTTGACCTCACGCGGGCGCCGGAACGCGCCGGTGAAGAAGGTGCGGAACATGTGCACGACGATCGCGGACATGAACAGCAGCGCCGACCAGTGGTGCACCTGCCGGACGAACAGGCCGCCGCGCACGTCGAAGGAGATGTACAGCGTCGACTCGTAGGCGCGCGACATCTCCAGCCCACGCAGGTTCACGAACGAGCCCTGGTAGGTGACCTCCTGCATCGAGGGGTCGAAGAACAGCGTCAGGTACGTGCCGGACAGCAGCAGCACGATGAAGCTGTACAGCGCGATCTCGCCGAGCAGGAACGACCAGTGCGTCGGGAAGACCTTGTTCAGCTGGCGGCGCATGCCGCCCGCGAGGTGGTACCGGTCATCGGCCCACTTGGCGGCCCCACCGGCCGCACGCATCCCCAGGTTGTCCGGCTTCGTCGGTGTCGTCAGACCACTCACGGTGTCACCTCGCAGGCTCGCTGACACCATTGTGCCAATGATTCACTCGGGCGCTCACTCATGACTTCCGCTCCCAGTAGGCGGGTCCCACCGGCTCGATGAAATCACCAGTCGAGATGAAATAGCCAGTGTCCGGGTCGATCGTGATCGGCAGCTGGGCCAGCTTGCGGGTGGCCGGGCCGAAGACCGGCTTCGCGTACTGCAGCGCGTCGAACTGGGACTGGTGGCACGGGCAGAGGATGCGGTTGGTGCGCTGCTCGTACAGCGAGGTCGGGCATCCCACGTGGCTGCAGATCTTCGTGTAGGCGTAGAAGTCGCCGTAGTTGAAGTCCTCCTGGCCCGCGTGCTTGATGACCCGCGAGGCGTCCTCGGGCCGCAGCCGGATCAGCATCACCGGGTTGTCGGAGCGCCGCAGCGCGTGCACCAGCGCGTCGTGGTCGTCCCGCTCGGACTCGCGGAACGGGAACACCGTCTCCATCGAGCCCGCGTCCAGGTCCGCCGGGCCGACCAGCTCGATCTGGCTCGAGTCACCGGTGTCGCGGCGCAGGAAGACCTTCTCGTCGCCGTGGTGGAGCCAGCCGGTGTGGATCAGACCGTTCTCGTTCGACGACTGCGCGTGCGGGTTGCGCAGCAGGCCGCCCAGCGAGACCACCGTGATGGCGAGGCCGAGCACGCCGCCGCCGAAGGCCAGCGAGCGCTTGATCATCGGCCGCCGGGCGATCGTGCTGCGGTCACCCGACTCGGCGAGCTGAGCGATGATCGTCTTCTTGTCCAGCTCGTTCGAGCCGCCGTCGTGCCGGTCCTGGACCGCGATCTCGTGCGGGATGAACCGCCGCGTGTAGATCAGCACGCCGACGCCGACGCCGAGGATCGCGACACCGAGGGTGAGCCCGATGACCGGCGTGTAGAGCGAGTACATGAGGTACCCGTCCTGGTCCGGCGCGACGTACGTGGCCGGCCACCAGATGAACGCGACGACGAACGCCAGGCCGGCGAGGCCGGACAGACCGAACCAGAACGCGACCAGCCGCTCGGCCCGCTTCTCCGCGCGAGTGCCCTTGACCGGCCACGGGTCCGGGTACTCGACCATCTCGACGCCGTCGAGCTTGGTGCCCAGCGTGACGAGCTCGTCCCGGTCCATCCGGGCGAGTTCCTCGTCGCTCGGCACCCCCGGGTTCTCCTGACTCATTGTTTTGCCCCGATCCACAACGTGATGCCGAGCAGCGCGGCGATCCCCACGATGAAGCCGATCAAGCCCTCGGACTGCGGACCGAGACCACCGAGCGCGTTGCCGCCCGGGTTGTTGTTCCCGTCCGTCACGGACTTGACGTAGGCGATGATGTCCTTCTTCTCCTCCGGCGAGAGCTGGCGCTCGGAGAAGCGCGGCATGTTCTCCGGGCCGGACAGCATGGCCGCGTAGATCTGGGACTCGGTCGCGCCGTCGAGCGACGGGGCGGACTTGCCGGACGACATCGCGCCACCCCGACCGGTGAAGTTGTGACACGAGGCGCAGTTGAGCCGGAACAGCTGGCCACCGCGGGCCGGGTTGTCGCCGCGCAGCGCCGTGCCCCGCTCGTCGGGCAGCTCCACGCCACCGCCGTTGGCCTGGACGAACGCGCTGATCTGGTCGATCTCCTCCGGCGTGAGCACCGGCGGCTTCTCCTCCTGCTGCGCGCCCTGCACGACGGCCGGCATCCGGCCGGTGGAGGTCTGGAAATAGACCGCGGCCTCGCCGATCCCGATCAGGCTCGGGCCGCGGCCCTCGACGCCCTCGAGGTTCTTGCCGTGGCAGGTGATGCAGGTCCTGTCGTAGATCTGCTCACCCTGGCGCACGACCGCGGGGTCTTCCTGGGCCTGCGCGGTCTGCGGCTCCGGGACCAGGAGGCTGTACAGCGTTCCGATGCCCAACAGCGCGATGCCCAGCGCCAGCATGCCGGCCAGACGGCGTTGGAACTTGGTGCGGGCCCTGCGTTTCTTGGTCATCTGTGCGGCAACCCCTGGTGTGTCAGTTCGGGCTTGGTGGGTCACGGTCAGCCCAACATCACTTCACGAAGTAGATAACGCTGAACAGGCCGATCCACACGACGTCGACGAAGTGCCAGTAGTAGGACACGACGATGGCCGAGGTGGCCTGGGCCGGGGTGAACTTGCTCAGCTTGGTGCGGGTGAGCAAGTACACGAAGGCGATCAGCCCGCCGGTCACGTGCAACCCGTGGAAGCCCGTGGTCAGGTAGAACACCGTCCCGTAGGCGGAGGAGGGGATGGTGGTGCCCTCGGAGATCAGCGTGCGGTACTCGTTGGCCTGGCCGAGCACGAAGATCGCACCCATGATCAACGTGATCGTGTACCAGCGCCGCAGCCCGAACACGTCACCCCGCTCCGCCGCGAACACACCCATCTGACATGTGAATGACGAGGCGACGAGCACGATCGTGACAACGAGCGCGTACGACACGTCGAGATGGACGGGCGGCGGCGGCCAGTGCTCCGCGTCGTTCTGCGCCTTGACCGTGAAGAACATGGCGAACAGGCCGGCGAAGAACATCAGCTCGCTGGCCAGCCAGACAATCGTGCCGACGCTGACCATGTTGGGACGGTTCAGCGAGTGCACGCGCTGGCTGATGGAAGGCGATGCTGTCGTCACGCGGGCATTATTGCCTGACCGGTCCCCGCTGGACCGATCGGGTCCACGGCGCGTCGCGGGTGCTCGACCGATCCCCGACCGGCTGCCGCCGATCTTGGTGAGGCGGATAGCATCTGGTGGTCCGGACCTGGGCTTGGTCTCGTCTCGTTTCCGCCGGAGGACGCCCATCATGAGCTCGCCGCTGAAGATCCTGGTGTTCAGTCACCGGCCCGAGGTCCGCGAGACCATCGTCACAGCCGTCGGCCGCCGTCCCGCCGCCGACATCGGCCGCGTCGAGTACCAGGAGGCCGCCACCATCTCCGAGGTGTTGATGGAGATGGACAGCGGCACCGTCGACCTGGCGATCCTCGACGGCGAGTCGCAGCCTACGGGCGGCATCGGGCTGTGCCGCCAGCTCAAGCACGAGATCGACGCCTGCCCCCCGATCGTGATCGCGATCCGGCGCAAGGACGACCGATGGCTCGCGACCTGGTCACAGGCCGACGCGGTGCTCGTGCACCCGCTCGACCCGCTGGCCGCCGCCGAGACCGTCGCCGACGTGCTGCGCAACAAGCAGCTCCCCGTCTATCAGGGGTGATTCGATCGTGTCCTCCACACCGACCTGGCCGGCGCTGCTCAACCAGCTGGTGGCCGGCACCGACCTCACGACCGGCGACACGTCGTGGGCGATGAACGAGATCATGGCCGGCTCGGCCACCCCGTCCCAGATCGGCGCGTTCGCCGTCGCGCTGCGGGCCAAGGGCGAGACCGCGGCCGAGGTGGCCGGGATGGCCGAGGCCATGCTGTCGCACGCCGTCCGGGTGCGCATCGACACACCGGGCGCGGACGTCGTCGGCACCGGCGGTGACCAGGCCGGCACGGTCAACATCTCGACGATGAGTGCCCTGGTCACGGCCGCGGCCGGGGTCCCGGTGGTCAAGCACGGCAACCGAGCCGCATCGTCCAGGTGTGGTTCGGCCGACGTGCTGGAGGCGCTCGGGGTGGCCATCGCCCTGCCCCCCGAGGCGGTCGCCGAGTGCGTGCGGGAGCTCGGTATCGGGTTCTGCTTCGCGCCGGCGTTCCACCCCGCGCTGCGGCACGCGGGCCCGACCCGCAGCGAGATCGGCATCCCGACCGCGTTCAACATCCTGGGCCCGCTGACCAACCCGGCCCAGCCGACGTCGGCCCTGGTGGGCTGTGCGCAGGAGCGCCTGGCGCCGGTCGTGGCCGAGGTTCTCGCGAGCCGGGGCTTCAGCGTGCTGGTGGTCCGCGGGGACGACGGGCTGGACGAGATCACGACCACCACCACGACGACGGCCTGGGTGGTCTCGGGCGGCACGGTGCGCGTGGACAAGATCGACCCGAGGGCCCTTGGCCTGGCCCCGAGCGGCGCCCACGACCTGGCCGGCGGCGAGGCGGCGAAGAACGCCGAGGTGCTGCGCAGGCTGGTCGGCGGCACAGCCGGCCCGGTGCGCGACACGGTCCTGCTGAACGCGGCGGGCGCGATCGCGGCGTTCAGGGGCCTGACGAACGACCTGACGGCGGACCTGCGGGCCGGCATGGAGTCGGCGACGCAGGCCATCGACTCGGGCCGGGCGGCCGACCTGCTGACGAGCTGGATCAGCCTGTCGAACACCCTGCGCGACCAGAACCTGGCCACCGCGACCTGACGACGGACGAACGAGGAGGGGCGGGCCACGGGCCCACCCCTCCGCCAGGAACCAGAACGATCAGTCGGTCGCGTTGGGCCGCGTGTGGTACTCGAACACGAGCCCACCGACCGCGATCAGCACCAGCGCCAGCGCGATCACCAGCAGCCAGACCTGCCAGAACGCGAGCGCGAGCGCGGTCAAACCGGCCGACCCGGCGATCATCACCGGCCAGTACGAGCCGGCGCTGAAGAACCCGACCTCCCCCGCGCCGTCGGAGATCTCGGCTTCCGGGTTGTCCTCGGGACGCCGCTCCACGCGTCGCGCGACGAAGTGGAAGTAGGAGCCGATGATCAGCGACAGCCCGCCGGTGAGGATCAGGCCGACGAGCCCGACCGGCTCCTTGGCCCAGAACCCGTAGACGATCGCGGCCAGGAAGAAGAACGCGGTCGTCACGTCGAAGAGCCTGGCTTCGACCTTCATGCTGTCCTCACTCTCGAAAAACCGGCCGAACCGTCACTTGGACGACGTGCGGGTCGTCCGGTCGCTGTTGAACGGCGAGGTGGTGGTGGCCGTCGGGCTGCACAGGTCACCGCAGCTCGAGTCCTCCTCGCCCAGCCGGGCCAGCGCCTCGGCCGCCGTGTACGGCTGGCCGGTGTTCTCGTTGGCCGACCTGCGCAGGACCATGTACCGGTCGAACCGGTCCGGGTTCAGCGCCCGGACCTCGAAGTTCATCCCGGAGTGGTAGGTGCCGCACAGCTCGGCGCACCGGCCGACGAACGAGCCCTCGCGGTCGATCGAGTTCTGGAACGTGTCGTCCTGGTTGTTCTTCTCCGGGTACGGGAAGACGTCCCGCTTGAAGTTGAACTCCGGCACGAAGAACGAGTGGATCACGTCGCGGGCGCGCAGCGTGTAGTGGATCTGGCTCTGTGTGGGCAGGACGAGCAGCGGGATCTCCGTCGTGCTGCCGACGGTGGTGACGAGCGGACCCTCGGGCGTGCGCGGCGCGACCGTGGCGCCGGAGGTGTCCTTGTACGACTCGTACTCGAACTGCCAGTTCCACTGGAACGCCAGCACGTTCACGTTGACGTCGACGTCCTCGGGCGCATCCTCGGCCAGGACGTAGTTCTGCGTCGTGATCGTGAAGTAGAAGAGCACCACCACGATGATCGACGGGATGCCCGTGTAGACGAACTCGAGGAAGTGGTTGTACTGGAACTGCTTGGGCAGCGTGTCGCCGCGCTTGCGGTGCGCGACCACGGGCCACAGGATCAGGACCCACACGAGCACGCCCACGGCGAGCGAGGCGACGACCGACCAGCTCCAGAAGTCACGCATCCGGTCCGACTGCGGGGTCACGCCGTCCGGCCAGCCGAAGCGCAGCACGTCGCCCGCCGAGCAGCCCGACACGGTGAGGGAGACCAGGCCGACGAGTCCGGCCAGACCGGCCAACCGGGTAGCCGGTGTGCGCCTCTTGTTGCCCACTGCGCGCCCCTCCTCAGACATCCATGATCTAGGCCGGGAGCCTAGCCGAGCGAGCCAGGCCACACCGCGTAGGGGCGCCCGTGTCCGCAGCCGCCATACTTGGGCTTGACGAGCACTCGACGCGAGAGGTTGTGCCGGAGACGTGTGCGGTCTGCTTGGCCTGGTCTGCCCCACCGAAGCCGATGCCGGCGCGAGCCGGGACGCGGTCGCCCACGCGATGCGCTGCCAGCGGCATCGCGGTCCCGACGAGACCGGCACCTGGGCCGGCGACGAGGTGGTGTTCGGCTTCAACCGGCTGTCCATCATCGACGTCGACCACTCCCACCAGCCGCTGCACTGGAGCCCGGAAGGCGTGCAGGAGCGCTACACGCTGCTGTTCAACGGGGAGATCTACAACTACCTCGAGCTGCGCCAGGAGCTGATCGAGCAGCACGGCGCGACCATGCGCACGCACGGCGACGGCGAGGTCATCGTCGCGCTGTACCACTACCTCGGCCAGGCCGCGGTGTCGAAGCTGCGCGGCATGTTCTCGTTCCTCATCTGGGACTGGCGGCGCCGCGTCGTGTTCGGCGCGCGTGACCCGTTCGGCATCAAGCCGCTGTTCTACTCGGCCGGCCCCGGCGGAGTGGCGTTCTCGAGCGAGAAGAAGGCGCTCCTCGAGCTGGCGCCGCGGCTGCGGGTGCCCTCGACGCTGGACCGGACCGCGCTGCAGCACTACCTGACGCTGCAGTACGTGCCGGAGCCGGAGTCGATGCACCAGGAGATCCGGCGGATCGAGTCGGGCATGTCGTTCACCATCTCCCCCGGTGGGCGCCTGGTCACCGACCGGTACTTCTTCCACACGTTCCGGCCGACGCCGCTGCGCAAGGAGTCCCCGGAGCGGCTGTACACCGAGATCGCCGACGTCATGCGCGACTCGGTGGCCAAGCACATGCGCGCGGACGTGACGGTCGGCTCGTTCCTGTCCGGCGGTATCGACTCGACGGCCATCGCCGCGCTCGCCCGGGAGCACAACCCGAACCTGGTGACGTTCACCACGGGGTTCGAGCGCGAGGGCTACTCCGAGGTGGACGTGGCGGCGGAGTCCGCGGCCGCGATCGGCGTCAAGCACGTCGTCCGCACGGTCGGGCCCGAGGAGATGATGGAGGCGCTGCCGCTCATCGTCTGGTATCTCGACGACCCGGTCGCCGACCCGGCGCTGGTGCCGCTGTGGTTCATCGCGCGCGAGGCCCGCCGGCACGTGAAGGTCGTGCTGTCCGGTGAGGGCGCCGACGAGCTGTTCGGCGGCTACACGATCTACCGGGAGCCGCTTTCGCTGGCGGCGTTCGAGAAGGTGCCGGGGGCGCTGCGGCGGGCGATGGGCTCGCTGTCGACGAAGATCCCGGAGGGCACCCGCGGCAAGGACCTGCTGCGCCGCGGCGCGCTGGACCTCGAGCAGCGTTACTACGGCAACGCCCGCATCTTCCGCGACGACCAGCTGCGTTCGGTGCTGCGGACCTTCGACGACCGCGTCAGCCACATGGACATCACGGCGGGCCCGTACCGCGAGTCGCGGGGCTGGGACCCGGTGACCCGCATGCAGCACGTGGACCTGTTCACCTGGCTGCGCGGCGACATCCTGGTCAAGGCCGACAAGGTGACGATGGCGAACTCGCTGGAGCTGCGGGTGCCGTTCCTGGACACCGAGGTGTTCAAGGTGGCGGCGAAGATCCCGCTCGACCAGAAGATCACCAAGGAGACGACGAAGTACGCGCTGCGCCAGGCGCTGCGCGAGATCGTGCCCGGGCACGTGCTCAACCGCCGCAAGCTGGGCTTCCCGGTCCCGATCCGCCTGTGGCTGCGCGAGGAGATGTACGACTGGGCCCGCCAGATCGTCCTCAAGTCCCAGACGGACGAGGAGATCGACAAGAACGCGGTGCTGCGCCTGCTGGAGGAGCACCGGGCGGGCACGCTCGACCACAGCCGGCGGATCTGGGCGCTGCTCGTCTACATGCTCTGGCACGGCATCTTCATCGAGCACCGCATCCAGCCCCGGATCCCGGAACCGCACTACCCCGTCAAACTCTGACCCGCATCCCCCCACCCCACCCCTCCCCGGCCGAGCCACCCGTGGCGTAGCAGTGTCGCCCCGCCACGCCGCCATGTCGTCCCCTCACGTCGCCGAGTCGTCCCGTCACGTCGCCGAGTCGACCCGTCACGCCGCCATGTCGACCCGCCACGTCGCCGAGTCGTCCCGCGGCGTCGCCATGTCGCACCGCCACGCCACGCCGCCGTGTCGTCCCCCTCACGTCGTCGTGTCGTCCCGCCACATCGCCGTGCCGTCCCCTCACGTCGCCGGGTCGACCCGCCACGCCGCCGAGTCGACCCGCCACATCGCCGAGTCGACCCGTCACGACGCCACAACGGAGGCCAGCGGCGTCCTGCCAGGTGCCCCGCTCAGCTCCGCCGGAAGCGCCACGTCTTGCTGTCGAACGCCACGCAGACGCTCGGCGACAGCACGACCACCCGCAGCGTGCCGTCGCGCTCGTCGTAGTCGATGCCCTCGGCCTCGAACTCGCCACCGCACGCGCTCTCCAGCGGCAGCTGGCCCAGCGCGGTCACGGCGCCGGCCACGTCCGAGCCGCCGACCGGCGCGGCGAGGTCGACCTGCAGCAGCGGCTTCGTGGTGCCGAAGAGTGAGCCGTCGGGGTCGTCGGAGGAGCACAGCAACTGCGTCGCGGTGACGAAGTCGCAGCCCTGGATGTCCCGCACCGGCCGGTCGAGCCGAACCGCCGACGCGTACGGCAGGTTCGCCGCGGGGTCGGTGTGCGCGACGCCGGGCATGGGATGCACGAGCAGCCGGTCCGTCGTGCCCCACTCGCCGGCCAGCATCCACCGCCCGTCCGGCGAGACCGCGGCGAACGAGTTGTTCGACGCCTCCCACGGCTCCAGCGCGTGCGTGTACTCGGCCCACGAGCCGTCCGGCGCCTCGACCCGGAACAGCTTCGCCCCGCGGTCGTCGCGCTGGTACGGCTCGACGTAGTAGCCGTGCCCCGCTCCGGGGTCACCCACATGGTTCCAGCCGCGCGCGGCCACGTCCGGGGGCACCGTCGCGATGCCGGTGTACCGGACGAACGTACCGCCGGGCCGCTCGACCACGGCCAGGCCCTGGCTCTCGTCCAGCGGCCTGGCCACGTCCGAGCCGACCGGCTGCCAGGGTCCGGTCGAGGCCGACGCGACGCCGGCGAGCAGAACCACCAGGGCAGCAGCGAGAGCGAGTGCGCGCATGCACCCACAGTTAGCAGAAGGTCACCGGAAACGGTACCTACGGGAGGATGGGAGCGATCTCCTCGGCCGCTTCCGGACCGTAGGCGGCGCCGATGCGGGAGAGCGCCAGCGCCTTGTCGAACTCCCACTCCTGCGGGCCGACGGTCTCGAGCACCAGCACCGCGATGTAGGAACCGAGCTGTGCGGCGCGCTCCAGGCCGAGGCCCTTCTCGAGCCCGGACAGCAGCCCCGCGCGGAACGCGTCGCCGACGCCGGTGGGGTCGGCCTTCACAGTCTCCGGCACGGCGTTGACGTTGATCTCCGTGCCGTTCTTGTCGACGATCTCCACGCCCTTCTCGCCTAGCGTCGTGATGCGGGTGCCGACCCGGTCGAGCACCTCGCGCTCGGTCCAGCCGGTCTTGCGGCGCAGCAGCTCCCACTCGTAGTCGTTGCTGAACAGGTACTTCGCGCCGGCGATGAACGCCCGGATCTGCCCGCCGTCCATCCTGGCCAGCTGCTGCGACGGGTCGGCGGCGAAGTCGTAGCCGCGCTGCCGGCACTCGTCGGCGTGCCGCAGCATCGCCTCCGGGTCGTCCGGGCTGATCAGCACGAGGTCCAGCCCGCCGACCCTCTCGGCGACCGGGTGCAGCTCGATCTGCCGCGCCTCGGCCATGGCGCCTGCGTAGAACGACGCGATCTGGCACATGTCGTCGTCGGTGGTGCAGACGAACCGGGCGGTGTGCGCGGTCTCCGAGACGTGCACGCCCGAGCAGTCGACGCCGTGCCGCTCGAGCCAGGACCGGTAGTCGCCGAAGTCGGCGCCGACGGCGCCGACCAGCACCGGGGACGCGCCGAGTACAGCCATGCCGAACGCGATGTTGGCACCGATCCCGCCCCGGCGGACGACCAGGTCGTCGACGAGGAAGCTCAGCGAGACCCGGTGCAGCTGCTCGGCGACGAGCTGCTCGGCGAACCTGCCGGGAAAATGCATGAGGTGGTCGGTGGCGATGCTTCCGGAGACGGCGACGGGCACGAGGGCTTCCCCTGTCTGGTGGTCGTCAGTTGGAGTGAACGGAAGTCTCCAAGGTTAGTGGGCGCGGAACGCCGTGACCCATCAAGGGGACACGCCTCGACACTACCGGCCGGTAAGGGTGCGCGGTGAAGCCCGCGCGACTTACGTTCGACCACGTGCACATCACCGATCGCGCCACGCTGGCCGAACTGATCGCGGACTGCGCCGCCATCCCGGTCCCGTCCCGGCCCGCCGACCAGCCGCATTCCCCGCCCCACGCGGCCGAGCCGTGGCAGGTCGACGACGCCTGCTACGACCAGGTGAGCGGCCTGGAGGACTACCTCTGAGCCACCGCTTCGGGAACAGAACGAGAGCGGGCCGCGACCCTACGAGGTCGCGGCCCGCTCTCTGTGCGCTGATCAGTGGAACGAGTCGCCACACGCGCAGGAACCACCGGCGTTGGGGTTGTCGATGGTGAAGCCCTGCTTCTCGATCGTGTCGACGAAGTCGATGGTGGCGCCCTGGACGTACGGCGCGCTCATCCGGTCCACGGCGACCTTGAGGCCACCGAAGTCACGGAACAGGTCACCGTCGAGCGTGCGCTCGTCGAAGAACAGCTGGTAGCGCAGGCCGGCACAGCCACCCGGCTGGACGGCGATGCGAAGGTGCATGTCGTCCCGACCTTCCTGGTCGAGCAGGGCCTTGGCCTTGATGGCGGCGGCGTCCGACAACGACACACCGTGGGTGGCCGTCTCGGTGGTGCTCTCCTGAGCGGTCGTCATGGTTCTCCCTCGACCTTCGGACTCCAACTACCTGTGGACAACCGGGATCGTCCGCGTTTTCTTCCTCCATGGTCGCATACGTCGCGCGGGCCGAGGTGTTACCGCCGCCACTGCCCCACCGAATCCCTAGTGTCGCGTGACCCTGAAACCTTTACGCCGCTGCGGCCAACGCGGCCCCTGGCCGCGTTGGAGAAAAGCCCAAGTACACCCAGTACGAGCGACTTTCCTCCGCCAGGAACCACGTTGATCCACAGCGGACGCAAAGGAACAGGATCACGCGACACTAGCGCGTCCACTGGCTCGACACGTGCTTGGCCAGCGCGGACAGCGTCCCGCCGGGGTCGGCGAGCGACGCCTCCGCGGACCCGACGTGCTCGGCCACCGAGTAGGCGTGGTCGACCCCGGCCGCGGCGGCCCGCCTGCGACCGACGCTGACCTGGCCGGCGAGCACGACGCACGGGGTGCCACGCTCGGCCGCCGCGCCGGCGACCCTGGTCACGAGCTTGCCGCGCAGCGACTGGAAGTCGAAGCTGCCCTCGCCGGTGATCACCAGCTGGGCGTCGGCCAGGGCGCTGTCGAGCCCGGTGAGCCTGCGCACGACACCTGCCCCGGACTCGACGCTGGCACCCAACGCGATGAGCGCCGCGCCGAGCCCGCCCGCGGCACCGGCGCCCTGCACGTCGCGGATGTCGCGGCCGGCGACCCCGGCGAGCAGGTCGGCCCAGCGGGTGAGCGAGCGCTCCAGGCGGCGCACGGCCAGGTCGTCGGCACCCTTCTGCGGGCCGAACACGCGGGCCGCGCCGAGCTTGCCGAGGAGCGGGTTCTCCACGTCGGAGGCCGCCACGAGCGTGACGTCGCCGAGGTCGACACCGCCGACCAGCCGGGTGGCGTCGACCAGGGACCCGCCACCCACCGGCAGCGGCTCGCCGTCCTCGCCGACCGGTACCGCGCCCAGCGCGCGGAACATGCCGGCGCCGCCGTCGGTGGTGGCCGACCCGCCGAGACCGACGACGATCGTGTGGACCTTGGCCTCGACGGCGTGCGCGATCAGCTCGCCCACGCCGGCGGTGCCGGCGGCGAGCGCGTCCCGCTCGCCGTTCGGCACCAGGGTGAGGCCGCAGGCCTGGGCGCATTCGATGTAAGCGGTGCCGTCGTGTTCGAGCCACACGGCATCCACCGGGGCCCCGAGCGGACCGGCCACCGAGCGGTGCCGCAGGTCGCCGCCGAGGGCGGCGTGCAGCACGTCGACGAAGCCCGGCCCACCGTCGGCCAGCGGACAGAGGGCGAGCTCGTCGTCCGGCGCACCGCCGCGCCATCCAGCGGCGATGGCCTCGGCGGCCTCCGGCGCGGTCAACGTCCCACCGAAGCAGTCAGGAGCGATCAGGACCCGCATGGTCAAAGAGTAGTTGGGCCTCCCTTACTCTTTGCTCTGTGAGGTTCCTTCGCCGCAAAGACGCAGAGTCCGCCGACGCCGAGACCGATGCCGGCGAGGACGCCGCGGGCGAGGACGCCAGAAGCAAGGCACACACCCCCGGCAAGGGCCGGCCGACGCCCAAGCGGCGCGACGCCGAGCAGAAGAAGCGCGGGCCGGTGGCGCCGCCGCCGCGCACCACCCGGGAGGCCATGCGCCGGGCGCGCGGCAACAAGGGGGATCGCAAGGAACTCTCCGCCAAGCGCCGCGAGATCCGCACCAAGCAGCGCGAACGGATGATGGCGGGCGACGAGAAGTACCTGATGCCGCGTGACCGCGGGCCGGTCAAGGCCTACATCCGCGACCTCGTCGACTCGCGGCGCAACCTGCTCGGCCTGTTCATGCCGCTGGCGATCCTGATCTTCGTCGCGCTGCTCGTGCCGGACCCGCGGGTGCAGAGCCTGACCACTCTGCTGTGCCTGCTGATGCTGGTCGCGATGATCTTCGAAGGCTTGCTGTCCGGGCGTCGGATCACCCGGATGGTGCGGGAGAGGTTCCCGAAGGAGCCGGTGCGCGGGCTGTCGATCGGCTGGTACGCGTTCATCCGGGCGTCGCAGATCCGCAAGCTGCGGGTGCCGAAGCCACGGGTGCGCGCGGGCGACAAGGTATGACCGACCTGCGCCGCGACCCGCTGCCACTGCGTGGCCGGGTCGCGCTGGTCACGGGCGCGAGCAGGAGGGCGGGTATCGGCTACGCGGTCGCCCGGCGCCTCGCCGCGTACGGCGCCAGCGTGTTCGTGCACCATTTCGGCCCGCACGACGCCGCGCAGCCGTGGGGCGCGGATCCCGGCGGGCCTTCCGCCGTCGTCGACGGGGTGACCGCGGCACTGGCGTCCCCCGACGCGTCCGTGCGCCACATGTCCGCCGACCTTGGCACACCGGACGGGCCGGCCCGGGTGGTCGACGCCGCCCTGGCGGCCTTCGGGCGGCTGGACGTGCTGGTGTGCAACCAGGCCCGCAGCGGCGGTGACGGCCCGCTGGCGGAGCTGGACGCCGCGAAGCTCGACGGGCACTGGGCGGTGAACGCGCGGGCGTCGATCCTGCTGGCCAGCTCGTTGGCCGCGCTCGGCGGGCCGGGCCGGGTCATCTTCCTGACGTCGGGCCAGGACCAGGGCCCGATGCGTGATGAGGTGGCGTACGCGGCGAGCAAGGGTGCGCTCTCCTCGATCACCGCGACGCTCGCCGACGAGCTGGCCGAGGCCGGCATCACCGTGAACACGGTCAACCCCGGTCCGGTCGACACGGGCTACGCCCCGCCGGACGCGCATGCCGCCGTGGCCGCCCGGTTCCCCGGCGGCAGGTGGGGCGAGCCGGACGATCCGGCACGGCTGATCGCCTGGCTGGCCACGGACGAGGCCGCCTGGGTCACCGGCCAGGTGATCAACACCGAGGGCGGCTTCCGACGCTCGTGATCGCGAGTTGTCCACAACCGGTCGAGTTGTCCACAGGTCGGACGTCGGCGGCGGACCTGGAGCAGCTCCACCGATAGGTTTGTCGTATGGAGTTTCGTCGTCTCGGCCGCAGCGGCCTGTCCGTCAGTGAGATCTCGTACGGCAACTGGATCACCCACGGTTCCCAGGTGGAGGAGGAGCAGGCGCACGCGTGCGTGCGGGCCGCCCTCGACTCCGGCATCACCACCTTCGACACCGCTGACGTGTACGCGAACACGCGCGCGGAGTCGGTGTTGGGGCGGGCCCTCGCCGGGCAGCGTCGGGAGAGCCTCGAGATCCTCACCAAGGTCTTCTGGCCCACCGGTCCCGGCGGCCCCAACGACCGGGGCCTCGGCCGCAAGCACATCATCGAGTCGGCCAACGCGTCGCTGAAGCGGCTCCAGACCGACTACGTCGACGTCTACCAGGCGCACCGCTTCGACGAGTCGGTCCCGCTGGAGGAGACGTTCCTTGCGTTCGCCGACCTCGTGCGGGCAGGCAAGGTGCTCTACATCGGCGTCTCGGAGTGGAAGGCCGACCAGATCCGCCGGGGCGCCGAGCTCGCCCGCGAGCTCCACGTGCCGTTCATCTCCAACCAGCCGCAGTACTCGATGCTGTGGCGGGTCATCGAGGCCGAGGTCGTGCCCGCCAGCGAGCGCGAGGGCATCAGCCAGATCGTGTTCTCGCCCATCGCGCAGGGCGTGCTCACCGGCAAGTACCTGCCCGGCCGGCCGGTGCCGGAGGGCTCGCGGGCCACCGACGAGTCGGGCAAGAACTTCATCGCGCGGCTCCTGCGCGACGAGCTTCTCGAGAAGGTCCAGCAGCTCAAACCGATCGCCGACGACCTGGGGCTGTCCATGGCCCAGCTGGCGGTCGCGTGGGTGCTGCAGAACCAGAACGTCGCCTCGGCGATCATCGGCGCCACCCGCCCCGAGCAGGTCACCGGCAACGCCAAGGCCGCCGGCGTCCGCCTCGACGCCGACGTCCTCGACCGCATCGACAAGGCCCTCGACGGCGCCGTCAAGACCGACCCGACGTTAGGAGGCTGAGCCCGGCGGGTGCAGGCTCATCGGGCCGTACACCACCTCGTCGCCGCGCACGAGCGTCACCTCGTCCACACCCTGAGCCGCCAGCTCCGGCCAGGCCGACCCGAGCCACTCCTCGGCCTCGGCCCGATCGGCGAAGCGGTCCTCGGGACTGCCCGGGTAGCTCCAGCGATAGTCCACAGTGGCACAAGATAACGTGCCCGACGTGGCAACCCTGGTGCTCGGCGGCGCGCGGTCCGGCAAGTCCGCACACGCCGAGGGGCTGCTGGCCGCCACCGCCGCCATCTACGTGGCGACCGCGCGGCGCGACCCGGCCGACCCCGAGTGGACGGCCCGGATCGCGGCGCACGTCGAGCGGCGCCCGCCCGCGTGGCGGACGGTGGAGGTGGCCGACCCGGCCCAGCTCGGGCCGTTCCTCGAGCAGGCGACCGGTCCGGTGGTCGTGGACGACATCGCCACCTGGCTCACCGCGCTGCTCGACGACGCGAACGCGTGGGAGGGCGGGGCGCTCGACCCGGTGCGGGATGCGTGCGACCGGCTGGCCGAGTCGGTCGGCGCGTGCCAGGGCGAGCTCGTGCTGGTGTCCTCGGAGGTCGGCCTCGGCGTGGTGCCCGCGACCCGTTCTGGCAGGCTCTTCCGCGATCAGCTGGGTGCGCTCAACGCGGCACTCGCCGACCGGTGCACGGACGTCGTGCTGCTGGTGGCCGGCATCCCGCTGCGACTGCGCTGACCGTGCGCCGACTGAAGGGGAGCCGGATGACCGAGCCGGTCGAGTTCGAGACCGTCAGCCCGCCGGACGAGCCGGCCCGCCAGGCCGCGCTGGCCCGGCACGAGCAGCTCACCAAGCCCCCGGGCTCGCTCGGGCGGCTCGAGGAGCTCGGCACGTGGCTCGCCGCGTGCCAGGGCCAGTGCCCGCCGAACCCGTTGCGGCGGCCCAGGATCGTCGTGTTCGCCGGCGACCACGGGGTGGCCGCGCGCGGGGTGTCCGCCTACCCGAGCGAGGTCACCGCGCAGATGGTGGCCAACTTCGTCGCGGGCGGCGCGGCCATCAACGTGCTCGCGGCCGCCGTCGGCGCCGAGGTGCGGGTGGTCGACATGGCGGTCGACGCCAACACCCCGGACGAGGTCGCCGAGCTCAAGGTGCGCCGCGCGTCCGGCTCGATCGACCGCGAGGACGCACTCACCGACGACGAGGTCAACGCCGCCATCGCCGCCGGGAAGTCCATTGTGGACGATGAGGTGGACTCGGGCGCGGACCTGCTGGTGGCCGGGGACATGGGCATCGGCAACACCACCGCGGCCGCCGTCCTGATCGCCGCGCTCACCGGCACCGAGCCCGTCGCCGTCGTGGGCCGTGGCACCGGCATCGACGACGCCGCCTGGATGCGCAAGACCGCCGCCATCCGCGACGCCCTGCGCCGGGCCAAGCCGGTGACCGCCGACCCGGTGGCCCTGCTGCGCACGGTCGCGGGCGCCGACATCGCCGCGATGGCCGGTTTCCTCGCCCAGGCAGCGGTCCGCCGCACCCCCGTGGTCCTCGACGGCGTGATCGCCGGCGCGGCGGCCCTCGTCGCCGAGGAGATGGCCCCCGGTGCCCGCGCCTGGTGGGTGGCCGGCCACCGGTCGACGGAGCCTGCGCACACGCTGGTGCTGGAGCAACTGGACCTGGAGCCGCTGCTGGACATGAAGATGCGGCTGGGCGAGGGCAGCGGCGCGGCGGCCGCGATCCCCTTGCTGACGATGTCCGTCCGCATCCTGTCGGACATGGCCACCTTCGCCGAGGCGGGCATCACCGGCCCCGCGGGCGACGACCCCGAAGAACCCGGCATAGACCCCGACGCCACCTGACCGGGCGGCATCGGATGAGCACAGCCCGACAACCCCCGCCGGCCCGCCGGGGTGGTGCCTGATGGGCGCGGCCCTGCGGCTCGCGTTGTCCTGGCTGACCGTGCTGCCGGCCGGGCACGTCGCGGTGGACCGGGAGGTCGGGGGGCGGGCGATCGCGCTGGCACCGGTCATCGGGGTGGTGCTCGGGTTGCCCGCGGCCGGGCTCGCGTCGCTCCTGCGTCTCACCGACATGCCGGGGCTGCTCGCCGGGCTCCTCACCGTCGGGTTGCTGGCGCTCGCCACCCGCGGCATGCACCTCGACGGGCTCGCCGACACCGCGGACGGGCTCGGCTGCTACGGCCCACCCGAGCGGGCGCTCGCGGTGATGCGGGACGGCGGCGTCGGGCCGTTCGGGGTCGTGACGCTGGTCGTCGTCCTCGGCGCGCAGGCCTCGGCGTTCGGGGCGCTGGCCGGCCACCGGTGGTGGGCGATCGTGCTGGCGGTGGTGGCCGGGCGGGTCGCGTTCGCGGCGTGCTGCCTGCGGGGCGTTCCGGCCGCGCGGCCGGAGGGGCTCGGCGCCCTGGTCGCCGGCACCCAACACGTCGCGGTGCCGGCCGCCTGGCTCGCCGGGCTCCTGATGGTGAGCGTGTTCGTGGACCGGGACGCCGTCTGGCTCGGGCCGGTGGCCGTCATCGTCGCCGCCGTCGCGGTCGTCGGGTCCGTCGCGCACGTGCGGCGGCGGCTGGGTGGCGTCACCGGCGACGTCCTGGGCGCGACATGCGAGGTGGCCACCACGATCGTGGCGGCCACCTGCACGTTCGGCTAGTGTCGCGTGATCCTGTTCCTTTGCGTCCGCTGTGGATCCACGTGGTTCCTGGCAAGGCGGAGGAAAGCCGCTCGTACCGGGTTGTACTTGGGCTTTTCTCCAACGCGGCCAGGGGCCGCGGGGGCCGCAGCGGCGTCAAGGTTTCAGGGTCACGCGACACTAGGAGTTCAGGACAGCGGAACCATCCAGCCCCGCGGGTCGGGTGCGGTGCCGCGCTGGATCGCGGTGAGCGCGGACCGCAGGCGCATCGTCACCTCGCCGGTGGCGCCACCGCTGACGGTGTACTCGCCCTCGGCATGCTTCACCGAACCGACGGGCGTGATCACGGCGGCCGTCCCGCACGCGAAGACCTCGGTCAGCTCACCAGACTCGGCCTTCTTCTCCCACTCCTCGGTGGAGATCCGCCGTTCCTCCACGCCGTAGCCGAGCGAGGACGCCAGCGAGAGCAGCGAGTCCCGGGTGACGCCGGCGAGCAGCGAGCCGGACAGCTCCGGGGTGACCACCCGAGCCTCCGCGCCGGAGCCGAAGACGAAGAACAGGTTCATCCCGCCCATCTCCTCGACCCAGCGGCGCTCGACCGCGTCCAACCACACGACCTGGTCGCAGCCCTTCTCCGCGGCCTGCGCCTGCGCCACCAGCGACGCCGCGTAGTTGCCGGCGAACTTGGCCGCGCCGGTGCCGCCGGGCGCGGCGCGCACGTACTCGTGCGACAGCCACACGCTCACCGGCTTGATGCCGCTGGCGAAGTACGAACCGGCCGGCGACGCGATCAGCACGTACAGGTACTCCGACGCGGGCCGCACACCGAGGCCGGCCTCGGTGGAGATCATGAACGGGCGCAGGTAGAGCGACTCCTCGTCCTCCTCCGGCACCCATCGGCCGTCGACCGCGAGGAGCTCGCGCAGCGAGCCGAGGAACAGCTCGTCGGGCAGCTCGGGCATCGCCATGCGGCGCGCCGAGCGGCGGAACCGCTCCGCGTTCGCCTCGGGCCGGAAGCTCGCGATGGTGCCGCTCGGCTGCCGGTAGGCCTTGAGGCCCTCGAAGATCGCCTGTCCGTAGTGCAGCACCATGGCTGCCGGGTCGAGCGTGATGGATCGGTACGGCTCGACCTTCGCGTCGTGCCAGCCCTGCGTCCGGTGGTAGCGAACCGTCACCATGTGGTCGGTGAAGTGCTGTCCGAACCCAGGATTGGCCAATACCTCCGCGATCCGCTCCGGGGTCGCCGGCGACGGATGGGGGTCCCTGGTGAATATGGACGTCATGTGAGCACGGTAGCTGCCGTCCGGCCCGCTGAGAACTCGGCGATCGGACAATCTGTCGTCCGACGATCTCACTCCCGGACATAGCGGTGACGGACAGCGATGCACCTGAACGCCGCGTCACCCAGCAGCAGTACGGCGGCCGCCGCGAGTGCGGTGTCCGGCGGTACCAGCAGGCTGCCGATCGCGGTCGCCGCACCGGCCGCGGCGACGAGCCGCACTTCGAGGATGCCCGATACGCGCAGCCCACGCAGTACCCCCAGAAGAGTGAACCCACACGCGACCGCGACACCGATGGTCAGCAACGGCTCCAGCGCGCTCGCATCGGCCGCGGCGAGCATGTCGACCAGCGGGGCGGGCGACAACGCGAGCCGAGGCGCACCGACCTGGTACAGCGCGGCCGCGGCGACCGCGAGACACCCGACCGCCACGACGGCGAACACCACGACAGTGCCCCGCCGGTCGCGGCCGGTGGGGGCGGTGCCGAAAAAGGTGCCGAAGAAGCAGACCGACAGCAGGCCCGCGGCCGCGAGCACGCCCGGCACGCTCCCACCCTCCGGCGCGGCCACCGCCGGGGCCACCGGCGCGATCGCGAAGCACGCCGCCACCACCAGCGCCAGGCAGGCCAGCACCACGGCCGCCGCGACGCGGATCACCGCGGGCGGCAGGCTCACCAGCGCCGCCGCGCACACCACGAGCACGAGACCCAACGCGCCGAGCACGGGCTGGGCAGGGGTGGCGTAACGGCCGAACGTGCCGGCGATCGCGACCGCGGCCGCCAGCCGGCCCAGCGCGAAGAGCACGAACCCGGTGCGGCGCAGCGGAAGCGGCGCCGTATCGAGTGGACGTTCCGATGTGGACAAAGCGGCCGGCCAGCCGATCACCGCGGCGAGCACCAGCGCGGCCGGCAGCCACGGACCCGCGAGCGCGGCCGCCGGCGCCAGCCCGAGGAACAGCCCCGCGCCGAAGCTCGACGCGACCCCGCGAGCGACGAAGTCCACCCTCCGCACCTGTTCGGACACGGACCAACGGTGTCAGACCACATCGGGGCCACCTGACGGTGGGCACCGTTGCGCCAAGTAGTTAGCATGCGTCAGCAAACCGACGACAGGAGCAGAGCGTTGAGCGCGCCCAAGCTGTCCCTCACCACCACCGCGGCCACCGATGCCGCCGTGGACGCGGTGATCATCGGCACCGTGCAGGACGGCGAGCACGTGGCGCTGGCTCCGGGCGGCGAGCAGGTGGACGCCGGTTTCGACGGCACGCTCGCCGGCGTGCTGGCCACGCTCGGCGCCTCCGGGAAGCCCGACGAGGTCGTCAAGGTCCCGACGATGGGCCGGCTCCGGGCCGGCGTCGTGGTCGCCGTTGGGCTCGGCAAGGCCGACGACCTCGACGCCAACCAGGTGCGCCGCGCCTCCGGTGTCGCGGCCCGCGCGCTCGCGGGCACCCGCCGCGCGGTGTCCACGCTGTCCACTGTGGACCTCCAGGCCGCGGTCGAGGGCACCGTGCTGGGTGCGTACGCCTTCACCGAGTACCGCTCCGAGCCCGGCGACGCCCCGCTGGAGCGGCTCGACCTGGTGAGCCCGGCCGACGGCACCGCCAAGGAACATCGCGCGACGCTCAAGGCGTCGACCGCGATCGCCGAGGCGGTCACCACCGCCCGCGACCTCGCGAACACCCCGCCCAACGACCTCTTCCCCGCCTCGTTCGCCGACCGGGCCGCCGCGTTGGGCAGATCCGCCGGGCTCGAGGTCGAGGTGCTGGACGAGAAGGCGTTGCGCAAGGGCGGCTTCGGCGGCGTGCTCGGGGTCGGCATGGGGTCGAGCCGGCCGCCGCGCGTGGTCCGGCTCTCCTACCGCGGGCCCAAGGCTCGCAAGAAGGTCGCGCTGGTCGGCAAGGGCATCACGTTCGACACCGGCGGCATCTCGATCAAGCCGGCGGCGAACATGGAGGAGATGACCTCCGACATGTCCGGCGCGGCGGCGGTCATCGCGTCGGTCGTGCTCGCGGCCAAGCTGAAGTACCCGCTGGAGATCACCGCGACCGTGCCGATGGCGGAGAACATGCCGTCTGGCGCGGCCTACCGGCCGGGTGACGTGCTGACCATGTACGGCGGCAAGACCGTCGAGGTGCTCAACACCGACGCCGAGGGCCGGCTGATCCTCGCCGACGCGATCGTGCGAGCCTGCGAGGACGACCCGGACTACCTGGTGGAGACCGCCACGCTCACCGGCGCGCAGATCGTGTCGCTGGGCAGGCGCACCGCGGGGGTCATGGGCTCCGACGACTTCCGCGACCGGGTGGCCGCGATCGCGAACGCGACCGGCGAGGGCGGCTGGCCGATGCCGCTGCCCGAGGAGCTGCGCGGGGACCTGGAGTCCAAGCTCGCCGACCTGGCGAACGTGACCGGGCACCGGTGGGGCGGGATGCTCGCCGCGGGCCTGTTCCTGCGCGAGTTCGTGCCGGACGGCCTGCCGTGGGCGCACATCGACGTGGCGGGACCGGCGTTCAACAACGGCGCGCCGTACGGCTACACCGGAAAGGGCGGGACGGGCGTACCGGTCCGCACGATCGCCGCGGTGCTGGCCGACATCGCCGAGAACGGCTGACGGAACCGCCGGCGTTTCACGCCTCCGGCCCCCGGATTCCAGCCTGGCGGCCGGCACCGACGGTCCGGGGCGGCCGAGCGGACCTGTGGACAAGTGCGCCGTGCGAAAGGGCCGTTCGCACGGCGCCCGGGGGACCCCCGACTTCGACGCTACCCGGCGGCACCGACGGTTTCGGGCCGCGGCGGGTGGGGCCTGTGGACAACTTCGCGACCCCCGGTTTCGACGCTGTCCCAGGGCACCGACGGTTTTCGGTGCGCGGCAGGTCAGCGCGCGGAGCAGGCAGGCGGGGCAGGAGCAGGCGGGCGGGGTCGGCGGGCAGGGTCAGCGGACCGTCCACGTGGGCCAGCGTTCCATGTCCTCGCCGGACAGCTTGTCGTCGGCCGGTAGGGCGCCGTACGTCACGCCCGTCACCACCGCGTCCGCGTCGACCTCGTAGACGAAGCACGCGTACACCGGGCGCTCCGCGGTGCCTGGGCCGGTGAACGGCGGGCAGTTCGGCATCGTGTCGTAGCCGGAGACCGGGCGGCTCAACGCGCCCCGGTCGTCCCGCAGGTAGACCTGGTTCGCCGGGCCCAACGCCGCTCGCACCACGACGAAGCGGCTCCCCGCGGCTGGCCGCCGGTCGGCCAGGTAGCCGGACGGGGTGAGGACCAGGTCGAAGCCCGCGCGCATGGTCTCGCCCGCCACCTCCACCTCCACCGGCGGCGCGCCCAGCTTGCCGACCACCCGGGCGGTGGTCGGCTTCGCGCCGTTGACCGCGGGCACCGAGACCGGGAAGCGGATCGGCGCCTGGGCACCGGCCTCCGAGCCGAAGGTCCCGAACACGACGGCACTCACCGGCGTCCGCTCGGGCACCGGCATCGTCACGCACACGGTGAACGGATCGCCCGGCGGCACCGACCCCGCGGCGGGCGTCGCCCCGCCGGACCCGCACGGCACCACCCCGTCGCCGACCGT
This sequence comes from Actinophytocola sp., assembly GCF_009379765.1. Classification (GTDB taxonomy): domain Bacteria; phylum Actinomycetota; class Actinomycetes; order Mycobacteriales; family Pseudonocardiaceae; genus Actinophytocola. The sequence continues at coordinate 2,468 of NZ_WHTD01000088.1, read as the reverse complement.
GCGGAGCAGCAGGCCCCGGTCGTCGAGCGCGGCGACGTAACGGGAGAACTCGCCCTTCCACGCCGGCCCGTTGACGTTGCTCCCCGACAGCAGCACGGTCAGCCAGCGGTACCCCGCCGGCGCCTCGCCGAGCGGCCCGGACCGCTCGGCCCGCACCTCGTCGACCCGCACCTCGAGCGTCGTGCCGGACGTGTGCTTCCAACGGATCAGGTTGTCGAGCCGGCCCGCGGTGAACGCCGGCTGCCCCGCGCCGACCATCTCCCGCCCCTCGACGACCGGCGGCATCGCCCCGGACGAGCCGGACGAGTCGGGGGCGGGCTCGTCGACCAGCGCGCCCGCGGCGGGCGCCGGACTCCCCGCCATCTGCAGGCCCGGCCCCCAGCCCAGCACCAGCATCGCGCCCACCGCCGCCACGATCACCAGCCCGGCCGCGGTGACGAGCGCCCGGCGCAGCACCGGTCGCCCGGCGGACGGGGCAGTGGGCACGGGAACGGGCACCTCGTCGATGAGCCGCAACGCGCCCCTGGCCACAGCGGTCGCCGGCTCCGGGGCGACCCGCACCGGCGCCCCGGTCTCGGCAACCCGCCTGGCCAGCTTGGATACGTCGGCGGACCCGCCCACCACCAGCACCCGGTCCGCCCGCGCGGCCGCGACGACCTTCCGCACGTCCGAGTCCGCCGCCAGCTCCGAGTGCGACACCACCTCGAGCCCGGCCGAGGACCGGCGCACCGCGGCCGCCGTGCCGGTGTCCCCGTCGAGGACCGCGACCAGCACCGTCCGCTCCGGCTCGATGTCGGCATCGGCCGCGGCGGCGAGCGGCTCGGGCGCTGTGCGAACCGACGGCGCGAACCCGGCCGCGGCGCGGGTCAGCACCTCGACGCGCGCGGAGTCCCAGCCGACCGGATGGGTCAGCACCAGCTCGTCGAGCGGGCCGACGGATCGCAACACCCGTACGAACAGCGCCCGGACCAGCGCCGGGATCGGGAGCACGACGCCGCCGACCAGCACCTCCCGCTCGCCGACCCGGGCCTTCAGGTCGCTCACCAGCCGGTCGGGCCGCTCGATGCTCCGGCGCACCGCCTCCCGGCCGACCACGACCTGGTCCTCGGCGCTCAGCAGGACGGCGGTCGGCTCACCCGCGACGACCCGCGGCGCCCGGCCGGGCGCGCGCAGCACGACCACCGTCTCGGTGGTGCCGAAGTCGACGACCGCGGTGACCCCGCTCACGCAACGCCCCTTGCTGAAGTTGTTGCCGGCGCTAGTGTCCCCGCTCGCGCTTCTGTCTCGCCTGATACTCCCGCATGCGCTTCGGGTAGCCAACCCGCTCCACCTCGTAAAGGGGCATCTTGCGCTTCCGCGCGAAGTCCGCGGCCGCCTCGGGACTCGCGATCCGCCGACGGGTCCACTCACCGTCGTGCGCCACCAGCAGGACCGTGGTCTGGGTGACGTGGGTGCGCGGCTCGACGTAGGCCTCCACGCCCTGCCTGCTCGAGGCCCAGTCATCGAGATGCGTCGTGTCCTGCTTGCTGGACCCGCGCACCTGCCCCTGACCGCCCTTGCGCTTCTTACGCAACGAGTCGAAAACACCCACGGCGGCTACCTCCATACGGAAAGTCGTCCTTCTCATTGTGCCAATACGGCCACCTCGCAAGCCTGCCGCAGGTAGTGACAAGATGATGTGTGGTGGCTGTGTAACCGCGCGCCCGCCTGCCGCACGTCGAGGAGAACCCGTGACTGACACCTCCGCTGACCTCGTGATCCTGGGTGGCGGATCGGGCGGCTACGCCTGCGCGTTCCGAGCGGCCGGACTCGGCCTGTCGGTGATCCTGGTGGAGAAGGACAAGCTGGGCGGCACGTGCCTGCACCGCGGCTGCATCCCCACCAAGGCGCTGCTGCACGCGGCGGAGGTCGCGGACCTCGCGCGCGAGGGCGACCAGTTCGGCGTGAAGTCCTCGCTCGAGGGCATCGACATCGCGGGCGTCAACTCCTACAAGGACGGCGTGGTCGGCGGCCTGTACAAGGGCCTGCAAGGACTCGCCAAGGCCAACAAGGTCACCGTCGTCGAGGGCACCGGTACGTTCGTCGCGCCCGACGCGGTCGAGGTGGGCGGCGAGCGGTACACCGGCGCCAACGTCGTGCTGGCCACCGGCTCGTTCGCGCGCACCCTCCCCGGCCTGGACATCGGCGGCCGGATCATCACCAGCGACCAGGCCGTGCACCTGGACTACATCCCGCAGAGCGTCGTGGTGCTCGGCGGCGGCGTGATCGGCGTCGAGTTCGCGAGCGTCTGGGCGTCGTTCGGCGCCGACGTCACCATCGTCGAGGCGCTCCCCCGGCTCGTGCCGCTCGAGGACGAGTGGGCCTCCAAGCAGCTGGAACGGGCGTTCCGCAAGCGTGGCATCAAATACCAGACCGGGGTCAGGTTCACCGGCGCCACCCAGACCGACACCAACGTCACCGTCTCGCTG
>NZ_WHTD01000028.1 GCF_009379765.1 Actinophytocola sp. | reverse complement strand
GTCGGCCACCGGGAGCTGGCAGAACCTCGGCTACGTGCTGCAGTGGCCGCTCTTCGGCGTGTTCCCCGCCTTCATGTTCTGGCGCCTGCGCAAGCTGCGTGCCCAGCAGCGCGCGGACGTCGCGACCCCGGCGGACCAGCCGCGGACCGCGACCCCGCTGGCCACGACCCCGCGGACCGCGACCCCGCTGGCCACGACCCCGCGGACCGCGACCCCGCTGGCCGCGACCCCGCTGGCCACGATGTCGGCGTTCGCCGAGCCCGCCCCGGCCCGGCCGCGGCCCACGCGGCAGGATGAGGACGACCCCGAGCTGGCCGCGTACAACCGATACCTCGCCCAGCTCAACGCCATGGATCAGGAGACACGATGAGCGAGTCGCCGGTGACGGCCGACGAGGAGAACCCGGCCCAGGCCACCGGCGCGGCCGGCGTCCGCGGGGCGCTCGCGCGCTACCGGGTCATGGCATACGTCGTCGGTGTCGGGCTGCTCGTGCTCTGCCTCTCGATGATCATGGAGTACGTGTTCGACCAGGACCAGTTCACCGCCGTCGTCGGGCCGGTGCACGGCTTCCTCTACGTCGTCTACCTGCTGGCCGTCGTCGACCTCGCGCTCAAGGCTCGCTGGTCGATGAAGGGCGCCGTCCTGGTCATGCTCGCGGGCGTCGTCCCCGTGCTCGCCTTCGTCGAAGAGCGCCGGGTGACCGCCAAGGTCCGCGGGGGCATCGCGATCTAAGACGGTCACCCGGCCGTTCAGGTGCCGATGCCGGTCAGCGAGCGGACCTCCATCTCCGCCTGCTTGCCCCGGTCGGCCGGCTCCTTGCTGAGCATGGAGCCGAGGTAGCCCGCCAGGAACGAGATCGGGATCGACACGATGCCCGGGTTCGTCAGCGGGAACAGGTGGAAGTCGACGCCGGAGAAGATCGACGTCGGCGCGCCCGACACCACCGGTGAGAAGAACACCAGCAGCAGGCACGAGCCGAGCCCGCCGTACATGCCCCACAGCGTGCCCTGGGTGTTGAACCTCTTCCAGAACAGCGAGTAGAGCAGCGTCGACAGGTTGGCCGACGCGGCGAACGCGAACGCGAGCGCCACCAGGAAGGCCACGTTCTGCCCGTTCGCCAGGATGCCGCCGATCATCGCGAGCACCCCGACCACCACCGCGGTGAGCCGGGCGACCCGGACCTCCGACGCGGGCTCGGCCTTGCCGCCGCGGAAGATGTTGGCGTACACGTCGTGCGCGAACGACGCCGACGCGGTGATCGTCAGCCCGGCCACCACCGCGAGGATCGTCGCGAACGCCACCGCGGCCACGATGCCCAGCAGGAGCGTGCCGCCGATCTCGAACGCCAGCAGCGGCGCCGCCGAGTTCTCCTTGCCGGTCGACGCGAGGATCGTGTCCGAGCCGACCAGCGCCGACGCGCCGTAGCCGATCACGAATGTCGCCAGGTAGAACACCGCCATCGTGCCCACCGCCCAGACCACCGATCGGCGTGCCTGGATCGCGTTCGGCACCGTGTAGAAGCGCATCAGCACGTGCGGCAGGCCGGCCGCGCCCAGGATCAGCGCGAGCGACAGCGAGATGAAGTCGAGCTGGCTGACCGCGGACGTGCCGTACTGCGCGCCCGGCTCGAGCACCGCCTGGCCCTTGGCGTTGTTGGCCGCCGCGTCGTCGAGGAGCGCGGAGACGCTGAACCCGAACTTGCCGAGCAGGAACACGGTCATCAGCACGACGCACAGCACGAGGATGGACGCCTTGATGATCTGCACCCAGGTGGTGCCCTTCATGCCGCCGACCAGCACGTAGAAGATCATGATCAGGCCGACGACGGTGATCACCAGCGCCTGCCCGCCCTTGCCGTGCACGTTCAGCAGCAGCGCGACCAGACCGCCCGCGCCGGCCATCTGGGCGAGCATGTAGAAGAACGAGATCACCAGCGTGGACGTCGCGGCCGCGGCACGCACCGGGCGCTGGCGCATCCGGTAGGCCAGCACGTCGCCCATGGTGAACCGGCCGGTGTTGCGGACGAGCTCGGCGACCAGCAGCAGCGCGACGAGCCACGCGACGAGGAAGCCGATGGAGTAGAGGAAGCCGTCGTAGCCGTGTACCGCGATGGCGCCGGCGATGCCGAGGAACGACGCGGCGGACAGGTAGTCGCCGGTGATCGCGATGCCGTTCTGCGACCCGGTGAACGCGCTGCCCGCGGCGTAGTAGTCCGATGTCGAGGTGTTGCGGTGGCTCATCCGGTAGACGACGTACAGCGTGATCGCGACGAACGCGGCGAACACGGTCATGTTGAGCGGCGGGCTGCCGAGCGAGTCGGTCGCGTCGGCGGCGAGCGTGGTCCGGTGGCTCATTCCTCGGCAACTCCCGCGTCGGTCCGGATCGCGGCGACCTGCGGATCGATCTTGGTCCGCGCGAACCGCACGTAGCCGACGGTGATGGCGATGGTCGAGACGAACTGGAGCAGCCCCAGCACCAGGCCCACGTTGACCGAGCCGATGAGCCGGTGGCTCATGAACCCCCGCGCGTAGGCGGCGAGCAGCACGTAGGTGAGGTACCAGAGGAAGAACAGCGCACTCATGGGAAAGACGAAACGCCGGAAACGGCGCCGCAGGGCGGCGAACTCGGGGCTGTTCTGGATGGCCACGAAGTCCGGTGGGCCGGCCGGCGCGGGGGCCGGGCTCGGCTGTCCGGTGATTCCGCCGAAGGGGGCACCCGGCGGTGCCGGAGCACGCGAGGCAATCGGGGAGTGAACCACCTGGGTCATTTGTTCCTCCGCTGAACATAGGCGCGGTTCGCCTAATTTCACAATGGAGACGGCCGGCGGGGTCTTGGCGGGCGCCATGGTAACTGCGAGTCGGGTGAACACCTAATGCGGACCGATCGGGGGACGCCGCTCGGACCACCGCCCCGGGGACGCCGGAACGGGACTATACGACGGCTGTCCGGTGTTTCGTCAAACCGCAGGAGTAGTCGGCCTCGACGCTAGCGTGGGAACGTTGTTCCGACATTCACACTTAACGGTGAACTGTGGTGTGACGTTGCGTTGCGAAAGTTGCACCCAGCAGGTTCGCCGTCACCGATCGTGGTCCCCGGGCGGGCGACCGGCCGGTCTCATCAGCCCATCGAGGCCGGTCTTAGCAGGTCGGCAAGCGGTTCCGCGAGCGGCCCGGGACGGACACTTTCCGCAGTTGGGAGGCCTGACGCAGGTCGCGGCCGCCGAACGGCGGGTAGGTGGCGGGTCGTGATCTTGATCGGTCGTGACGCTGTCACGCTGCCGCGAGAACCAGCATTACCCGATCGGGGCATCAAGGCGTCAAGGTCAAGACGGAAAGTAGAACGGCCATGATCAACTGCGGTGCGCCGCGGGTCAGGCGAGCCTTATTTGATCGCTTTCCGGACCGTCCGTGCAGGTCAGCGCGCCTTTGTCGGTGGCATTTCGATATCGGGTGGTTGAGGTACGATCGTTCCTCAGTTCTCGCCGTCGCGGCGCGTTAGGGGTGCGACGCGGCACGAGGAAGGAGCGAGTACTGCGATCGAATTGAGTGCGCCACCCTGCGTTTGTCCGCAAGTCGCGTCGACATTTGCCGTCGACCGCGGCCGCGCCATTCATCGGTGCGCTCGAGTCGAATTCACCATTCCTCATTCTGAAATGAGGCGCTGTCTTGACAGACAACGTGACACGGACTGACGAGCCTGCTTCACGCGCGGCGGCGCTGTGGAGTGTGCTGGCCAACTGGCGGGACTGGAACCTGCCGGTCAAGCTCGCCGCCGTCACCCTGGTGCCGGTCATCTTCGCGATCGTGCTCGGCGCGATGCAGATCGCCGACCAGGTCGACCAGGCGGCCTCCTACCGCCGGGTCGACCGGCTGGTGAAGGTGAACGAAGAGCTCCGCAAGCTCGTCGTCGCCCTGCAGAAGGAACGCGCCGACGGCGTCGTGCTGCTCGCCGCGCGGGCCACCGACGTCGCCCCCGAGCTCGCGCCCGAGCAGCGCGCCACCGACCGCGCCCGGGACGGCTTCACCCGGGCCGCCCAGCGGGTCACCCTGGACGAGCAGATCACCCATGCCAGCTACGGTGAGGTGCGCCGCTGGCTCGGCGAGCTGCCCGTCATCCGCAAGCAGGTCACCGGCTCGCTGATCGACGCCTCGACCGCGCTGGGCCGCTACACCGACGTCGTCGACGCGCTGCTGCGGTTCGACCGCACCCTGTCCACCGAGTCGATCGACCCGAGGCTGGCGGCGACGTCCTCCGCCCTCTACGAGCTCGAGGTCATCCGCGAGCAGGTCGCCTTCCAGCACGCGCTGATCGGCGCGGGCATCGTGCGCGGCGGCCTGGTCGGCCCCGACCTCGACGCCCTGCGCACCTCGGCCGGCAGGCTCGCCGACAGCACCACCGACTTCTACGCGGTCGCCGGCGACGACCGCGGCCGCGAGTACGACGCGAGCGTGAGCGGTACCGGGGTGGCGAGCCGCAACAACATCGTCGGCGTGGTGCTCGCGACCCGGCCGGGCACCGACATCCCGACCACCGCCCAGGACTGGAACGACGTCTCCGCGCTCACCACGGGCCGGATCGGCGAGGTCGCCACTGTGCTGGGCGAGCAGCTGCGCACCCGCTCGGCGGCCCTGCAGGACGAGGCGAGCGACGGTGCCGGGCTCGCCGCGGTGATCCTTCTGGTCGCCCTGGTGGTCGCGATCGCGGTGATGTTCGTGGTGGGCCGGCACCTGCTGGGCTCACTGTCCGCGCTGCGCCGCAGCGCCCTCGATGTGGCCGAGCGCCGGCTACCGGACGCGGTCGCGCGGATTCGCGACCGTGGCGACCAAGCCGGCGACGCCGACCCGATCGCCGTCGAGCCGGTGCCGGTCACCTCGATGGACGAGGTCGGCCAGGTGGCCCGCGCGTTCGACGCGGTGCAGCAGCAGGCGCTGCGGCTGGCCACCGAGCAGGCCGGCCTGCGGGCGAAGTACTCGAGCGTGTTCGTCAACCTGTCCCGCCGCAGCCAGGGCCTCGTCCAGCGGCAGCTTCAGCTGCTGGAACGGCTGGAGCGCGACGAGGAGGACGCGGACCAGCTGGCGACGCTCTTCCAGCTCGACCACCTCGCCACCCGGATGCGGCGCAACAACGAGAACCTGATGGTGCTCTCCGGCAGCGACGTCGGGCGGCGCAACCAGCGCCCGGCGAGCCTCGCCGACCTGCTGAGCGCCGGGGTCTCGGAGATCGAGCAGTACCAACGGGTCGTCATGCTGCCGCCGCCGTCCGTGCAGATCGTCGGCTACGCGGTCGGCGACCTCGTCCGGCTCACCGCCGAGCTGCTCGACAACGCGACCGCGTTCTCCGCGCCGGACACCCAGGTGACGATCGCCAGCCACTCGTTCGAGGACGCCTCGCTGTGCATCGCGGTGCTCGACGAGGGCATCGGGATGAGCCAGGCCGAGCTCGACGAGGCCAACGGCAAGCTCGCCGACTCCGGCGCGATCGACGTGTCCACCTCGCGCCGGATGGGCCTGTTCGTGATCGGCCGGCTCGCCGGGCGGCACGGCATCGAGGTCCGGCTGGGCGGCGGTCACGACGTCCCCGGCGTGCGCGCCACCGTCACCGTGCCGGCCGAGCTGGTCTCCGCGCCCAGTGCCGACCCGCCCACCGCGACCACCCGCGCGGTGGCCCCGGCCACTCCGTCGAGCGGCCTGGTGCCGTTCGCGCCCAACGGGACGCCGGTCAACGGGCACACCAACGGCAGGACCAACGGCGCCGTCAACGGCACGACCAACGGATCCACCAACGGCACCAACGGTTCCAACGGCTCCGCGCAGGGCTCGGGAGACGCCAGGCCGTCGCCGCTGCCGCGCCGCGCCCGGCCGGTCAACGGCACGGACATCACCCGCAGGCTCGGCGGCGACGTGGGCGGCGAAGTTGGCGGCGTGGAGGAGCCCCGGCCGCCGGCCCCGGCTCCCGAACCGGCTCCGGTCGAGTCCACACCGGACCTGACGCCGGCGGAACAGGCCGAGCCCGCCGAACCCGCCGAGTCGGCGACGCCGAAGAACGAGAAGGACGACGAACGGGGTGCGCTGCCGCGGCGCTCGCCGGGCACCCGGATGCCCGGTCCCGCGGTCCCGAACGGACCGGCCGGTCCGCCCGGCCCGCCCGGCATCACCCGCCCGCGCGCCCCGTTCACCCCGCCGGACCGCGAGGTTTCACCCGCGGACGGCCTGTTCACCCCCGCCGGTCGAGACGACCGCGACGGCGGCTGGTGGACCCCCCGCGGCCCGGGCCGCCCGGTGGACCGGGCCGCGATCGAGGAGACCACGCCCATCTTCGACGAGATGGTGTCCGCGTGGTTCCGCACGGTGACCGACCGGCCGGCCCCCCCGCGGCCGGCCGGTCGGCCCCCGCGCCCGCCCGAGCCGCGGCCCGAGCCCCGGCGCCGCCAGGACGACCAGTGGCGGTTCGCCGCGGACTCCGGGTTCGACGCCGCTCGCGCGGTGTCGCGGGCCGCGCCGGCCGCCTACACCGACAACGGGCTGCCCCGCCGCAGTGCCGGGCAGAACCTCGTGCCCGGCAGCGCCGGCGACCCGGCCTCGGCCGCGCCCCGGCACGGTCGAGCCGCCGAGGACATGCGGGACCGGCTGAGCAACTACCGGCACGGCGTCCAGCGGGCCCGCGACCACCGCCAGGACGAGCCGCGCAGGGACGCCGACCCCGGCCGGCTCGACCTCAGCGGTGCCGGCTGGCGGTTCGCCGCCGACGTCGGCTGGCGCGCGGCCAACTCCGTGTCGACGTCCACACCGGTGGACTTCACCTCCGGCGGGCTGCCCCGGCGCAGTGCCGGGGAGCACCTGATGCCGGGCAGCGTGGCGCCGTCCGGCGGTGGCCCGCTGCGGATGGACCGCGCCGAGGAGATGCGCGGCCGGCTCGGCAGCTTCCAGAAGGGACTGTCCCGTGGCCGGCGCAGCCTCGCCGAGCGCGGGACAGGAAACGGTTTTCCAGAGAACAAGCAACAGGAGAGTGAATGAACCCGCACTCCCAACCCAGTCAGTTCGGGTGGTTGGTCAACGACTTCGCCGAGCGGGTCACCGGAGTGGCGCACGCCGTCGTGGTGTCCGCCGACGGCCTCCTGCTCACCGCGTCGGCCAGGCTGCCGCTGGACCGTGCCGACCAGCTGGCGGCGGTCGCCTCCGGTCTCGTCAGCCTCACCCAGGGCGCCGCCCGGTGCTTCGAGGCAGGCGGCGTCAAGGAGACGATCGTCGAGATGCAGGGCGGCATCATGTTGCTGATGGCCATCAGCGACGGGTCCTCCCTGGCCGTGCTCGCCGCGCCGGTCTGTGACATCGGCCAGGTGGCGTACGAGATGACGCTGCTGGTCGACCGCGTCGGTCAGATCCTCACCCCTGAGCTTCGGGCCCAGCTCCAGGGCGCCAGCGGGAGGATGGTTGGGCAGCCGGCGTGAACCCCGGACCCGACTACCTCGGCAGGCCGCCTGCCGAGCCCGACCCAGGGCCGGAGCAGACGTTCGCCGACGTGTTCAACGGTTTCACGCTCGGCGGCGGCCGGCGCAGACGCAAGAACAAGGCGGACCTCCCGCCGCCGGAGCCGGCACCGTCCACACCGGACGTCCACACGGCACCGATAGCGAGCCACGAGATCGTCAAGCGGATCGACTGGCCCTACCCGCAACCCCGGCCCGCCCGGCCGGAGTGGCAGCTGGACACCGTGGAGGCGGACCTCGCCGACGCGGCGGACGCGGCGATCGTGCGCCCGTACGCGTGGACGCGCGGCCGCACGAAGTCCGCGATGGACATGCGGATCGAGGCCCTCGTCACCACCAGTGAGCTCGGTGAGGACATCGGGGCCTTGACCCATACCGAGCACCGCTCCGTGGCGGAGCTGTGCGCCGAACCACGATCGGTCGCCGAGGTGGCCACCCTGCTGCACGTGCCACTCGGCGTGGCCAAGGTGCTGCTGGGCGACATGGCCGGCCTCGGCCTCGTCATCGTGCACAAGACGGCTACCGGTGGGGCCAACAAGGCACACCTCATGTTGATGGAAAGGGTTTTGAGTGGACTCCGTCGGCTTTAGGGCCTCTGGCGAGACGCCGGTCCCCTCGATGACATCGGTGAAGATCGTCGTCGGGGGCGGATTCGGCGCGGGCAAGACCACGTTCGTCGGCTCGGTCTCCGAGATCACGCCGCTCACCACCGAGGCGGTGATGACCGAGGCGAGTGCGGACATCGACAACCTCGACGCGACGCCGACCAAGTCCACCACCACCGTGGCGATGGACTTCGGCCGCGTGTCACTGGACTCCGACCTGGTGCTGTACCTGTTCGGCACGCCGGGCCAGGAGCGGTTCTGGTTCATGTGGGACGACCTGGTCCGCGGCGCGATCGGCGCGGTCGTGCTCACCGACACCAGGCGGCTCGCCGACTCGTTCTCGCCGATCGACTTCTTCGAGGACCGCGGGCTGCCCTACGTGATCGGCCTCAACTGCTTCGACGGTCAGCAGAGCCACGGCATCGAGGAGGTCCGCGACGCGCTCGCCATCTCCGAGCACGTGCCGATCGTGTCGTGCGACGCGCGGGACCGCGAGTCGGTCAAGGAAACGCTGATCACCATGGTGCAGTACTCGATGGACCGGTGGGTCGCCGTGCACGGAGCGGGTGTCGGCTAAGCGTCCGCTTAGGTATGGTCGCCGGCATGGATCTGTCCCTCAGCGAAGAGCAGGCGGCGCTGCGCGACCTCGCGCGCGACTTCGTCGACCGCGAGGTCGTGCCGAACGTCCGTGACTGGGACCGGGCCGAGCAGGTCGACCGGTCGATCGTCGGGAAGCTGGGCGAGGTCGGGTTCCTCGGGCTGACGGTGCCCGAGGAGTACGGCGGGTCGGGCGGCGACCACCTCGCGTACTGCCTGATGATGGAGGAGATCGGCCGCGGCGACTCGGCCATCCGCGGCATCGTGTCGGTGTCGCTGGGGCTGGTCGGCAAGACGATCCTGTCCTTCGGCACGCCCGACCAGCGGTCCTCGTGGTTGCCCGGGCTGTGCTCCGGCGAGTCGCTGGCCTGCTTCGGCCTCACCGAACCCGACACCGGTTCCGACGCGGGCAACCTGTCGACCAAGGCCGTCCGGGACGGTTCGGACTGGGTGCTGTCCGGCTCGAAGATGTTCATCACCAACGGGACGTGGGCGGACCTGGCGCTGGTGTTCGCGCGCACCGGCGAGCCGGGCCCGCGTGGCGTCACGGCGTTCCTCGTGCCGACCTCGTCGCCGGGTTTCGAGCACCGTGAGATCAAGGGCAAGCTCGGTCTGCGCGGCCAGTCGACGGGCGAGCTGATCATCTCCGACGTCCGCGTTCCCGCCTCGGCCGTGCTCGGCGCGGCGGGCCAGGGCTTCAAGGTCGCGATGGCCGCGCTGGACAAGGGCCGCATGTCGGTGGCCGCGGGCTGCGTCGGTCTCGCGCGAGCCGCCTTGGAGGCCTCGACCCGGTACGCGGGGGAGCGCCACCAGTTCGGCAAGCCGATCGCGGGCTTCCAGCTGGTGCAGCAGATGCTGGCCGACATGGCGGTCGGCACCGACGCGGCCAGGTTGCTGGTGTGGCGGGTGGCGGACCTGATCGACCGCGGCCTGCCGTTCCGGACGGAGGCCTCGATGGCGAAGCTGCACGCGAGCGAGAACGCGGTCGCCGCGGCCAACCTCGCCATCCAGGTCTACGGCGGCTACGGATACCTCGACGAGTACCCGGTGGCCAAGATCCTGCGGGACGCGCGGGTCATGACCCTGTACGAGGGCACGAGCCAGGTCCAGAAGCTCCTGATCGGCAGGTCCCTGACCGGCCTGAACGCCTTCGTCTGACCCCGCGGGGTCAGGGGCGGTAGGTGCCGAAGGACCAGAGGTTGCCTTCGAGGTCGCGGGCCGAGTACTCGTGTGAGCCGTAGTCCATGTGCTCCAGGTCGCGGACGATCGCGGCGCCCGCGGCCTTCGCGCGGTCGAAGTGGGACCGCGGGTCGTCGACCACGACGTAGACGCTGATCGGGGACGCCAGCGGGTTCGCCGCGGCGCCGCCCAGCCAGCCGGGGTCGCGCGGGCCGCTGACCATGACCGTGTCGTCGCCGGCGCGGAGCTCCGCGTGGCCGACCTTGCCCTGCTCGTCGCGGTAGACGGTGTGCTCGGTGAGGCCGAACGCCTCGACGAGCCAGGCCACCGCCTTGTCCGGATCGTCGTAACGCACCGCTGGAATGATCATGCGGCCGACGCTATCCGGCCGGCACCCAGGTGTATTGGACGGATGTGACCTCCGCCGCCATCCGCTCCGCCATCCGCTCCGGCAGCCGCGCCAGGAACGCCGTCGGCGTCGTGCCGGCGAACTCGCGGAAGTCCCGGTTCATGTGCGCCTGGTCGTAGTACCCGCACTCGGTCGCGATCCGCGACCACGCCGCACGGCCCGCGGTACCCACCCGGCGCAGCAGCCCGTCGAACCGGACGATCCGGGCGACGGTCTTCGGTGGCAGCCCGACCTGCTGGCGGAACCGGGTCACCAGGTGCCGGCGGCTCCAGCCGACCTCGTGCGCCAGCTCGCCGATCGACAGCACTCCGCAGGACTCGACCAGCCGACGCCAGGCCCAGGCGACCTCGCGTGCCGGCGTCGGGCCCTCCTCGGCGCGGCGCAGCAGGAACTCGTCGAGCACCGCGAAGCGCGCGTCCCACCCGGCGGTGTTCGCCAGCCGCTCGGTCAACCGGTGCCCGGCCGGGCCGAGCACGTCGGCGAGGTCGACGACCCGGCCGGTCAGCTCGTCCATCGGAACGCCGAGCAGCGTGTAGGCACCCAGCGGCGTGAGCTTGAGGTCGACGCACTCGATCGCGCCGACCTGCTCGATCACGTCGTGGGTGTCGGTGAGCCCGGTGGCGAACGCGCGGGGGTAGCCGCCGAACGCGCCGCCCGTGTTGACGATCACGGTCGCCGTGGGGGTCGGCGTGGCGAGCCACCGGTCGCTGGTGCCGGGCGGTTGGGCGAAGCCGAGGTAGTCCCTGGTCAGCAGCGTCCGCACCGGCTCGCTCGGCCGGCGCTCGGCGTAGGTCAGGGTGGGGACCGCCGTGCTCACGCGCCTGATCGTAGGCGTCGTCGCAACCAGGAGTTTGTTGCAATCCTCTGGCGATAGGGCTCCGAAGGAAACTAGTGTGAGACTCGTGTCCGACTCAGTAGCCATGCACATGAGCGATGGCCTGATCAACGCGCCCACCTCGGTGATCTTCGGTGGCGTCGCGGTGATCGGCATAGCGGTCGCCCTGGTCTGCGCCCGTCGCGACCTCGACGACCGGACCGCGCCGATGGCCGGTCTCGTCGCGGCCTTCGTCTTCGCCACCCAGATGATCAACTTCCCGATCCTGCCGGGGGCGAGCGGTCATCTGCTCGGTGGCGCGTTGGCAGCCATCCTCGTCGGCCCCTGGGTCGGCGCGCTGTGCGTGAGCATCGTGCTCGTCGTGCAGGCACTCGTGTTCGCCGACGGCGGGCTCACCGCGCTCGGCGCCAACATCACCAACATGGCGCTCATCGGCACCGCCGCCGGCTTCGGCATCGCGTTGCTGCTGCGCCGGTTCGCCACCCGCGGCCGGGCGGGCCTCGCCGCGGTCGCGTTCGTCGCCGCCCTGTGCAACACCGTCATCGCCTCGCTCGGGTTCGTGCTCGAGTTCGCGATCGGCGGCGACGCGGCGTTCTCGCTCGGCGGCGTGGCCGGCACGATGATCGGCCTGCACGTCCTCATCGGCACCGGCGAGGGCGTGATCACCGCGCTGACCGTCACCGCGGTCGCCGCCGCCCGGCCCGACCTCGTGTACCTGCTGCGCGGCACCGCGCGCCCGCTCGAGCTGCGGGACGCGCCGGTGCGCACGACCACCCAGGGGACGGCGTCATGACGACCGGGACCAAGCGCGGCCGGAGCTGGCTCTTCTTCGCCGGGTTCGCACTCGCGGCGCTGGTGATCGCGGGCGCGCTGTCCTACTTCGCCGACTCCGACCCGGACGGACTGGACTCCGCCACCCTCGAGGGCTGCGAGGTGGTCGAGACTTCGCAGGGCGAGGAGCTGCGCGGGGACTGCATCGCGCGGAACGCCGGCGAGCACGACATGTCGGGCAGCCCGCTCGCGGACTACGCCGTCGGCGGCGACGGCCGGCTCACCGGCGTCGCGGGCGTGCTCGGCGTGGTGGCCACGCTGGCCGTCGCCGGCGGCCTGTTCTGGTTGCTGCGCAAGCGATCCGACAAGCCGACCGAGCGCGGCCGGACATGAGCGAGCTGGCGAGCGAGTCAATGTCACAGGGCGACCGCGAGCGGCGGCACCGAGCCCGCGAGGGGGCGTCATGAGCGAGCTTGCGAGCGAACCAATGTCACAGGGCGACCGCGAGCGGCTCGACCGAGCCCGCGAGGGGGCGTCGTGAGCGGCGGGCACGCCACGCACGTGCTGCACCGGCCGGGGACCTCGCCGGTGCACCGGCTGCCGGCCCAGGTGAAGATCCTTGCGGCACTGCTCGGCGTGATCTGCGTGGTGGCCACACCGCGCACCGAGTTCTGGGCGTTCGGCCTGTACCTCCTGCTGCTGCTGGCGATCTGGGCGGTCGCGTCCGTCCCGGTCGGACACTTCGCCAAGCGCGCGGTGATCGAGGTGCCGTTCGTGGTGATCGCGGTCGTGATGCCGTTCCTGGGTGGCGGCCCGCGGTTCGCCTTCCTCGGGCTGAGCCTGTCCGAGCCGGGCGCGCTCGCCGGCTGGAACATCCTCGCGAAGGGCACGGTCGGCGTGCTGGCGTCGCTGACCCTCGCGGCCACGACCACGCCGCGCGAGCTGATCGTCGGCATGCAGCGGCTGCGTGTGCCCGCGGTGCTGACCACGATCGCGACGCTGATGCTGCGCTACCTCGAGGTGATCGTGGCCGAGGCCAGGCGGATGCGCACCGCGCGCATCTCCCGCGGCCACGACCCGCGGTTCCTGTGGCAGGTCGGCGCTACCGCGCGGGGGATCGGCGCGTTGTTCGTCCGCAGCTACGAGCGCGGTGAGCGGGTGCACCTGGCGATGGTGTCGCGCGGCTGGACCGGCACGATGCCCGACCACGGCGCGCCGGCGGCGCCCTCGGTGTGGCTGACCGGACTGCTCCCGGTGCTGGTGACCGCGTCCGTGCTGGGGGCGGCAGTATGGCTGCCGTGAGCGAGTCATTACCCGAGGCGGCGGCCGCAGCGCTGGCGCCGCCCGCGCTGCTGGTGGAACGGCTGGCGTTCGCCTACCCGGACGGCCACCAGGCGCTGTACGGGCTGGACCTGCGGGTCGGGCCGGGGGAGCGGGTGGCGGTGCTCGGGCCGAACGGTGCGGGCAAGACGACGTTGGTGCTGCACCTCAACGGCGTGCTGGCCGGCGGGTCCGGGCGGATCGAGGTGGCGGGCCTGCCGATGGCGAAGTCGACGCTGCACGAGGTGCGGCGCCGGGTCGGCATCGTCTTCCAGGACCCCGACGACCAGCTGTTCATGCCGACGGTGGGGGAGGACGTGGCGTTCGGCCCGGCCAACTTCGGCCTGTCCGGCGCGGCCCTGGACGCCCGGGTGCACGAGGCGTTGGCCGCGGTCGGGATGCTCGAGCACATCGACCGGTCCCCGCTGCACCTGTCCGGCGGCCAGCGCAGGCGCGTCGCGCTGGCCACGGTGCTGGCGTGCGACCCGGAGATCCTGGTGCTCGACGAGCCGTCGTCCAACCTGGAGCCGGTGGCCCGGCGCGAGCTGGCCGAGGTGCTGCTGGCCCTGGGCCGCACGACGTTGATGGTGACCCACGACCTGCCGTACGCGCTGCAGCTGTGCCCCCGGAGCATCCTGATCGACGACGGCGTGGTGATCGCCGACGGCCCGACCCGCGACCTGCTCGCCGACGCGGACCTCCTTGCGGCGCACCGGCTCGAGCTGCCCTACGGTTTCCGCCTGGACTGACGGCCGCCGGTGTCATCGGGCCAGGAAGTGCCAGCCGACCCACGCCCAGAGCACCACCACGGCGATGCGGCCGGTGCGGGTGGCCACGAGGACGGTCACGAGCTCGCCGGCCGTCGGGCGCGCTGCCCGGCGAGCGGTGAGCTCGACGGCCAGGCCCGCCAGGACGAGGACCACGAAGCCGGCGCCGAGGAGCCAGGAGAGCATCCGTCACCTCCTGACCAGCAGCCAGCCGGCGGACAGCCACAGGCCCCAGCCGGCAAGGCGCAGCGGGTAGATCTCCAGCACCGGGTCGAGCAGCAGGCTGAACGACAGCTCGCCGAGGAACAGCGCGGTCAGCTCCCACCCGCCGAAGCAGACCGCCCAGACCAGCCACGCCCGGTGCCGCGCGCCGACCCGGTGACCGGTCTCCTCGCGGGGTCGGGGGAGCACGGCGACCGCCACCAGCGCGGCGACGCCCGGGATGAGCACGGCGACGAGCGCGGGGATGCTGTGGCTGGTGAAGGTGGCGCCGACGGCCGCGTAGGCCGCAGCGGCCGCCACGAGCCATGCGCGCATACCCCCATTGTTCCGGGCACCCGTCCCAACAGGCAGGATCGCTCCCATGAGCACCGCATCTCCGCTGCACGACGTACACACCGCACTCGGCGCGACGTTCACCGACTTCGCCGGGTGGTCGATGCCGCTGCGCTACGGCAGCGAGCTGGCCGAGCACCGGGCGGTGCGCGAGGCCGCCGGCCTGTTCGACCTGTCGCACATGGGCGAGATCGAGCTCACCGGGCCGGAGGCGGCGCGGGCGCTCGACTACGCCTTGGTCGGCAAGCTGTCGGCGGTGAAGGTGGGGCGCGCCCGGTACACGATGATCTGCGACGTCGACGGCGGGGTGCTCGACGACCTGGTCGTGTACCGGATCGGTGCGGACCACTTCATGGTGGTGGCCAACGCGTCGAACGCGGCGGTGGTGGCCGGCGAGCTGCTTGCCCGGTCGGAGGGGTTCACGGTCGAGGTGGCGGACCGGTCGCGGGACTGCGCGCTGATCGCGGTGCAGGGCCCGCTCGCGGTGGGAGTCGTCGGGAAGGTGTCCGACGCGGACCTGCCGGCGTTGCCGTACTACGGCAGCACGCCGACCCGGATCGGTGGCCACGACGTGCTCCTCGCGCGTACCGGCTACACCGGTGAGGACGGTTTCGAGGTGTACGCGGAGGCGCCGCACGCCGCCGACGTGTGGCGGACGCTGACCGAGGCGGGCGGCGCCGACCTGCTGCCGTGCGGGCTGGCGTGCCGCGACACGCTGCGGCTCGAGGCCGGCATGCCGCTGTACGGCAACGAGCTCTCGGCGCAGATGAGCCCGTTCGACGCCGGTCTCGGGCGGGTGGTGAAGCTGGACAAGCCCGCGGACTTCGTCGGCCGCGCCGCGCTCGAGCAGCGCAGCACGACGTCGGCGCCGGCCACGTTGGTGGGCCTGACCTGCGAAGGCCGTCGCGCCCCGCGGCACGGCTATCCGGTGCTGGACGGCGACACCCCGGTCGGGACGGTGACCAGCGGCGCTCTGTCGCCGACCCTGGGCCACCCGATCGCCATGGCGTACGTGCCGCCCGCGCTGTCCGAGCCGGGCACGAAGCTGGCGGTGGACGTGCGCGGCAAGGCCACCCCGGTCGAGGTGGTCGGGCTCCCGTTCTACAAGCGCGCCTGA
Source organism: Actinophytocola sp. (assembly GCF_009379765.1). Taxonomy (GTDB): domain Bacteria; phylum Actinomycetota; class Actinomycetes; order Mycobacteriales; family Pseudonocardiaceae; genus Actinophytocola. The sequence goes on along the minus strand of NZ_WHTD01000028.1, from coordinate 47,183 downwards.
CCGGCCCGGCTCAGGCGGCGCCCGCGCTCCTCGCCTCCGCGACCGCCTTGCCGAGCTCCTCGCGGCTCATCTTGGAGCGGCCCTTGATGTCGAGGTCGCGAGCCAGCTTGTCCAGATCGGCCTTGCTGAGGCCGTCCAGGTCCTCCGCCGAAGGCTCGGACGGCGCGGCGGCGGGCGTGTCGCGGCGCTTCTTGCGGCCCTCGACGCTGCGGGACAGCGCCTCGAACAGGTCGACGACCTTCGTCGGCTCGCTCGGCTCGGTCTCGGCGACGATGTCCTTGCCCTCGCGCTTGTCCTCGATCAGCTTCTCGACCTGCTGGGTGTAGGTGTCGTGGAAGTCCTCGGGCCGCCACTCGTCGGTCATCGAGTCGATCAGGCTCACCGCCATGTCGATCTCCTTGCCGCGTGCGGTGGTGAGCTCCGGCAGCGACTTCAGCTCCTTGGCGGGATCCCGGATGTCCTCGGGGAACAGAAGTGTGTTCAGCACCAGCAGGCCGTCGCCCGCGCGCACCGCGGTGAGGTACTCCTTGCCACGCATCACGAACGACGCGATCCCGGCCCGGTTGGTCTTCTCCATCGCCTGGAGCAGCAGGCCGTAGGACTTCCCGTACTCCTCCTTGGCCGGCGCCAGCCAGTACGTCTTCTGGAAGTGGACCGGGTCGATGTCGTCGAGCTCGACGAACGTGTTGATGTCAATGGTCCGGGACCTGCCGGGCGCGATGGCGTCCAGCTCGTCCGGCTCGATGATCACGTACTCGCCGCCGCCGAGGTCGGCGCCCTTCACGATGTCGGAGAACGCCACCTCCTTGCCGGTGCGCTCGTTGATCCGCTTGTACCGGATCCGGTCCGACGTGCCCCGCTCGAACTGGCGGAAGCTGATCGTGTGGTCCTCGGTCGCGCTGTACAACTCGACCGGGATCGTCACCAGACCGAAGTTGATCGCGCCGCTCCAGATCGGTCGTGCCACCGCTACTGCCCTCCCCGCCGCTGTTCGTACCGGATCATCATGACGCCTTCCAGGAACGATGCACCAGCCCGACACCGGTCCGACCCTGCCGGGGTTTGCCGCCCGCCACGCCGGGGTACCAACTTCTCGCACGACGAAGCACGAACGTACGTGAAGGAGCAGACCCATGGTTGACGTGTCGAGGCTGCCCGGTCCCGTGGCCGAGACCTGGGACTGGCAGCGCCTCGGGGCCTGCCGAGGCCAGAACAGCGACATGTTCTTTCACCCGCGGGCCGAGCGCGGCCAGGCGCGCGAGCAGCGCATCGAGAAGGCCAAGGAGATCTGCCGCGGCTGCCCCGTCATCGTCGAGTGCCGCCACCACGCGTTGACCGTGTACGAGCCTTACGGCATCTGGGGCGGGCTGGACGAGGGCGAGCGGCGAGCCGCCTACCAGCACCGCAAGCGCCGCGGGGAGCACGTCGCCTGAATGCCTCGAACGCGTCGTTGGGGACGCTGAACGCCCTGAGCGCGTCGTTCAGGGCATCGGCGGGTCGGGGCACGGCGACCGGCGACGTGATCAAGCCCGGTGGTGCTACCCGGCCGCCCGAACGGAGAGCCGGGCCGTGGCGTCGACCAGTCGGGGGCCGTCGAGGAGTACCGCGTCGTTGTGATCGGCGCCGGGCTCTTCGACGGAGGTGACGGGTCCGGCGACCGCCCGCGCCACGGCCCGGCTCTGCTCCGTCGGCACCACCGAGTCCGCCGACCCGTACACGACCACGGTCGGCGCCCGCACCTCCCGGACGTGCTCGACCACCGGGAACCGGTCCTTGAGCAGCAGCCGTACCGGCAGGAACGGGTACAGCGTCGCGGCCACGTCGGCCAGTGACGTGAACGGCGAGCGCAGCAGCATCCCGCCCGGCGGGTGCTCGGTGGCGAGCTCGCTGACCACGGCGGCGCCGAGGCTCTCGCCGAAGTAGATCACCCGGTCCGGTGGCACGTTCAGCTCGTCGACCAGGTAGGACCGCGCCGCGCGCACGTCCAGCGCGAGCCCTTCCTCTGTCGGGTCGCCCGGGTTGCCGCCGTAGCCGCGGTAGTCGAGCAGCAGCACCGACATCCCCCGTGCCCGCAGTGCCTCGGCCAGCGGCGCGCGCATCGACCGGTCGCCCGCGTTGCCCGGCGCCATCAGCACGCTGACGCCCAGGTCGGCGCCGGTGTCAGAGCTGGCCGCGGGGACGTACCAGGCACCGAGGGTCAGCCCGTCGCCCGTCTCCAGCCGCACGTCGCGGGCGCCCGGCAGGACCGTCGCTGCGGGTGGGACCGGGCCGGACGATGGCAGGTAGATGAGCCGGCGCTGGAACAGGTACGCGAGCGTCACCACGACGACCACGAGCTCCACCACCCCGGCGAGCACCTGGACCAGCACCCGTCGAGTGTGGCGCGGGTTCACGTGGCCGTCCCGTCCTTCCCCGGCCCGACCGCCGGCATGGTCACGTCGGAGGCGACCGACGGCGTGGTCACCTGGCCGTCCGCGGGCGGCTCGGCCACCGGTATCGGCGCGCTCACCGGTCCCGCCACCGGGATCGGCCCGCTCGCCGGGCCGGCGGTCGGCATCGGGAAGCCGAACGGCGGGGTCGGCAGGTCGGCGCCGGCGTGCCGGCGCCGCATGACCAGCAGTATCGCCCCGGCGGCGGCGGCGAGCACCGCGACCGCGCCGCACGCCGCGATCAGCCAGACCAGCAGCGGCCGGCCGGTGTCCTCGCGCCCCGCGGCGAGCCGGCGGTACTCGCCGGCCTGCTGGTGGTCGGGTGTCGCGGCGAGCACGGCGTCGAAGAACTCCACGGCCTTGGCGTACTCGCCGTCGAAGTAGTGCTCGAGCCCGGCGGTGTAGTTGCGGTCGTTGGCGCTCGGGGTGGCCTCGACGCCCTCGCGGCGCAGCAGGTCGGCCACCGACGTCGACGCGGTGACCAGGGTGTTGCCGTCCTCGTCGGCCGAGGTGGTCAGGCCGATCACCCGGCCGTCCATGTCCACCACCGGGCCGCCGGTCATGCTCGTCCGCGCGGGCGCGCTGACCTCGTAGTACGGCTTGTCGGCGATGGCCCTGCGGGTGGTGATCTGGCCGCTCTCGTTGACCGGCTCGGTGGCGTCCTCGGCCTCCGGGTAGCCGATGGCGAGAACCGGGGTGCCGGCGGGCAGGTCGCCGACATCGGCGAGTGCGACGGCGGACATGCGGCCGCGCGGCACCTTGAGCACGCCGACGTCACCCGGCCCGCGGACGTCGACGACGGTGGCCGGGGCGATGTCACGCTCCGGCGTGGCCGAGCCGCCGACGACGCGCTCGACCCGGACGTCGCGGACCGGTGAGCTGCCCTCGGTCGCGCCCTCCAGCACGGCGTTGTCGGCGAGTTGGGTGGCAGCCGTCGCGGGGTCCTCGACCCGGCCGAGCTTGGTCAGCTCCGCCACCGCGAGCGCGACGATCGGTGCCGGGTCGAGGCAGGCTCCGGCGGTCACGACGTACCCGTCCTCGTGCACGACCGCGCCACTGCACGAGGTGGTGGCCTTGTAGCCCGCGGGCCCGCCGAACACCTCGCCGGTGCGCGGGTCGCGGATCCAGCCGTGCCAGTTGACCTCGACGAGCACCACGGCGGGCCGGGCGATCGCCGCGGCCCGCTCCTCGGGACTGGTGGGTTCCGCGGCAGCCGGTGACGCCGAGGCCAGCACCGCCGCGGCCGCGAGCCCGAGCGCGAGTGACCGCCTCATCCGTACGCCCCGTAGTCGGTGGTGCGGCTCCACACCGACCGTGAGCCGCCCGCGTCCGTCTCGGTCACCGATGCCCCCGAGCAGGTGTAGTTGTTCAGCTCGTTGAGCGCGCGCGGGCCCTCCGGCTGGGTCTCGAGCAGGCCGCGCTGGTCGTAGAACGACCACGTCAGTTTCGCCTTGGTGACCGCCACGAAAGTGAGCGTCGTGCCGGTCGCCGTCCAGGTGAACTCGCGCCAGCCGTTGACCACGAGGCGTAGCTCGTTGCCCTGGTAGTTGCCGACCATGTTGATGTTGGCGTTGCGTTCGACACCGGTGCCGTCCGCACGGAGCTCGTAGTAGCGGCCGGACGTCGTGAGCGGCAGCGCGTCGACGTCGGTGTAGAACTTCGTCATCAGGACCTCGTCGGCCATGCGCCACGAGCCGATCAGGCAGTGTGGCAGCCCTTCCTTGCGGGTGGCGTCCGCGGGCCGGGTGGGGGAGGGCAGCGCACCGGCCTCGGCCACCGGCCCGGCGCAGCACGGCTCCGGCTCGTCGGCGGAGGAGATCGCGATCACCGTCAGCGCGGTGGTGGTCAGCAGCGCGACCACCGACAGCACGAAAAGTATCGCGACCGGGCGGCGCGACCGCGTGGGTAATGAACCGGTCACACTATTCATGTTATTGGGTACGCGCCGCCCATCGACTCGGCCATCGGGTCGAAACATTAGGGTTGTGCGGTGCTGACCATGCAGGACGCCTTGCTCGCGCTCACCCGATACTGGACCGACCGCGGTTGCATGATCGTGCAGCCGTTCAACACCGAGGTCGGCGCCGGCACCCTCAACCCGGCGACCATCCTGCGCGTGCTCGGTCCGGAGCCGTGGCGGGTGGCCTACGTCGAGCCCAGCGTTCGGCCCGACGACGCCCGGTACGGCGAGAACCCCAACCGGCTGCAGACGCACACCCAGTTCCAGGTCATCCTCAAGCCCGACCCGGGCGACCCGCAGGAGCAGTACCTCGCGAGCTTGGCAGTCCTGGGGATCGACAGCCACGCGCACGACATCCGGTTCGTCGAGGACAACTGGGCCAACCCGGCCACCGGATCGTGGGGCCTGGGCTGGGAGGTCTGGCTGGACGGGCTGGAGATCACCCAGTTCACGTACTTCCAGCAGGCCGGCGGAATGAGTGTGGACCCCGTGCCGGTCGAGATCACCTACGGCGTCGAGCGCATCGTCATGGCGGTCCAGAACGTCAGCCACTTCAAGGACATCGCCTACGCGCCCGGCATCTCCTACGGCGAGGCGTTCGGCCAGGCCGAGTACGAGATGAGCCGGTTCTACCTGGACGACGCGGACGTCGACACCCAGCGTCGGCTGTTCGAGGACTACGCCGCCGAGGCCCGCCGGATGCTCGACGCCCGGCTGCCCGTGCCCGCGTACGTGCACGTGCTGAAGTGCTCGCACACGTTCAACGTGCTGGACTCGCGCGGCGCGATCAGCACCACCGAGCGCGCGAAGGCGTTCGCCAGGATGCGCGGCCTCGCCCGCGAGGTGTCGGCGCTGTGGGCGGAGCGGCGCGATGAGCTCGGCCACCCGCTCGGCCTGGCCGAGGCACCCGCGCAGGCTTCGGCGCCCGCGTCGTTCGCGACGGTCACCGAGCCCGCGCCGCTGCTGTTCGAGATCGGCACCGAGGAGCTGCCCCCGGGCGAGGTCACCCGGACCGCGCGGGCGGTGCGGGATTCGCTGGCCGGCAAGCTGGCCGGCACCCGGCTCGCGCACGGCGACGTCGAGGTGCACGCGACGCCGCGCCGGATCGTGGCGCTGGTGCCCGACGTGGCGCCCGCCGAGCCGGACGCGGAGCGGTTCGTGCGCGGGCCGCGGGTCACCGCCGCGTTCGACGCGTCCGGCGAGCCGACCAAGGCCGCGCGGGGCTTCGCCCGCGGGCAGGGCGTCGAGGTCTCCGCGTTGGAGCGGGTCGAGGTCGACGGCGTCGAGCACGTCGGGGTGACCAGGAAGGAGCTTGGCCGCGGCGCGGTCGAGGTGCTCAGTGGTGTGCTCGGCGAGCTCGTCTCGGAGCTGCGGGCGGACAAGAACATGCGGTGGAACGACCCGAAGCTGTCGTTCACCCGGCCGGTGCGTTGGCTGGTGGCGTTGCTCGGTGCGCGGCTCGTGCCGGTCGCGGCGTCCTCGTTGACGTCCGGTCGCACCACCAGGGTGCACCGCACCGCGGAGGCGCCGGTCATCGAGGTGTCGTCGGCGTCCGGGTACCTGGAGCTGTTGGCGGAGCACGGGATCACGGCGTCCATCCAGGAGCGCCGGGCGGCGGTCGTGGCTGCCGCCCGGTCGCTCGCGGAGTCGGCCGGCGGCACGATCGACGTCGACGGCGAGGCGGCGCTGCTCGACGAGATCACCAACCTGGTCGAGCAGCCGAACGCCATCCTCGGCGGGTTCGCCTCGTCCTACCTCGAGCTGCCGCAGGAGATCCTGACCACGGTCATGCGCAAGCACCAGCGGTACCTTCCGGTGCGGGCCGCCGACGGGACGCTGCTGCCGCACTTCGTCGCGGTGGCCAACGGGTCCTGCGACGTCGACGCGGTGCGCGCGGGCAACGAGGCGGTGCTGCGGGCGCGGTACGAGGACGCGAGCTTCTTCTGGCGGGCCGATCTCAAGGTGGCGCCGGAGACGATGAAGGCGGGCCTGGAGCGGCTGGCCTTCGAGGAGCGCCTGGGCTCGATGGCCGACCGGGCGGCCCGGATCGCCGCGGTCGCGGCTGACCTCGGCACCGAGCTGTCCACTTCGGACCGTTCGACGCTGGAGCGGGCGGCGGCGCTCGCCAAGTTCGACCTCGGCTCGCAGATGGTGATCGAGCTGACCAGCCTGGCCGGCGTGATGGCGCGCGAGTACGCGGTGCGGGCCGGCGAGCCGGAGGCGGTGGCGCAGGCGCTGTTCGACATGGAGCGCCCGCGCTCGTCCGGTGACGCGCCGCCCGTGTCGGTGCCGGGTGCGGTGCTGGCGCTGGCGGACCGGTTCGACATGCTGGTCGGCCTGTTCGCCGTGGGTGCCGCGCCCACCGGCAGCTCGGACCCGTTCGGCCTGCGCCGCGCGGCGGCCGGGGTGGTGAGCATCCTGCGGGCGCACCCGTCGCTGCGTGGTCTCACCGTGTCGCGGGGTCTCGCGGCGGCCGCCGAGCACGTGCGGGCACAGGGCATCGAGGTGCCGCCGGCCACGCTGGACGAGATGGCGGAGTTCGCGGTGCGCCGGTTCGAGCAGCAGCTGCTCGACGCCGGTCACGACCACCGGCATGTCGCCGCCGTCGTGGCGCTCCCGCCGGCCACGGCCGACGAGACGCTCGCCGAGATCGAGCGCCGGGTCGGCGACGCGGACTTCGCCGCGCTGGTCGCCGCGCTGCAGCGGGTCCGCCGCATCGTGCCGGCCGACACCGACGCTCGCTACGACCCGGCTCTGCTGACGGAGCCGGCGGAGGGCGCGCTGCACCAGGCGTTGGTCAAGGTCGCCGAGTCGCTGGGCGCGGGTCCGCACCCGCTGGCGGACTTCGTGGCGTCGGCGAGCGGGCTGACCGCGCCGATCAACATGTTCTTCGACGACGTCCTGGTGATGGCCGAGGACCCGGCGGTCCGCGCGGCGCGGTTGGGCCTGCTGGCCACGATCCGCGACCTGGCCGCGCCGGTCCTCGACTGGCAGGCGCTGGGCTAGTCCGCCTCCCCGGAATTCACAGTGTTGGTTGCGTCCCGGCGGACGGTGCGGACCTCTGGTGGTTGGTGGTTGGGTGCCGTCACGGTCCCCTGAGCTTGCGTTGGTCGCGGCGCGAGGCTGTGCCAACCCCGCGTGTCCAACGCTTAGAGGAGGACGACCTCGCGGGTGCCGTCCTGCCCCTTGACGATCAGCTGTTCGCTGTTCTCCCGCACGGCGCGGTAGACGAAGTCGCCGTAGCCGATCAGGCGGCGGAGGGCCTCGGTGAGGGTGACACCCTCTCGCTCGATCACGTGCTCCAGGGCACGGACGGTGTCGGGGGAGACCGCGACGTTGATCCGCTTCGGCTCCGCGCGCTGGGTCTCGGCGGCCTCGGTTCGTGCGCCCTTCGCCGACATGATCACATCCTGTGAGATAGGTAGCGGCCAAACGGGTTAAGTGTAGGTGTGTGTCCGGTGCGTATGCAACACGTGGGCTACACATAATCGACACTCACCGAGTGTTGTCACCGTGTCGACCCGGCGTTATCCTCGACTCTGGCGCCGAGGAGGGCAAACACGCACATGCCGGACACCAGCTCTGCCCCGCGCCGCCACCACCACGAAACCTGGCGCGTGCGCGGTGATCTCGCCGACCCGTGTCCCACTTCGTGGCGGACCGCTGCTGGTGAGTGGTGTCGAGCCGCTCGACGGCACCTGGTTCGACGCCGCGGACTGCCCGGTCGACACGCCCCTGGTGCTCCTGATCCCGGCGCCGCGCTAGGCCATGTCTCGCGGATCTTGGATCGTGGTATTCGCGCCCAGCTGCCCCCTGGCCGCGTTGTCGAAAGGCCCGAATACAACCCGGTATGAGCGACCTTCCGCCGCCTTGCCAGGAGACAGCTGGATCACGAATCCCATCGACCAAGACCCACGAGACACGACCTAGTCCGAGCGGCGCGACCGCCTGCGGGTGCGGCGGGTGTCGAAGTCGCGCCCCGGGCCCACCCCCGCGCCGGCGCCGAAGAACGCACCCACGATCGTCGCCGCGGCGCCCAGCAGGATCGGCAGCATGATCCGCGCGAGCTCGGTGGCGAACGAGGCGCTGATGGCGTCCACCCAGAGTCCCAGCACCAGCGCGATGATCGTCAGCAGGATCAGCGCGCCGACGCCGAGCAGCACCCACGTCTGCATGCGCAGGTAGTGCCGGCGCGCGGCCGACCTCGCCTCGATCTCGGCCTGTTGCGCGCGCAGTTCCAGCTCCCGGCCGCGGGCGATGAGCGCACGGTTGCCCGGCGGCGACCGGTCGACCCAGGTGCCGTCCTCATCGACCTCCCCGGCTGGCGGCCGGCGGAACCGGCGCAGGAGCCGCGGCGGTTCCGGTGCCGGCGGGGTCATGGCGAGTCCGGTACGGGGAGCAGGGCGATGAGCGGGGTGTCGACCGGTTCGTCGACATCGTCCTCCAGCCAGGTGACCGCCACCCAAGCCTGACCGTCGCCGTCGCGGCCGCCGACCGGTTCGGGGCGCTGGTTCGCTGCCGGGCTGGTGTCTTGCATGGCTCGTCGTTCCTTCGAACGTCACTCTCAAGAGCAGATTAGCTCCAGAATGGCACATAAACAACATTTATCAGGCGCATATGACATGTTGCATCACTGCATTTCGCGTGCCAGACTTGCTACTGCTGCCTGGCGGCGGCGGGCAACCAGCCATACCGAGGCTTTGTCCGGGGCGGGATCACAACAAGGGCCGATCACTTGTCAGGAAGTGCTCGCTATGCGCACAGATCAGGATGTGGCCATGTCGGGTAGCCGCCCGGACGTCGACGACGCCCGGCAAAGCCGCCCCCGCACGGAGCCGAAGCGGATCAACGTCGCCATCTCGCCGGACATGGTGCGGGCGCTGGAGGACGTGATCCGGCGCGAGGGCGTCTCGCTCACCGAGGCCCTGCGCCGGCTCGTCGGCTACGGCGACTTCGTCTACCGCGCGGTCAAGGAAGGCGGCGAGCGGCTGACGGTAACGGGCCCGGACGGCACCCGCGAAGTGGTGCTCCTCTAGCGCTCCCCGGCGGGGGGTACTAGGCCATGTCTCGCGGATCTTGGATCGTGGTATTCGCGCCCAGCTGCCCCCTGGCCGCGTTGTCGGAAGGCCCGAATACAACCCGGTATGCGCGGCCTTCCGCCGCCTTGCCAGGAGACAGCTGGATCACGAATCCCATCGACCAAGATCCACGAGACACGACCTAGCGACCTCGGCGGCGTGGTGCCCGGCGGGCGGGCTGGGTCGGCGTCGGATGCCGCGGCGCGGGCGGGATCGACCGGCGCACCGGGTCGGCGACGATCGTGATGTCCTCGCCGTGGTGGGTCACCGACAGCTCCGGCCCGGACAGCAGCCGGTACTCGGCGCCGTTCTGGTCGATCTCGACGGAGAACCGGCTGTCCCGGTAGGTCATCCGGAACGTGAGCCGGGTGAGCGCGGCGGGCAGCCGCGGCGCGAAGCCGAGCGAGCGGTCGTGGTCGCGCATGCCGCCGAACCCGGCGACCGCGACCATCCACGCGCCGGCCAGCGAGGCGATGTGCAGCCCGTTGCGCACGTTGTCGTGCAGGTCGTGCAGGTCGGTGAACGCGGCCTCGGCGAAGTAGTCGAACGCCAGGTCCAGATGGCCGACCTCCGCGGCGAGCACCGCCTGCGTGCACGCCGACAGCGAGGAGTCGCGCACGGTCAGCGGCTCGTAGTAGGCGACGTTGCGTGCCTTCTGCTCGGGGGTGAACGCGTCGCCGCGCAGGTACATCGCCATGATCAGGTCGGCCTGCTTGACCACCTGCTTGCGGTACAGGTCGAAGTACGGGTAGTGCAGCAGCAGCGGGTAGTGCTCGTCGGGCGTGTTCTCGAAGTCCCACTCGGCGTGCTCGGTGAACCGCTCGGACTGCGGGTGCACCTCGAGCACCGTGTCGTAGGGGACCACCATCTTGTCCGCGGCCGCGCGCCAGGACGTGGTCTCCTCGTCGGTGACGCCGAGCATCGCGGCGGCCTCGGGCTGGCGGGCGCACACGTCGCTCGCCTCGCGCAGGTTCCGCTGCGCCATCAGATTCGTGTAGACGTTGTTGTCCACCACCGCGGAGTACTCGTCGGGGCCGGTGACGCCGTCGATGCGGAACCCGCCGTGCACGTCGTGGTGGCCGAGCGAGGACCACAGCCGCGCGGTCTCGACGAGGAGCTCGACGGCGTGGTCGCGCTCGAACTCGGTGTCCTCGGTGGCGGCCAGGTAGCGCACGGTGGCGTCGGCGACGTCCGCGGAGACGTGGAACGCCGCGGTGCCGGCCGGCCAGTACGCCGAGCACTCGGCACCGTCGATGGACCGCCAGGGGAACGCCGCGCCGGCGAGCCCGAGCGCGTCCGCGCGCTCCTTCGCCTTGTCCACAGTGGAGTGTCGCCAGCGCAGCGCGTCCCTGGCCGCCTCCGGCATCGTGTACGTGAGCACCGGGAGCACGAACGTCTCGGTGTCCCAGAAGGAATGCCCGTCGTAGCCGGGGCCGGTGAGGCCCTTGGCCGGGATGGCCCGGCTCTCGCCGCGGGCCCCGGCCTGCAGGACGTGGAACAGCGCGAACCGCACGGCTTGCTGCAGCTCCTCGTCGCCCTCGACGACGACGTCGGCGTTGGCCCAGAAGTCGTCGAGGAACGCCCGCTGCTCGGCGAGCAGGCCCGTCCAGCCGGTCTGCAGCGCGCCGGACAGCGCGGCGTCCACCTGCGCGCGCAGCGACGGCGCGGACCGGCGGGCCGACCAGCCGTAGCCGAGGTACTTGGTGAGGCGCAGCGCCGAGCCGCTCGGCACGTCGACCGCGGCGGTCAGCCGGGCGAGGTCCGCCTCGGCATGGATCTCGCAGCGCAGCCCGTCGTCGGTCTCGAGCTCGTGGTCCATCGCGGCGGCCAGGCGCAGCTGAGACCGCCTGGTCCGGTGGACGAGCGAGGCCCGGTAGTCCTTGGCGGCCGCGTCCTCGGCGACCAGCGGCGCGGACAGCATCGCGGCGACGCGCGGGTCCTTGCTCTGGACGAGGACCGGCTCGTTGGCGAGCAGGTCGGACTGGACGACGAGCTGCACGCCGCCGTCCATCGGCTCGACCTCGTAGCGGATCGCGGCGACCGCGCGCTGGGTGAACGAGACCAGCCGCTCGGTGCGGACGCGGACCCGGCGGCCGGTCGGCGACTCCCACACGGTGTCCCGGCGCAGCGTGCCGGAGCGGAAGTCCAGCGCCCGGTGGTGCTCGACGGCGCGGCCGTAGCGCATGTCCAGCGGCTCGTCCTGGACGAGCAGCCGGACGATCTTGCCGTCGGTGACGTTGACGATCGTCTGGCCGTCCTCCGGGTAGCCGTAGCCTGCCTCGGCGTAGGGGAGCGGGTGCTGCTCGTAGAAGCCGTTGAGGTAGGTGCCGGGGATGCCGCGCGGCTCGCCTTCCTCGAAGGTGCCGCGGAGTCCGATGTGGCCGTTGGAGAGCGCGAAGATCGCCTCGGTCTGCTCGAGCGCGTCGAGGTCGAGGGTGTTCCAGCGCAGCTCCCACGGCGCGACCTGGAAGCCTTTCACTTCTCCTCCAACAGGTCGGCGAGATCGGTGACCACGATGTCGGCGCCGTGCTGGCGCAGCGCGTCGGCCTGGCCGGCCCGGTCGACGCCGACGACGTAGCCGAAGCCACCGGTCCTGCCGGCCTGCACACCGGAGAGTGCGTCCTCGAACACCGCGGCGTTCTTCGGGTCGACGCCGAGCGCCTCGGCGCCCGCGAGGAACGAGTCCGGGGCCGGTTTGCCGTGCAGCTTGCGCTCGACGATCACCACGCCGTCGATGCGTGCCTCGACGAACTTGGTGAGGTCCGCGGCGTCGAGCACCATGGCACCGTTGGCCGACGAGGTGACGACCCCGATCCTGAGTCCCGCGTCCTTGGCGGCCTGGATGTACCGCACGGAGCCGGGGTAGGGGTTGACCCCCCGCTCGGCGATGATCTGCTGCACCCGCTCGTTCTTCCGGTTGCCCACGCCACCCACCGTGTCGTCGGACGGCGGGTCGCCCGGCGTGCCCTCGGGCAGCGAGATGTCGCGGGCGACGAGGAACGCGCGGACGCCGTCGAACCGCGGCCGCCCGTCGACGTAGTTGTTGTAGTCGGCCTCGGTGAACGGCGCGAACGCGGCGCCGTCGCGGGCGCGCAGCAGGGCGTCGAAGGTCTCCTTCCACGCCGCGCGGTGCAGCTCCGCGGTGCCGGTGAGCACCCCGTCGAGGTCGAACAGGCAGGCGGTCACGTGGTCTGGCAAGCCGATCACAGGGGCACGCTACCGAACGCGTCGCCGGGCCGCCGTTCGCCACGACCGGTGAGTTGCCCACAGGCCAGGTCCGCGGATGCCCGAAATCGTCGGTGTGCGTCGATAAGCTGGAATGCGGGGGGCCCCCGCGGGTTCGGGGTTGTCCACAGGCTTGATCCGCTTCGGGCGGAACCGTCGGTGCCCGTCCGTAGGCTGGATTCCGGGGCCGGAGGCCGAGCCCGGCGCCGTCCGGTCGGCGGGAGCGGGGTCAGATGCCGAGGTGGGCGCGCAGCATTGCCTGGAACGACCGGTCGAACCGCTCGTAGCGCGACCGCAGCGCGTCGCCCGGCCAGTCGGCGGCCAGCAGCTCGGCGGGCAGGAGCGGGTCGGCGACGAAGTGGCGGAGGACGGCCGCCGCGAGGATGAACCTCGCCGGCAGCCCGTCGGCCTCGTCGAGCGCGTCGTGCAGCAGTCGGGCCCGGGCCGCCCACGCGGGCAGGTCCCACAGCGACGCGGCCAGGCCGCCGGGGTCGTCGACGGGGCGGCCGACGAGCACCACGCAGTCGACGGACAGCGGCCGGGACAGGTTCGCCGGGCGCAGCCACGTGCCCTCCCGCAGCTCGGCGAGCCGCAGCCCGGCCATCGTCTGGCGGAACGCGATCCGCTCGGCCGGTGGGCGGCGGTCCGCGGTCACCACCGCGATCTCCCAGTCGCCCGCCCACGGCCGGACGGCCGGGGTGCGGCTCTGGTCCTGCCTCGCCTGCCGTCGCTCGAGCCGCGAGGTCAGCTCGTAGTCCCCGTTGACCTGCAGGAGGTCGCCGGCCGCGACCATCCGGGACAGTGCGACCCTGATCGTCCCCTCGGCGATGTCGAACAGCTCGCCCACCTTCACCAGGCTCCGTGCCGGCAACCGGGGCGGGTGCGCGCCCAGCAGCGTGCTCAGCACCGCCGACCGGGCGGTGAGCGGCCGGAGGCCGGGGATCTCGAGCATGACATCCTTACAACTCTGGTGTCGCGTGTTCAGAAAATGTAACATCGCGACCATGGTGGCCACTCACGCAGTAACCAACCAGGTCCCGCCGCTCGTCGGCCATGACACCGCAGACGACCCGTCGCTGCTCGAGGGCCTGCGCAGGGAGGGCGCGGGGTGGGCCGAGGACGCCGTGCACGAGCTCGGCCGGCTGGCCGGCACCGCGCAGGCGCAGGAGTGGGGCCGGGTCGCCAACGAGAACGAGCCGGTCCTGCGCACCCACGACCGCTACGGCAACCGCATCGACGAGGTCGAGTACCACCCGGCCTACCACGAGCTGATGACCGTCGCGGTCGAGCAGGGCATGCACGCCGCCCCCTGGCGCGACGAACGCGAGGGCGCGCACGTCGCCAGGGCCGCCAAGTTCTACCTGTGGGGCCAGGTCGAGGCCGGCCACGCCTGCCCGATCTCGATGACCTACGCCGCGGTCCCCGCGCTGCGGCACAGCCCCGAGTTGGCGGGGCGGTTCGAACCGCTGCTCGCGGCGACCGCCTACGACCCGGGCCTGCGCGCCCCGGAGACCAAGCAGGGCCTGACGGCCGGCATGTCGATGACCGAGAAGCAGGGCGGCTCCGACGTCCGCGCCAACACCACCCGCGCGGTCTCGCGGCCCGACGGCAGCTACCTGCTCACCGGCCACAAGTGGTTCACCTCCGCGCCGATGTGCGACGTCTTCCTCGTGCTCGCCCAGGCAGCCTCGGGTTCGGGTGTCCCGCAGGACGGCAGTGGGCTGTCCTGTTATCTCCTCCCGCGCGTCCTGCCCGACGGCACCCGCAACCGCATGTACCTGCAGCGGCTCAAGGACAAGCTCGGCAACCGGTCCAACGCCTCGGCCGAGGTCGAGTACGACGAGGCCGTCGCGTGGCTCGTGGGGGAGGAGGGCCACGGCGTCCGCACGATCATCCAGATGGTCAACATGACCAGGCTGGACTGCGTGATCGCCGGCGCCGCCGGGATGCGCGCGGGACTCGTGCAGGCCGTGCACCACGCCGGCTACCGGCAGGCGTTCGGCGGCTACCTCGTCGACACCCCGTTGATGCGCAACGTGCTGGCGGACCTGACGATCGAGTCCGAGGCCGCCACGGCGCTCGCCATGCGCCTCGCCGGCGCCACCGACCGGGCCGTCGCGGGGGACGAGCAGTCGGCCGCGTTCCGCAGGATCGGGCTCGCGGTCGGCAAGTACTGGGTGTGCAAGCGGACCTCCGCGCACGCGGCGGAAGCATTGGAATGCCTGGGCGGCAACGGTTACGTCGAGGAGTCCGGCATGCCGCGGCTGTACCGTGAGGCGCCGCTCATCTCGATCTGGGAGGGCTCGGGCAACGTCGCCGCGCTCGACGTGCTGCGGGCCATGGGGTCGGGCACCGAGGCGTTCTTCGCCGAGGTCTCGACCGCCGCCGGTGCGGACCGCCGGCTCGACGACGCGGTCGCCACGCTCCGGGCGGAGCTCGGCGGGCTGACCGACCCGGTCGCCGCGCAGGCCGGCGCCCGCCGGCTGGTCGAGCGGATGGCGTTGGTGCTGCAGGGATCCCTGCTCGTGCGGTACGGCCACCCCGCGGTCGCGGACGCCTTCTGCGCCTCCCGGCTGGGCGGCGACTGGGGCATCGCTTTCGGCACCCTTCCGTCCGGAGTGGACACCGCGGCGATCCTCGAGCGCGCCCGGGTCAAGTGATGGGTCCGGCGGTACGAACGGAGACGGAGGCCGGCGTCCGCTCGATCATCCTGTGCCGGCCCGACGAGTACAACACGATCACCCCGCAGCTGCGCGACGAGCTGTCCGCGGCGATCGACGACGCGGACGCGGAACCCGACGTGCGGGTCATGTTGCTGCGTGCGGACGGCCCGGCGTTCTGCGCGGGCTACGGTCTCGACTGGTCGACCGAGCTGCAGGCGACCGAGGCGGCGAGCGGGCGGGTGTGGGACTCGGCGCGGGACTACCGGATGCTGAGCTCGTTCGTGGACGTGTACCTGAAGTTCTGGTACGCGGCCAAGCCGACGATCGCGGCCGTGCACGGCTGGTGCGTCGCGGGTGGGACGGATCTCGTGCTGTGCACGGACCTGATCGTGGCGGGGGAGGGCGCGACGTTCGGCTACCCGCCGTCGCGCGTGTGGGGCACCCCGACGACGCCGATGTGGATCTACCGCCTGGGTTTCGAGCAGACGAAGCGGTACCTGCTGACCGGCGACGAGATCCCGGCCCCGCGCGCGGCGGAGATAGGGTTGATCTGCGAATGCGTGCCGGACGCCGCGTTGTCGGAGCACGCGACCGCCCTGGCGAGGCGGATGGCGATGCTGCCGGGCAACCAGCTGGAGATGTTGAAGCTGCTGTGCAACCAGACGGCGGAGAACATGGGCCTCCGCTCCGCGCGGACCCTGGGCACCCTGCTGGACGGCGTGGCGAGGCACACCCAGGAAGGCCAGGACTTCGTGACGCGCTCGCGGAACGTCGGCTTCCGCCGAGCGGTCCGCGAACGAGACAACCCCTTCGGCGACTACGGCTCCCGCCCGAAGTAACCCCGCGAGTCCAACGTTCCGGACCCGCGAGTCCCCGTCCGGGAGTGACGAATGTTGGACTCGCAGGTCGCGAGTGTTGGACTCGCGGGTTCTGTGGGTTGGACTCGCGGCTCGGGAACGATTCAGTGGTGTTCGCAGGGCGAACGGGTGTGCGGTGTTCGCCCAGGTCAGAGGTCACGGTTCTTGATCGGGTCTAGTGATGTGACTCATTACGGCGTTACGGTGCCCCTCTGATACACCTTCGAGGGCTGGAGTCCGCGATGAACGAAGGCGTTCCCCGCATTTTCCGTGTTCCTCACAGCCGGCGCGACGTGTTACGCGCGGCGGCGGTCGCCGCCATGGCCGCAGGCTTCGGCAGTGCCTGTGCCAGTGAGGAGTCCCCGACCACCGATCCCGGCTCGACCGGCGAGGCTCCCGAGACGACCTTCGCCGAGCCCGCGAGCAAGCTCTCCGGTGAGCTGAAGATCCTTCTGTGGAGCCACTTCGTGCCGAGCCACGACACCTGGTTCGACAAGTTCGCGCAGGACTGGGGCAACCGGACCGGCGTGAAGGTCACCGTCGACCACGTGGACCAGGCGCAGATCCCGACCCGCATCGCCGCCGAGGTGCAGGCCGGCGAGGGCCACGACCTCATCCAGTACATCGCGACGCTGTCCCAGTACGAGCCGAGCGTGCTCGACATGAAGGACCTCGTCGACGAGGCCAGCTCCCGCTGGGGCGAGCAGCTGTCGCTGTGCGCGAAGTCCAGCTCCAACCCCACGACCGGCAAGTTCTACGCCTACTCGCCGGGCTGGGTCCCCGACCCGGGCAACTTCCGCAAGTCGCTGTGGGAGCCGGCGGGTTTCGCCGACGGCCCCACGACGTGGGACGACCTGCTCACCGGCGCGACCGAGATCAAGAGCAAGGACGGCATCCAGCTCGGCCTCGGCATGTCCCAGGAGATCGACTCCAACATGGTGCTGCGCGCGCTGATGTGGTCCTACGGCGCGTCCGAGCAGGACGAGAACGAGAAGGTCATCCTCGACTCGCCGGAGACCGTGGCCGCGGTCGAGTTCATGACCAAGCTCTACAAGCAGGCCATGACGCCCGAGGTGTTCTCCTGGAACGCCGCCAGCAACAACCAGGGCCTCGTCGCCGGCAAGCTGTCCTATGTGGTCAACTCGATCTCCGCGTGGCGCACCGCGCAGGAGTCCAACCCGGACGTCGCCGACGACGTCCACTTCGTGCCGGCGCTGCGTGGCCCGAAGGCGGCCCTCGCCGCGCAGCACGTGCTCTACAACTGGATCGTCCCGCAGCACGCGACGGCACCGGACGCGGCCAAGGAGTTCCTGCTGCACTACACGGCGAACTTCGCCTCCGCCACCTACCACTCGAAGCTCTACGACTTCTGCGCGTGGGACAAGCTCACGCCCGACCGGGACGCCTGGCTCAACGACGACCCGTTCGGCGCGAAGCCGGCCGACAAGCTCGCGTTCCTGTCCGACGCGATCCCGTGGAGCGCGAACATCGGCCACCCCGGGCCGGCGTCGACCGCGATCGGCGAGGTGTTCAACACCTTCGTCATCCCGAACATGTTCGCGCGGGCCGTGCGCGGCGAGGCCTCCCCGCAGGAGTCGGTCACCGAGGCGGCCGGCCAGGTCAACGCGATCTTCGACAAGTGGCGTGCCCAAGGGCTCGTCGGCGGCTGAGCGACCATGCTGCTGAGCGGAGCTTGCGGAGCGAGCATCAATGCTGAGAGGGAGTCCGGGTGGCGGTCGTCGAGGTCCGCGAGCTGACCAAGCAGTTCGACAGCGGGAAGGTGCACGCGATCGACGGCGTGAACCTCACCGCCGGCGACGGTGAGTACCTTGTCCTGCTCGGCCCGTCCGGGTGCGGCAAGACCACCCTGCTGCGCACCATCGCCGGTCTGGAGGAGCCGACCAGCGGCGACATCCTGATCGACGACCACGTGGTCACGGGGCTGCCGCCGCGCGCCCGCAAGATCGCCATGGTGTTCCAGAGCTACGCGCTCTACCCGCACAAGACGGTGCTGGCCAACATCGTGTTCCCGCTGCGTGCGGTGGGCATGGCGAAGGAGGAACGGGACCGGAAGGCGCGGTGGGCGGCCGAGCTCCTCGAGATCGAGAAGCTCCTCGCCCGCAAGCCGCGCCAGCTGTCCGGCGGCGAGCGCCAGCGGGTCGCGCTCGCCAGGGCACTGGTCCGCGAGCCGCAGGTGTTCCTGCTCGACGAGCCACTGTCCAACTTGGACGCGAAGCTGCGTGCGTCGGCCCGCGACGAGCTGAAGTCATTCCAGGACGAGATCGGCACCACGACCATCTACGTGACCCACGACCAGGTCGAGGCGATGGGCCTCGGCGACCGGATCGCGGTGCTGTACCAGGGAACGGTGCGCCAGGTCGGGCCGCCGGCGGAGATCTACGACGACCCGGCGGACACGTTCGTCGCCACGTTCATCGGCTCGCCGCCGATGAACCTCGTGCCGCGGGACGGCCACCTGGTCGGCTTCCGGCCCGAGCACCTGCTCCCGGTCGAGGTCGTGCGCTCCGACGACCGCGCGGTGATGCCGCTCGCGGTGGACCGGATCGAGTACCTGTCCGGCGACCGGCACCTGTACGGCACGGTCACCGGGATCGGCGAGCCCACCCGGGTCGTCGCCCGGCTGCCGGCCACGGTGGAGACCCCGATCACCGCCGGCGAGACGCACGACTTCGCCGTGCACGCCAGTAGGTTGCGGTTCTTCGACGCGGGAGAAGAAGGGCTGCGCACCGAGCCGATCCGGTTGGGCGTCTGATGGCGACCGCCACGGAGGCAAAGGTCGAGCCAACCCCGGTCAAGGAGCTGGCGCGGCGCAGGATCGCCGACCGGGACGGCGTGCTCGCGTGGCTCTTCCTGCTGCCCAGCGTGGTCTACATCATCGCGCTGGTGGCGATCCCGTTCGCGCTGGCGATCGGGTTCGCGTTCTCCGACGTGTCCGCGGGCGACCCGTCGTTCGACTGGGTCGGCTTCCGCAACTTCGCCCGCGCCTTCGACGACCCGGTGTTCTGGCGCTCGCTGGGCAACACGTTCGTGTTCACCGGCGTGTCCATGGTGTTCATCGTGATCTTCGGCAAGATCCTGGCGAACATCCTCGTGGCGAACTTCCGCGGCAAGTGGATCGTGCGGTTCCTGGTGCTGCTGCCCTGGACCACGCCGGTCGCGCTGTCGTCCATCTCGTGGCTGTGGCTGCTCGACTCGATCTACTCGCCGATCGACTGGGTGCTCCGCCAGGTCGGCCTGCTCCCCAAGGGCGGGCAGATGTACTGGCTCGGCGAGCCGGGTCTCGCCATGACGTCGGTGATCGCGGTGCACGTGTGGCGGCTGGTCCCGCTGGCCGCGGTGATCCTGATGGCCGGCCTCGTGGCGATCCCGCGGGACATCGACGAGGCGGCGAAGGTGGACGGCGCGGGCTACTGGCGGCGGATGTTCGAGATCACGATCCCCCTCGTCATGCCGGTGATCGCGGTGGCGGCGCTGTTCGGCGCGATCTTCACGTTCACCGACATGGCGGTGGTCCGCGTCCTCACCCGCGGCGGGCCCAACGACGCCACCCAGGTGCTGACCAGCTGGGCGTTCTACCGCGGCATCGACGGCGGTGACGTGGCCGGTGGCGCGGCGATCGCGTTGTTCCTGTTCCCGCTGCTGCTCGCGGTCGCGGTGGGCATCCTCCGCCTGGTGCGCCGGATCGAGGTGAGCTGAGATGGTCGGCCGAACCGATGTGGACGCCACCCGCATGTCCGAGGCGCAGGCCGCGGCGCTGCGCCGCAAGTACAGCCGCCGGCACGCGGGCGCGCGGATCGGCGTGTACGTCGCCGCCATCGTGGTCGCGGTGGTGAGCGCGGGACCGTTCCTGTGGAGCGCGATCACCGCGTTCAAGCAGAACCGCGACCTGTACAACGCCGACAACAACCCGTTCCTGTTCAACCGGCCGGCCACGCCGGACCACATGACCTACCTGTTCACCGACACCCAGTTCCTCACGTTCGCGTGGAACACGCTGTGGGTGGGCGTGCTCGTCGTGCTGATCACGCTGGCCTTCGCGCTGCCCGCGGCCTACGCGCTCGCCCGGCTGGACCGGCCGTGGTCCGGGCCGCTCGGGATCGCGATCTTCCTCGTGTACCTGATCCCGCCGAGCCTGCTGTTCCTGTCGCTGTCCCGGGTGGTCGTCGGGTTGGGTCTGCAGGACTCGACGTGGTCGATGGTGCTCGTGTACCCGACGATCACGATCCCGGTGTCGGTGTGGCTGCTGATGGGCTTCCTGCGGTCGGTGCCCCGGGATGTCGAGGAACAGGCCATGGTGGACGGCTACAGCCGGCTGGGCGCGTTCGCGCGGGCCGTGGTGCCGCTGGTGTTCCCGGGCATCGTCGCGGTGGTGGTGTTCGCGTTCACGCTGACCGCGAGCGAGTTCATCTACGCGCTCGCGTTCGTCTCGCCGCCCGCGCAGATGCCGGTCAGCACCGGGGTGCCGACCGAGCTGATCCGCGGTGACGTGTTCTTCTGGCAGTCGCTGCAGGCGGCCACGGTGCTCGTCGCGGTGCCGATCGCGTTCGTGTTCAACCTCTTCCTGGACAAGTTCATCGCCGGCTTCACCGCGGGTGCGGTCAAGGGCTGACCGGCCGCACACGAGACCTGTTGCATTGCGACAAATGGCGGAAAATATCTAACTATCAGTTGACTTGGCATGATTTGCGCTGGACGATCCTTCGCGGCGACGGCACTCCCTGCACCGTCGCATTCTCAGTGGAGGCGTTATGCACAAACGTCTTGCCTACCTTCTCGCCGTGCTCGTCCTCGCGATCGCCGGCACGGTCACCGTGTCCGTGGTCGCGGCCCCGACGGCCGCGGCGGACGACTGCTACACCTGGAACCGCACGCTCTCGCCCGGCGCGAGCGGTGCGGACGTCACCCAGCTCCAGATCCGGGTGGCGGGCTGGGTCTCCTACGGGGAGAACCTCGCCCTGGACGGCTCCTACGGGCCGGCCACGACCAACGCCGTGAAGCGGTTCCAGTCCGGCTACGGGCTAGCCGCCGACGGCATCGCCGGGCCGGCGACCTTCAGCAAGATCTACGCGCTGCAGGACTCCGACTGCACCCCTGCGCACTTCGCGTACTCGGAGTTCGACGACAACTGCGGCGCGAACAACTTCAACGGCGGCAAGGTGACCGCGGCGACGGCCAAGGAGAACATCCGCCGGATCATGTGGCAGCTGGAAGCGATGCGGCACAAGCTGGGTGATCGCGGGATCGTGATCACCTCGTCGTTCCGCAGCGTGTCGTGCAACTCGGCGGTCGGCGGCTCGTCGACGAGCCTGCACATGTACGGGCAGGCGGCGGACCTCGGTCTGTCGAGCGGCCCGTCGCAGTGCCAGATGTGGAACGCGGGCAAGTCCGCCGGGTTCGAGGAGCTGCTCAGCCAGGGCTACCCCGACCACAACGACCACACCCACGTCGGCAACAAGTCCAGCCGGTTCTGGAGCGCACCGAACTGTTAGCCGGTTCGGCTCGCTCGCCGGCCTCGGGCCCGCGCCTTCCGGGTGCGGGCCCGAGTGCTGTGCGGGCAGGATGGGCCCATGCGTGCCTGGCGGGTCGAGCATCCGGGGCCTGCGGCGTCCTGGCCGCTGCGGCTGCGGTCGGAGTCGGCGCCGCAGCCGGCGGCGGGGGAGCTGCTCGTGCGGGTGCGGGCCTGCGGGGTGTGCCGGACCGACCTGCACGTGGCCGAGGGGGACCTTCCGGTGCACCGGGCGGATGTGGTGCCGGGGCACGAGGTCGTCGGCGAGGTGGTCGCGGCCTCGGGTGGCTTCGCGCCGGGGGAGCTCGTCGGCATCGCGTGGCTGCGCGGGACGTGTGGGAGGTGCAGGTTCTGCTTGCGGGGCGCGGAGAACCTGTGTCCATCGTCGACCTACACCGGGTGGGACGCGGACGGCGGCTACGCGGACCTCGCGGTCGTGCCGGCCGACTTCGCGCTGCGGCTGCCTTCCGGGTACGCCGACAGCGCGCTCGCGCCGCTGCTGTGCGCCGGGATCATCGGGTACCACGCGCTGCTGCGCTCGGCTCTGCCGGCGGGTGGGCGGCTCGGGATCTACGGGTTCGGGGCGAGTGCGCACCTGGCCGCGCAGGTGGCGATCGCGCGGGGTGCGGAGGTTCATGTGGTGACCCGGAGCGCGGCCGCCCGGGAGCTGGCCCTCTCGCTCGGTGCCGCGTCCGTGTCGGCGGAGCCGCCGCCGCTGGACTCGGCGATCATCTTCGCGCCGGCCGGGTCGCTGGTGCCGGTCGCGCTGGAAGCGTTGGACCGGGGCGGGACCCTGGCGGTGGCGGGCATCCACCTCAGCGACATCCCGCCGCTCGACTATCAGAGGCATCTGTTCCAGGACCGGCAGCTGCGCAGCGTCACGGCCAACACCCGGGGCCAGGCCAGGGAGTTCCTGGAGTTCGCCGGCGAGCACCGGCTGCGCGTCGAGACCACCGACTATCCACTCGAGACGGCCGACCGCGCGCTGCTCGACCTGGCGGAAGGCCGCGTCAACGGCGCGGCGGTGCTGGTCCCGTGAGCGAGCTTGCAAGCGAACCAGTGTCACAGGGCGACCGTGAGCGGCGTCCCGGAGCCTGCGAGCGAACCATCAATGCAGGGCGAGCGTGCGAGCGAACCATCGATACAGGGCCGGCGGGCGCCTCGCCGGCGGGGATCAGGTCAGCCGCAGCCGCAACCGCAGCCGCAGCCGCAGCCGCTGCCGCAGATCAGGTCGTCGCAGCACATCAGGAATCACCTCCTTCGTTCATGACCGGTGGGCACCAGGTGCCGGGGCGCGGGTTCGGGCACGGCTCGCGGGGCAGCGCGTCGACCATGTGCACGAGGTCCGCCCGCAGCGAGGTGAGCCTCGTGACCTCCTCGTTCAGCTCGTCGATCCGGCGGCGCAGCAGCTCCTCGGCGGGCTCGCACGGGCACACCCCGGTGTCCCGAATGGAAAGCAGGTCGCCGATGTCGCGCAGGCGCAGACCCAGCCGCTGGCAGCCCTGGATGAACCGGAGCCGGTCGACCGTGTCCGGTGGGAACCGGCGGTAACCGCCCGAGGTGCGCGGCGGCGGGTCGATCAGGCCGGTGCGCTCGTAGTACCGGATGGTGTCCGGGCCGACCTCGGCCGCCGCGGCGAGCTCGGCGACGAGCAGCCCGGCCGGTGCGCTCGTGGTCATGACCCGACGGTAAACCTTGGAGCCGGGTCCAGAGTCAAGTGGCGCGACACCTCCCGCTGCGGCTCATGTCCCGACATGCTGTGCTGTGCACACGCCAACCGAGCCGCTGGGAGCTGAGATGCCGGGTACCGAGGTGGATGTCGTCGTCATCGGGATGGGGCCGGGCGGCGAGGATGTCGGCGCCCGGTTGGCCAGGGCCGGTCTGGCCGTGGTGGGCGTGGACGCGCGGCTCGTCGGTGGCGAGTGCCCGTACTACGCGTGCGTGCCGACGAAGATGATGATCAGAGCCACCGACGCGCTCGGCGAGGCGCGTCGGGTCGACACGCTCGCGGGGTCGGCGAGCGTCGAGCGTGACTGGGCGCCGGTGGCCAGGCGGATCCGCGAGGAGGCTACCGACAACTGGGACGACACCGTTGCGGTCAACCGGTTCGAGGACGCCGGCGGCACGTTCGTGCGCGGCCGAGGCCGGATCACCGGGCCGCGCGAGGTCACGGTGTCCACATCGGACGGTGAGCGGGTCTTCCTGGCCAGCAAGGGGATCGTGCTCAACACCGGCACCGACCCGGCCGTCCCGCCGATCGACGGGCTCGCCGAGACGCCGTACTGGACCAACCGGGACGCGGTGGCGGTCGAGGAGGTGCCCGGCTCGCTGATCGTGCTCGGCGGCGGCCCGGTCGGCTGCGAGCTGGCCCAGGTGTTCGCCCGGTTCGGCGCGGCGGTCACCGTGGTGCAGCACGCGGACCGGCTCGTGCCGGCCGACGAGCCGGAGGCCGGTGCGCTGCTGGCCAAGGCGTTCGACGCCGACGGGATCGCGGTGCGCACCGGGTTGTCGGCCGCCCTGGTGCGCTACGAGGCCGGCCAGTTCTCGGTGAAGCTCGACAACGGGGAGGCGCTCACCGCCGACCGGCTGCTGGTGGCCGCCGGCAGGCGCACCGACATGGCCGCGCTCGGCGTCGGCGCGGTAGGGCTGGACGAGTCGGCCCGCGGCGTCGAGGTCGACGAGCGGATGCGTGCGGCCGACGGCTTGTGGGCGATCGGCGACATCACCGGCAAGGGCGCGTTCACGCACATGTCGATGTACCAGGCCCGCATCGCGGCGGCCGACATCCTCGGCGACGACGACCCGGAGACCGCGGACTACCGGGCCGTGCCGTGGGTGACGTTCACCGACCCGGAGGTCGGCTCGGTCGGCCTGTCCGAGGCGGCGGCGCGCTCGCGCGGGCTGCGGGTCCGGACCGGGATCTCGCAGATCCCGGCGTCGTCGCGCGGCTACATCCACAAGCTCGGCAACGACGGCTTCATCAAGCTCGTCGAGGACGCCGACCGCGGGGTGCTCGTGGGCGCCACGTCGGCCGGGCCGAACGGTGGCGAGGTGCTCGGCGCCCTCGTCGTCGCCGTGCACGCGGAGGTGCCGACCACGGTGCTGCGCCAGATGATCTACGCCTACCCGACCTTCCACCGGGCGATCGAGGATGCGCTGAACCACCTGGCCTGACTCGTTGACATTCCACTGTGCTAGGTCGATGCTGGACCTAGCACAGTGGGAGGTTGTCATGCACGCGGTCCTCATCGCCCTGCACGCGCTCACCGGCACGGTGGCGCTGCTCGCCGGCTGCGTGGCCCACCGCCGCCGGGCGTACTTCGAGGTCTACCTCTGGTCCCTGGTCGCGACGGTGGCCTTCCTGGCCGCGGCCGTCGCCGAGGAGTGGTCCCGCCTCGACGCCGTGTCGCGGGCGCTGTTCGCCGCGTTCGTGGTGCTGGGCCTGGTGATGCTGTGGCTGGCCTGCACCGCCCGCCGGCTGCCCGCGCCGTCGCCGCGGTACGTGGACCGGGTCGGGTTCACGCTGGTGGCGTTGTTCGACGCGTTCATCGTGATCACCGTCCTGAACCTGGGTGCGCCGGTGGCCCTGGTGGTCGCGTCCGGCGTGGTGGTGGCCGTGGCCGGCCATTTCGCGCTACGAGCGGCGAAGGCCGAAACGCTCGTCCCGCGCTGACCGATCCCCCCGGCGAGAGGGGGCGCGATGGTCACGAGCCGGGGCTTCTGGTCGTACTCGCACGACGACAACGCCGCCGAAGGAGGCCGGATCGCGGACCTCGCCCGCGACCTGGAGTCCCAGTACGAGCTGATCACCGGCGAGAGGCTGGAACTGTTCCTCGAGCGTGACCAGCTGCGCTGGGGTGAGGACTGGAAGCAGTCGATCGACGGGGCGTTGGCCCAGGCCACGTTCTTCGTCCCGATCGTGACCCGGCGGTACTTCCGGCGGCCGGAGTGCCGCCGCGAGCTGGACACGTTCGCCCGCCGCGCGCGCCAGCTCGGCGTCCAGGACCTCGTGATGCCGATCCGCTACGTCGACTTCGCGGACCTGCACGCGCAGCCCTGTCCCGACGAGCTGATCGCCCTGGTGCGCACGTTCGGCTGGGAGGACTGGACGGACCTGCGCTTCGCCGACCGCGACTCCGGTGACTACCGGCGCGAGGTCGCGCGGCTCGCCGTTCGCCTCGCGACCGCGTCGGCCGCCGCCGAGCAGGTCCAGGTGACCGAGCCGAGCGTCGACGCGCCGGCCTACCTCGACATCCTCGCGAGGACCGAGACGGCCGTGCCGGTCTGGCGGCAGGCCGTCGCCGCGCTCGACGAGGGGTTCGCGAAGGTCGGCATGTACATGCAGGTGGCCGTCGAGCAGCAGCCGGCGGACCGGCTCGCGTTCGCCCGCCGGCTGGCCGACGCGCTGGACCGGCCGGTCGCCGACCTCCGGCTCATGGCGAACGATCTCCTCGTCCTGCTGCACGGAGCCGACCAGGACGTGCGGATCATCGCCGAGCGGGCCGAACACGAGATCGGCGAGGATCCGGCGGTGGAGGACCGAGTGGTCGGCCTCGTGCGTCGGCTGCGCGCGGTCGTGGAGAGCGAGCCGGCCGGGCTCGGGGAAGGCGAGGAGCTCCTCGCGGTCGCCGAGCACATCGGACTCCTGTCCCGCAACCTGCGGCCGGTCGCCCGCACCATCCACACCGTGATCACGCTGATGATCGACGGTCGGGACCTGCTGGCGTCCTGGGCCTCGCTCCTCGACCGGCTGCCGCCGCCGCTGGACGGACGAGGTCGTTGACCCCGTAACGACCTCTGAAGACCGCCCGATATGACGGATGCCGATCGGCCGCGGATCGAGGCGCACCCCCGGTCTGCTCGAGGTCGGGAGTGGACATGCCGCACACCGCACCGCACCAGGAGCCACGGCGATCCGCCACGGGCGGATCCCTCCCGGGGCTGGGCGCGGCCGAGTTCACCGCGGGCCTCGGCACGGCCGCGGGCGTCGCGGTCGAGGACGCCGGACCGTTCGAGCGGGCCCACCTCCGGGAACGTTGGCAGCAGGCGTCCGGCGAGGTCAACTCGCTGCTGCTCGGCGGGGCGTCCGGCGCCGAGGCGCTCACGCTGATCGCCCGGCGGACCCGCGAGCTGTCCGGTTCGGACTGCGCGGTGATCCTGCTGGCCGACGACGCCGCGGACACGCTCGTGGTCCGTGCCGGCGACGGGCCGCGCGGACAGCAGATGATCGGCCACCCGGTGCCGGCGAGCGCGCCCGCGGTGGCCGCGGTGATCACCGACCGGACGCCGACCGTGTTCGCCGACTTCGCGCACATGGTCGGCGACGACCTCGCGAGGCTCGGCGAGTTCGGCCCGGCGCACGCGGTGCCGTTCGGCCCGCCCGCGGGCGTCAGCGGGCTGCTACTGGCGTTGCGCGACAAGGGCGGCAGCCAGTTCGGCCAGGAGCAGCTGCCGCTGCTCGCCTCCTTCGCCGACCAGGCGGCGCTCGCGATCGAGCTCGCGGACAAGCAGCGCCAGCAGCGGATGCTCGATGTGCTGGCCGACCGCGACCGCATCGCGGGCGACCTGCACGACCACGTCATCCAGCGGCTCTTCGCCGCCGGCATGAGCCTGCAGAGCGTCGTCCGCCGGATCGCCGACCCGGACGCCCGCGCCCGGGTCAGCCGCGTCGTCGGCCAGCTCGACGAGACCGTCCGCGAGATCCGCATGTCGATCTTCGACCTGCACACCGGCAAGGAGGACAACCGGGCGAGCCTGCGCCGCCGCATGCTCGACATCGTCGCGGAGGTCAGCGCGGACACCGACGTCTCGCCCGCGGTGCGGATCTCCGGCGAGGTCGACACGCTCGTGCCCGACCTGGTCGGCGAGCACGCGCTGGCGGCGCTGCGCGAGGCGCTCAGCAACGCGGTGCGCCACGCTCGCGCCACCGACGTCACGGTCACCGTCGAGGCCGGCACGGACCTCGTCGTCGGCGTCACCGACGACGGCCTCGGCATGCCGGCCGACGTCGCGCGCAGCGGGCTGCTCAACCTGGAGCGCCGGGCCGCGACCTGCGGCGGGAGCAGCAGCGCCGCCGCCCGCCCGGACGGCGGCACCCGGCTGGTCTGGCGCGTGCCGCTCACCGGGGCCTGACCCGCGCGGCGGTCCACCCTGGTCCTGCCGCATGGTCCACCGGTGGTCGACGAGCAGGGTCCGAACCGTCACCGCTCGCCGTTCATGACGGCCAGCCGCAGCTCGCCGATGGTCTCGTCGATCCGGGCGATGGCCGCGCGGATCCGTTGCCCCGCAACCTGATCGGGCGACTGCGGGTCGACCAGGGCGAGCGCCCCGTGCAGGTCGAGCCCGATCCGGAACAGGCGGTTCACCGCGAGGTCCACTACCCGGTTGTCGGTATCGGTGGTGGACATGGCTCGGTCTCCTCGGGCCGGTGCTGGCGATCGGGTGACGAACGGTGTCCGTCGGCCGTGTCCTTGATAGCGTGCCAACCTGGTCGTTTTGCCCTACGGAACCTCAACATCGGATCAACGTGGAACCCACCGAGGGCGCAGGCGGTTCCACCGGTCGGCGTCCGACGATCATGCTCGTCGAGGACGACCTCGACCTGGTGGCGATGTGCGACGCCTACCTGACCAGGGTGGGGTTCGAGGTGGTGCGCACCAACGACGCGGCGAGCGCGCGCGGCGGGTTCGGCCGGGTCGACCTGGTGG
Source organism: Actinophytocola sp. (assembly GCF_009379765.1). Taxonomy (GTDB): domain Bacteria; phylum Actinomycetota; class Actinomycetes; order Mycobacteriales; family Pseudonocardiaceae; genus Actinophytocola. The sequence goes on along the minus strand of NZ_WHTD01000028.1, from coordinate 18,737 downwards.
TGCTCGACCTGGGGCTGCCCGACGGCGACGGCCTGGACCTGCTGCGCACGCTGCGCCAGGGCGGGCACGACCAGCTCCCGGTGATCGTCGTGACCGGCCGGGGCGAGGAGGCCGACCGGGTCGTCGGGCTCGAGCTCGGCGCCGACGACTACCTGGTGAAGCCGTTCTTCCTGCGCGAGCTGGTGGCCCGGATCCGCGCGGTGCTGCGCCGGGCCGGGGCCGACCCGGCCGCGCCCCCGGTCATCCACCTGGGCGGGCTGGTGATCGACACCGGGGCGCACGTGATCCGCGCGGCCGGCGAGGAGATCGCGCTGACCCCGCGTGAGTACATGCTCCTGGAGTTCCTCGCGGCGAGCCCGGGCCGGGTGTACTCGCGCGAGCAACTGCTCGCACAGGTCTGGGAGTCGAAGGCGGAGTGGCAGGCGCAGGCGACGGTGGACGAGCACGTGTACCGGATCCGCCGCAAGCTCGCGGACGCCGGCGTCGAGGTTCCCAAGATCACCACCGTGCGCGGCTTCGGGTACCGCCTCGACCCGTGACGGAGGCCCGCCGATGAACCCGCCCGACTACCAGCGGCTGTTCGACGCCGCGCCGACGCCGTACCTGGTGCTGGACCCCGCGCTCACGATCGTGGCGGTCAACGAGGCGTACCTGGCCGCGACGACCACCCGGCGCGACATGCTCGTCGGCGTGCCGATCTTCAGCGCGTTCCCGGCCAACCCGGAGGACCGCGGCGCCGACGGGGTGCGCAACCTGCGCCGGTCGTTGGAGATCGTGTTCGCGACCGGGGCGTCGGACACGATGGCGCCGCAGCGCTACGACATCCAGGTGGGCGAGTCGTTCGAGGAGCGGTGGTGGAGCCCGATCAACACCCCGATCCTGGCCGAGGACGGGACGATCACCCACATCATCCACCGGGTGCTGGACGTCACCGACCTCGTCCGGTCCGGGCGCGGCCCGGTGGCCGGGGCGCTCGCGCGGCTCAGCGGGCTGGAGGCCGACCTGCTCGCGCGGGCCCGCGAGGTCCAGGACATGAACCTGCGGCTGCGGCTCACCAACGACGAGCTGGCCGCGACGGGTGAGGCGCTGCGCCAGCAGCAGCGCGCGAAGGACCGGTTCATCGCGACGCTGTCGCACGAGCTGCGCAACCCGCTGGCGGCGATCCAAGCCGCGGTCGAGCTGCTGGCGCTGGACGTGCCGGTCGGGCACGCGGCGCTCGCCGTGCTGGCGCGCCAGACCGGTGCGCTGATCCGGATGACCGACGACCTGCTCGACGCCACCAGGGCGCTCACCGGCCGGCTCGCGCTGGACCGGCAGCGGGTGGACCTGCGGTCGATCGTGTCCGAGACCGCCGCGGACGTGGCGGCGGAGTTCGCCGCGGGCCGGCGCGCGCTGCGGCTGACGCTGCCCTCGTCGCCGGTGCCGGTATCCGGGGACCGCATCCGGTTGGCGCAGCTGCTGAGCAACCTCGTGAGCAACGCGTTGAAGTACACCGCGCCGGGTGCCACGGTGGTCGTGTCGGTCGCCACCGCGGGCCACGAGGCGGTGCTCGATGTCCGGGACGACGGCATCGGTTTCGACCCGGCGGTCGCGGACTCGCTGTTCGAGGTGTTTACCCGGGCCGCGCCGTCCGGCATGACGGCGGTCAGCGGTCTCGGGCTGGGGTTGGCGATCGTCCGGTCGATCAGCGAGCTGCACGACGGGACGGTCACCGCGCACAGCGACGGGCCCGGCACCGGGGCGGAGTTCCGGGTGCGCCTGCCACTCGCGTCGGCACCGGAGCCGGACAGTCCACACGAGACGGTGCAGGGCGCGCGGACCCCGCTGCGCTTCCTGGTGATCGAGGACAACGCGGACCTGGCGGCGACCTACCGGGCCCTGCTGGAGCGCAGGGGGGACACTGTCACGGTGGCGGCGACCGGCAAGACGGGCCTGGCCGCGGTGGCCGCGTCCCGCTACGACGTCGTCCTGTGCGACCTGGGCCTGCCGGACATCGGCGGCCTCCAGATCGCGAGGCACCTCCGCGGCCACCTCGACGCGGACCGCATGAAGCTGGTCGCGGTGTCGGGCTTCATCCGGGACAGCGACCGCCAGCAGGTCGTGGACGCCGGTTTCGACGCCTACCTGCCGAAGCCGATGACCCTCTCGGCGCTCGACCGGGTCCTGACCCAGTGGTCGGCCGATGTTCCCTGAGCCGACCGCGCCGGCCGCGAACCGCGCCGCCGTGTTCCTGGGGTATCTGGACTACTTCCGCGACCGCGCGATCGACAAGGTACGCGGCATGCCGGCGGCCGAGCGGCACACGTCCCGCCTCGCGTCCGGCTGGACCCCGCTGGAGCTGCTGAACCACGTGCGCCACGTGGAACGCCGCTGGATCGAGTGGCGCTTCGAGGCCCGCCCACTACCCGACCCCTGGGCCGACGAGCTCGACGGTCGCTGGCACGTCGCCCCGACCGAGACGCTCGACTCCGTGGTGGCGGCCCTGCGAACCCAGGCCGCGCACACCCGCGCGGTGGTCGAGCGGACCGACCTGTCGACCCTCGGCGCCCCGGGCCCCGACTGGCCGGCCGCCGAGCTGTCCGGCGAGCCCCCGACGCTGGAGCGGGTCCTGTTCCACCTGCTCCAGGAGTACGCCCGCCACCTGGGCCAGCTGGACATAGTGTCGGAGCTCGCGGACGGCCCGGTGGGGGAGTAGGACCGGGCCTCGACGGTGGCCCGTCGACCCCACCAGCGGGGTGTGACGGATTCAGCGCCTCCTACGCCAGTACTGGTGGGATGGGAACTAGTGTCGCGCCGCGGTCGCGCACCTGTGGTGCGACCACCGGCGCACAGAAGTTCGAGGTACTCCGTGACACCTGGTCACACGGCATCGGCCGACCTGTCGGCCGCGGTGCGTGCGGCGCGCGACGGGAACCAGGAGGCGTTCCGGGTGCTGTACCGAGAGGTGCAGCCCGGTCTGCTGCGGTACCTGCGCGGGATGGTCGGCGACGACGCCGAGGATCTCGCGTCGGAGGCCTGGCTGCAGATCGCCCGGGACATCCGCTCGTTCCGGGACGAGGGGGCCGGGTTCCGCGGCTGGGCGGTCGGCATCGCCCGGCACCGCGCGCTGGACCACGTGCGTCGCAACCAGCGCCGCCCGGTCGGCGGGCTGTCCGCCGACGTGCTGGCGGACATGCCGAACGGCCACGACACCGCCGAGCAGGCCATCCGGATCGCGTCGACCAACGCGACCGTCGCGCTGATCGCCACGCTGCCCAGGGACCAGGCCGAGGCGGTTCTCCTGCGCGTGGTGGTCGGGCTGGACACCCACGCCGCCGCGCGGGTGATGGGCAAACGACCGGGAGCGGTGCGGACCGCGGCGTGGCGTGGCCTGCGCCGGTTGGCCGCGCAGCTCGACCAGCGCGCCCAGCCCGCGGCCGCGCCGGCCGACCCGGATGTGACGCGAACCGAGCACGTGACGCCAAAGGAGGCGAGATGAGTAGCTACCGATCACGTGGAGTCGACCGGCACGCCGCCGAGCGGTTGTTGGCCGGCGAGCCGGCCGCCGTCGATGCGGCACGGCCGCTCGCGGCGGTGCTGCGCGTGGCGGCCGCGCCCGCGTACCCGGAGGAGTTGACCGGGGAGCGGGCGGCACTGACCGCCTTCCGGGACGCCGCTCAGCTCGACCACGTACCCGAACCCCGGAGACCATCCATGATCAAGTCCACCCTGGCGAAGATCCTCACCGTCAAGGTCGCCGCCATCCTGGCCGCCGCGAGCACCACCGGCGTCGTGCTCGCCGCGACGAGCGGTGCCCTGCCCACGCCCTGGACCGAGACCCCGGCCGACCCTCCCGCGGTCGCCAGCTCGAAACCGGCCGAGGCCACCCCGAGCGGGCGGCCCTCGGACGCCGGCAAGCCGGCCGACCCGGGCGGCGACCCGTCGCCGTCGATGGTCGGGTTGTGCAAGGCCTACGAGGCCAAGGTGGGCACCAGCCCGGGCAAGGCGCTCGACAGCCCCGCGTTCACCGCCCTGGTCGAGGCGGCCAATGGCGCGGAGAACGTCCCCGAGTACTGCGACGCGGTGGCCGCCGCCGCGGACGACCCCGCGGCGGAGCACCCGGACGGCAAGCCGACCGACCTTCCGACGCCGACCGATCCCGGCAACGGCCACGCCGGCGACCCGCCGAGCTCGCGGCCGCAGACACCCTCCAGCCGGGCACACGCTCCGGTCAGCCCCGCGACCGGCACCCCAACCGCCGTTCCCCCCGACGGCGCCACGCCCGCCCCGGGTAACTGACCGGACGGAGTGGGTTCGGGTGGTCCCCCCACCCACCCGAACCCACTCCCACCTCGTCCCGCGATCGACCAGCCGCCACCGGCCCGGCACGCGGCGGTCAGTGCACCGTGAGGACGATCTTGCCGTCCACGCCCTGCGCGGTGAGCCTGCCGGCCGCCTCGTCGACGTTCGTCCACGGCAGTACCGCGCCGAGCGGGATGTGCAGCCGGTCCTGCCGGACGAGCTCGCGCGCGGGCTGGTCCGGCGCGGCGGGCCGCTGCTGTCGGTGCTCCTGTCCGACCCGGCCTCGGACGTGCCCGTGTCGTCCGGTGGCGTCGTCGAGTTGGCCTCTGGCGTGCCCGAGTTGGCCTCTGGCGTTGGTCGAGTTGGCTTCTGGCGTACCAGTGTGGCGTCACACCTGCCGTCATCGCCACGGGACGACACGGCGATGCCAGGGGACGACACGGCGATGCCACGGGACGACACGGCGATGCCACGGGACGACACGGCGATGCCAGGGGACGACACGGCGATGCCACGGGACGACACGGCCGGGTGGAACCACGCCCGTCCGGCCACACCGCGGTGATCGACCGGAGGAGGTGAGACCCATTACCGCTATCAGGCTGGGTGCTCCCCTCCCTCACGCTGTGCGGTCCATCTGACATAGGTGGCCCCGGGAGTGCCCATACGGCATCCCGAAAGGCAACGCACCCATGCGGTTCATCTCGGAGACGACCTCGAACGGCGTCTCGGAACGTCTCTTCACCCTCGGCGAGATCTCCGGCGTCCTCTGGACCCCCGCCGACGCCGCCGGCAGCCGCCCGTTGGTCCTGCTGGGCCACGGTGGCGGCCAGCACAAGAAGGCCCCGGCCGTACTGGCCCACGCCCACCACTACGCGACGACCCGCGGCCTCGCGGCAGCGGCCATAGACGCCCCGTTGCACGGCGACCGCCCGAAGAACGAGGAAGGTGACCGGTTGCTCGCGGTCGTCAGGGAGCGGGTGGCGGCAGGCGAGCCCATCGCCGGCCCGCTGGCCGAGTACAACGCCGCATTGGCGGACCTGGCCGTCCCCGAGTGGCGGATCACATTGGACGCCCTCCAGCACCTCGACGACGTCGGCGCAGGTCCGGTCGGCTACTGGGGCGTGTCGATGGGCACCGGCATAGGCGTGCCGCTCGTAGCGGTCGAGCCGAGGATCACCGCGGCGGTCTTCGGCCTGGCGAGTCACGAGTCCCTGGCCGATGCTGCTTCCCGGATCACCGTCCCGATCCGGTTCCTGCTCCAGTGGGACGACGAGATGGTCCCGCGGGCGTCGGGCCTGGCGCTGTTCGACGCCTTCGCCTCGCCGGAGAAGACCTTGCATGCGAACCCCGGCGGCCACCGGGACGTACCCGCGCTCGAGCTGGAGAGCTCCGGGCGCTTCCTCACCCGCCACCTGGTCGAGGCTTACGTGGCAGCCGCGTAGCCGGCTCGTTAGCTCGATTGGAGTGGGGCGCCGCCGAACCCGATCTCGTTTCCGTCGGGATCGTGGTAGGTGGTCTTGCGCACGCCGTTCGAGTAGGTCTCGCGCTTCGTGGGGTCCAGTCCTCGTTCGGCGATCTGAGCGACGACGGCGTCGAGGTCGTCGACGAGGATGGTGTGTAGGGCGTGGCCGGCGTGCTCGGGCCGCTGTACGACGTACACCGAGCGATATTCCGCGAGCTCCCACACGGCCTCTGTGTCGTGCGGAAAGAAGGTTGGTGGGCGGCCGAACAGGCGTTCGTACCAGGCCAGTGCCGCTGCGTAGTCGTTGACTGCGATGCCTGCGTACAGGTAGTCGGCCATGCCGTCACAGTAACGACGGCCAGTTGCCTGCCTGACGGTCCCCAGGATGCGGACGGCAGCTCGCAGTCCACGTGAGATCAGGCTTCTTGCAGCGCCGAAACGGGGGGAGTTTGTCGGGTCGGTAGCTGACTCCGTTCATGAGGAGTTGGTGGCTGTTGTTGATCAGTCGGTCGAGTAGGGATTCCGCGACGACGGGGTTGGGAACAGTGGATACCAGTCGACTGGTGAGCGGTTCGAGGTCAGGATCAGGGACCGGACCAAGGCCGACGATCCTCGCACAAGCAGAAGGTCACCTACAGCCTCACCGAGCAGGCGATCGAGCTGGTCCCCGTCCTCGCCCAACTCAGCGCCTGGGGGATCCGACACCTTCCCGTGGCAGAGGAGTACGCCGCCCGGACGGAGGTGCGTGCCGCCGGCGGCACACCGGTCTGGGAGGCCTTCATGGACGAACTCCGCGAAACCCACCTCGGACCCACGAGCCCGCCGACAGCCAGCACCGAACGGTCCCACCGTCGCAGCGCACATGCAGGCCGCCTACATGGCCGCGAACGGTTGGTCCTCTCGCCGCGAGCTGATCTCGGCTGTGTGATCAACGGCCGGGGGACCGTTCTGGCGATCTCGCGGTGTTACCGTGACGCCGGAGGGCTCAGCTTGCTTCCGGGGGTGTGACAATGCGGGTGGCGCTGGCGCAGACGGACTGCGTGCTGGGCGATTTCGAGGCCAACTTGGAGACCGCGCGAGCAGCGATCAAACAGGCCGCCGCGCAGGACGCCGATCTGGTGATATTTCCGGAGCTGAACCTGCACGGGTACACGCTGGGCGCCCTGGACGAGGACGTGTCGGTGGCCGCCGACGATCGGCGGGTGACGGAGCTGTCCGAGATTGGGCCCGACATACTCGTTGGCCTCTACGAGGACGGCGACCTGCGCCGGTACAACTCGGCGGTCTATGTGTCCGGCGGGCGGGTCGTCCACGTGCATCGCAAGCTGTTCCTGCCGACGTATCTGACGTGGGAGGAACGCAAGCATTTCACTCCTGGGCAGGCGATGCGAGCGTTCGACACCCGGTTCGGGCGGATGGCAGTGTTGGTGTGCAACGACTTCTGGCAGCCGGTGCTGCCATGGCTTGCGGTGCAGGACGGCGCGTATGCGCTGCTCACGCCGACCAACAGTGTCAGCACCACGCCACGCGGCACGATGCTGGACAACGTGGACTACTGGCAGGACCTGCTGCGGCATGTCGCGCGGATGCAGCAGACCTGGGTCGGGTTCGTGAACCGGGTGGGTGAGGAGCGCGGCGCGACCTTCTGGGGTGGCTCACGGCTGATCGACCCGCTCGGTTCGATCGTGGCGCAGGCACCGATGGGCGAGCCGGCTGTGTTGGTCGCAGACATCGACCTGACCAAGGCTCGATGGGTGCGCCGAACGCTTCCGTTGATCTCGGAGGCCCGGCTGGGCCTGGTGCAGCGTGAGGTAAAACGACTGGTAGACGAGGGCGGCGACGTATGAACGCCTCGTCACAGTCTAGGAAGTCCAGATCGAATACAATGGGCCGCGGGGTGCGCCGGCCCAGTTGCTGCATTCGCAAGCCTAGTTGCCGGCTACGCGACGCCTGCGAACGATAGCCGCATGGCAGAGGAAGGCACGAACAGCGTGTGGCGGGTGATCGCCATCCTGACGGCGTTGGGGGAGTGGGATCCCGGCGATCAACGTACCATGGGCGTGATCGAGACGGCTCGCGTTGTTGGCCGGGAGAAGAGCCAGGTCTCCCGGACACTCAAGACCCTTGCGGAGTCCGGGCTGGTGGACCGAGACCCCGATACGCTCGGCTACCGGCTTGGCTGGCGCTTCTTTTCCTTGGCCGCCCGCGCCGGTGACCACCAGCTGCTCGCCTGCGCGCCTGAGATCATGCGTGGTCTGGTCCGCACGGTCGGCGAGCGGGTGCACCTGTCCGTGCGGGACGGCACCGACGCACTCACCCTCCTTTCGGAGAACGCCACACGTTCGGTGCAGACCGTGAGCCTCGTCGGCCACGCCACTCCGGTGCACGCCACCTCATGCGGACAGGCCTTGCTGTTCGATATGTCCGCGAACGATATTCGCGAGCTTCTCGGCCGCGTGCGACTGGTGGCGCGCGGGCCCAAAGCGCCCCGCACCGTGGAGGACTTCATCGGCCGGGTCCAGCGCGCCGCGGCCAAGGGGTTCTCCACCTGCATCGACGAGTTCGACACCGACCTCGCCGCTACCGCCGCACCAGTGCGGGACTTCCGCGGTCGGATCGTTGCGGCCATCAACATCTCGGGTCCGAAGTTCCGCATCGCCCACGACCTGGAGTCCGCCGGTCGTCAGGTGAAGGCCGCAGCCGGGTATCTGTCGAAGAATCTCGGGTGGGACGGTCTCGAGGCGCCCGTGAAGATCGTACCCAGGAAAAGTTCGTGATCGCCCAGCCGTCGCGGTCGAAGTTCTGGTCGGCAACTGGATAGGGCAGGCCGACCCTCGCAGCAGGCGAACCCTGAGACCATCATGGAACTCTCGGTCAAGATCGACGGGGGACAGCGGTCCTTGCCCGGGACCCCGGGACCGGCTCGTCGACGAATGCTTCGTCAGCAAGCCGGGCGGGTAGACAAATGTTGCTCCATATGCAAGCAAGATCGTGGTAGGCACTCGCTCCCGGTAGCGTCGACGGCGCGGTCACACAGCGAGGCGTGACCGGCGAGACGCCGAGCTCGGGGAGGCCAGGTCGTGCGCGGAAGGTGCAACGGGAAGCGGTACTCCGCGCTCAGCCTGCTGCGGCACGGGTTGACCGGCGCCGACTGGCCGCGAGCCTGGCAGTCGCATCCGCTCAAGGACCGCTACGACGTGGTGATCGTCGGCGGCGGCGTGCACGGTCTGGCCACCGCCTACTACCTCGCCGCCAATCATGGCGTGCGCGATATCGCGGTGCTGGAGAAGGGTTATCTCGGTGGCGGCGGGTCGGGACGGAACACGGCGATCCTGCGGTCCAACTACCTCACGCCGGAGGGCGTGCGGTTCTACGACCGCTCGCTCTCCCTCTACCGGACGCTCGCGGCGGACCTGAACTACAACGTGATGTTCTCTCGCCGCGGCCATCTGACGCTGGCCCACAACGACGGCTCGCTGCGCACCATGCGCTGGCGTGCCGAGGTCAACAAGCTGCAGGGCGTCGACTCCGAGGTGATCGGGCCGGGCGAGATCGCGAAGCTGGTGCCCTACCTGGACGTCTCGCGCGATGCCCGCTACCCGATCTTGGGCGCGCTGTACCACCCGCCGGGCGGAATCATCCGGCACGACGCGGTCGTATGGGGCTACGCGCGCGGCGCCGACGCCCTGGGCGTGCACCTGCACCAGCAGACCGAGGTGACCGGCATCGACGTCGCGAACGGCCGGGTCACCGGGGTGCGCACCAACCGTGGCCGGATCGCCACGTCGGTCGTGGTGAACGCGACCGCCGGCTGGGCCACGCTGGTTTCCGACTTGGCCGGGGTGCGACTGCCGGTGACCACGTTCCCGCTGCAGGCGGCGGTGACCGAGCCGGTGCGGCCGTTCTTGGACACGGTGTTGGTATCCGGCACCCTGCACGTCTACGTGAGCCAGACCGATCGCGGCGAGCTGGTGTTCGGCGCCAGCGTGGACCCTTTCGCCTCCTACTCGACCAGCGGCTCGCTGGAGTTCGCCGAAGGCCTGGCCGGCCACGTGCTGGAGCTGATGCCCGCGCTGTCGAAGGTTCGCCTGCTGCGCCAGTGGGCCGGGCTGTGTGACATGACCCCGGACTTCTCGCCGATCATGGGCCCCACCCCTGTTGAGGGGTTCTATGTGGACGTCGGGTGGGGGACCTACGGATTCAAGGCCGGTCCGGTGTCCGGCGAGGCGATGGCCGAGTGTGTCGCAAGTGGACGGACACCGGAGATCATCGCGGCGTTCGGCCTGGATCGGTTTGACTCCGGTGAGCTCGTCGGCGAGAAGGGCGCGGCGGCGGTGGGCCACTGATGATCGAGCTGCCCTGCGCGTGGTGCGGTCCCCGCAACGTGACCGAGTTCCGGTACTTGGGCGAGGTGACGCCGCGGCCGGATCCCGCCACCGCGACGCCCGAGGAGTGGCGCGCCTACCTTTACCTGCGGCGCAACCCTCTTGGTGCGGTCGAGGAACGTTGGTATCACACGGCGGGCTGCCGGCGGTACGTCCGGCTGCACCGCGACACCGGAACCGACGCCGTGACCAACACCGTGACAGAGGCGCGATGACCCGCCTCCCGCCGCAACCCGACGAGGTCATCGATCGCGACCAGATGGTGCGCTTCTTCTGGAACGGCAGGGAGCACGCCGCCTTTGCCGGCGACACGATCATCTCCGCACTGGCCGCAGCGGGCGAGCGGGTGTTCTCTCGCAGCCTCAAGTACCACCGCCCGCGCGGCTTGGTCACCGCGAGCTTCCACGACCCCGGCTGCATGGTGCAGGTGGGCGACGAGCCCAACGTGCGCGGCGCGCATCGTCTGGTCACCGACGGCATGGTGGTCACCTCGCAGGACACCTGGCCGTCGCTGCGGTTCGATGTCAAGGGAGTGAACCGGCTGCTCGGACGGTTTCTCGGACCCGGTTTCTATTACAAGACCTTCATTCGCCCGCAGCGGCTGTGGCCCGTCTACGAGCGGGTGCTGAGGCGATTCACCCACGCGGGATCGATCTCGCCGGACACCGTGTCCGATCATCGCGCCGCGCGGCACGCCCACCCGGACGTGCTCGTCGCCGGCGGCGGACCGGCCGGCATGGCGGCAGCGGTCGCGGCCGCTCGCGCGGGCGCGCGGGTGCTGCTGGTCGAGGAGGACCATCAGCTCGGCGGGCACCTCCGCTACGCACGTAGGCCCGACGAGCTTGTCGAGTTGCGGACTGAGGTTGCGGCGAGCGGCGTCGAGGTGCTCACTGACTCGGTAGTTCTCTGCCGCTACGACCAGAACTGGGTCGCGGTGCTACAGCGCGCCGGAGGCGAGCAGCTGATCAGGGCACGGACCGGTGTGCTCGTCGTCGCGGGTGGGTTGATCGAGCGGCCGTATGTGTTCGCGGGTAACGACCTGCCCGGCGTCATGCTGTCCACCGCGGCCCGTCGGCTGATCAACCTGTACGCGGTCAAGCCGGGGGAGCGGGCGGTGGTGCTGACGGCCAACTCGGATGGCGACGCCGCCGCCGCGGACCTGTTGGCCGCCGGCGTCGAGATCGCCGAGGTGGTCGACGCCCGGATCGGCGGCGACATCGTGCGCGTGCATGGCCGGCGCGGACTGCGGGCGGTCGAGCTGCCGGGAGGCCGGCGGGTCGAGGCGGACCTGCTGGTGACGGCGACCGGTTGGACCGCGCCGACCGCGCTGCTGAACCAGGCCGGTGACGTGCCGGTGTACAGCCCCGCGGCGGCGCGCTTCCTGCCCGGTGGCCGGTCGAGCGCCGACGTGTTCGCGGTCGGTGGGATCGCCGGCGACGGCACCCTCGACGAATTGCGCGCGCACGCCACCGCGGTCGGCGCCGAGGCGGCTCGGCACGCCGCCGCGGTCCGGCACCGCCGGCTCACCCGCATTCCCACCGCCACCCCGGGCAGCGCACCGGATGACACGCCGGCGAGTGTTCCGGAGCTCCCGGTGTACGAGCATCCGGAGCTGTTCCGGGCCAGCACGCACGGCATCGTCGACTTCTCCGAAGACGTGTCCTCACGAGACATTCACACCGCGGTGCGCGAGGGCTACGACTCTGCGGAGCTGGCCAAGCGGTACACCACGGCGACCATGGGGCCGTTGCAGGGAAAGCTGGAAATGGTCAACGCCATCGCGATGGTCGCCGAGGCCTCCGGTCGCACGATCGCGGAGACTGGCACAACTACGTGGCGACCGATGTACGCACCGGTGACGCTGGGTGCGCTGGCCGGCCGCGCGGTGCACCCGGTTCGCCGGTCTCCCATGCAGTCCTGGCACGAAGCCAACGGCGCCGCGCCACTGGTCGCCGGGCAGTGGATCCGGCCGGACCACTACGGCGACCCGGCGGCCGAGGTACGCGCGGTCCGCGACGGCGTCGGGATCATCGACGTCACCCCGATTGGCAAGCTCGACCTGCGCGGGCCGGACGTGCCGAAGCTGCTGAACCTGCTGTACGTCAACAAGTGGTCCAGGCTCGAGGTCGGCCGGGTGCGCTACGGCATGATGTGCGCCGAGGACGGCGTGGTGCTCGACGACGGCGTAACCGGGCGGCTGGGCGTCGACCACTACCTCATGTCCACCACTTCCTCCGGCGCCGCCGCGGTTTGGGAGTGGGTCGAGCGCTGGCTGCAGACCGAACGTCCACACTGGAATGTGCACGTCACGCCGGTGACCACCGCGTACGCCAGTATCAACGTGGCCGGACCGCACGCCGCCGAGCTCGTGGGCCGGCTCGCCCAAGGCGTGGACCTCGACCCGGAGGCGTTCGGCTACATGAACGTGCGCACGGCGCGACTGGCCGGCGTGGACGAGTGCGTGCTGTGGCGCATCGGGTTCACCGGCGAGCCGTCCTACGAGCTGCACGTGCCGGCCGGCTACGGGCTGCACGTGTGGGAGACGCTGCTGGCGCACGGCGCGGACCTCGGTGTGCGGACGTTCGGCGTCGAGGCGCAGCGAATCCTGCGGCTCGAGAAAGGCCACCTGATCGTCGGGCAGGACACCGACGGCCTCACCCGCGCGTTCAGCGTCGGCCTGGACCGGCTGGTCAAGCTCGACAAGGACGACTTCGCCGGCAAACCGGAACTGGTCTGGCAGCACGAGCGGCGCGACGGCCTCCGCCTGGTCGGCTTGCAGCCGGTCGACGGCACGATCGTGCCTCCGGAGGCCAGCCAGATTGTCACCGGCGACGAGATCCGAGGCCGGGTCACCTCCAGCCGGATGTCGCCGACGCTGGGCCGCCCGATCTGCCTCGGCCAGGTGGACGCCGCGCTCGCCGAGCCGGGCACCGAGGTCACCGTGCTGCCGGACGGCCGGCGGATCCCGGCCACGGTCACCGAACACCTCGCGCATGTCGACCCGGACGGTGCCCGCCTGCGGACCATCGGCCGGCCCGGTACGTTCCGCCCGCACCCGCCCCGCGTCATGCGCAGTGCCATCGCCCCCGGCCAGCCGGGCGCCGCGGACCCGTCGCTGGTCCTCGCCGACCACTCCGTGCTCGCCAAGGTCCTCGTCCGGGCGACGCACGACGGCGCGATGGCCGCAGCGCTCGGCACTCGGTTCGGCGCCGTCACCCGCGAGTCCGACGGCAGCCTGGTGGTCGGCGCCGGCCCTGGCGAGTGGCTGGTTCTCGGCGCCACCGGGACGGGCGACAAACTGCTCGAGCGGCTGTGCGCGCTTGCCACGGAGGCCGGCGAGTTCACGTCGGTCGTCGACCTCACACACGGCCGGGCGCTCGTCCGGCTCACCGGCGATCGCGCGACCGACCTGCTGGCAACCGTGTGCGCGATCGACCTGGCCGATGACGTCACCCCGAACGGTGCGGCACTGCGCACCCACGTGGCAGGCCTCGTCACCGATCTGGTGCGGGACGACCGGGAGAGCGTGCCGAGTTACGTGCTGCATTGTGAGCGCAGCAGCGGCCAGTCCCTCTGGGACGCGCTGCTCGACTTCGGGACGGAGTACGGCATCGAGATCGGCGGCGACCCCGTGCCCACACCATGAGCGAGCTTGCGAGCGAATCATTGATACAGGGCGACCGCGAGTCATGAGCGGAGCTTGCGGAGCGAGGCATCGATATTCAGGATGCCGCCGAGTCTGCGGAGGGTGCCGGTGTAGCGGAGCCTGCGGAGCGTTCCGGCACCACGAAGTGGGCGAGGGGGTGTCGTGAGCGGAGCTTGCGGAGCGAGGCATCGACATTCAGGATGCCGCCGAGTCTGCGGAGGGTGTCGGTGTAGCGGAGCCTGCGGAGCGTTCCGGCACCACGAAGTGGGCGAGGGGGCGTTGTGAGCGGAGCTTGCGGAGCGAGGCATCGACATTCAGGATGCCGCCGAGTCTGCGGAGGGTGTCGGTGTAGCGGAGCCTGCGGAGCGTTCCGGCACCACGAAGCGGGCGAGGGGGCGTTGTGAGCGGCCGCATTCCTGATCGACATCAACGTCAATGCCGTCGGACGGCACAACAAGAGCGGAGGAACGATGAATGACCACGGGCTGTTGGCGCGGCTGGCCGAAGGGCCGGTGATCTGCGCCGAAGGGTACTTGTTCGAGCTGGAGCGTCGTGGCTACCTGCAGGCCGGGGCGTTCGTGCCGGAGGTGGTGCTGGAACACCCGGAGCGCGTGACCGCACTGCACGAGGAGTTCGTGTACGCCGGATCGGACGTGGTGGAGGCGTTCACCTACTACGGGCATCGCGAGAAGCTGCGCATGATCGGCAAGGAGGACCTGCTCGAACCGCTCAACCGGCAGGCGCTGCAGCTCGCCGGCGCGGTGGCCTCCGCTACCGGCACACTGCTCGCGGGCAACGTGTGCAACACCAACATTTACGACCCCACGGACCCGGGCACTCACGATCGCGTGCGGACGATGTTCATGGAGCAGGTTGGGTGGGCGGCCGAGGCGAACGCGGACTTCATGATCGCCGAGACACTGCGCTACCACGGCGAGGCGATGATCGCGCTGGAGGTGATCCGCGAGACCGGCCTCCCGGCGGTGGTCACGCTGGTCGCGGACCACGACGGGCTCTCTCGCGAGGGCCTGCCGGTTACCGAGGCGTGCCAGCGGCTGGCCGATGCCGGCGCGGATGTCGTCGGGCTGAACTGCAACCGCGGCCCTTCGACCATGGCACCGCTGCTCGCACCGCTCGTTGATGCGGTCGACGTGCCGGTCGCGGCGCTTCCGGTGCCGTACCGCACCACAGCCGAACAGCCGACTTTCCAGTCACTGCGCGAGCCGGACTTCGCGGGTCCGAGCATCCCGTTCCCAGTTGCGCTGGACCCGTTCACCTGCAACCGGTACGAGATCGCCGAGTTCACCCGGCAGGCCGCCGACGCGGGCGTGCGCTACTTCGGGCTGTGCTGTGGTGCGGCGCCGCACCACGTTCGCGCGATGGCGGAGGCGCTCGACCGCACCCCGCCGGCCAGCCGGTACTCCGCCGACATGTCCAAGCACGCCTACCTGGGCACCGAAGGCTCGCTGCTGCGCAAGAACCAGGAGTACGCGGGCCGACTCTGAGGGGACTCGATGACTCGGTACGTGATCGTCGGTGCGGGTATCCACGGGCTGTCCACCGCCTGGCACCTGGCCAGGCGGCTGCGCGTCACCGGCCGCGGCAGCGGCGCGGACGTGCTGGTGCTGGACAAGGCCGAGATCGGCGCCGGCGCGTCCGGGGTGGCCTGCGGGATTGTGCGCAACAACTACTTCCAGCCGGCCATGCGCGAGCTGATGGCACATTCGGTTCCAGTGTGGGAGTCCGACCCGGAAGCGTTCGCCTACCATCCGGTCGGCTACCTGCAGATCGCGCCGCCGGTGATGGCGGAGGACGTCGCCGGCATCCATGCCTCCCAGCGGGAGATCGGGTACGACTCGGTACTGGTCGAAGGTGTTGCGGCGACTCGTGCGTACCTGACCGAATTGTTCGCAGACTGGCAGGCGCCGGGCGTTTCCGTTGTGCTGCACGAGAAACGCGGCGGCTACGCCAACAACCGAGCGACGCTGCGCGGTCTCGCAGCCAAGGCCCGGGCGCTCGGCGTCGACATCCGCACCGGCGTGCGGGTAACCGGCCTGCGGGTGGAAGGCGGCGCGGTCACCGCGGTCGAGACCGACGCCGGTCGCGTCGGATGCGACCAGCTCGTGGTGGCCGCCGGGCCATGGATCCGTGACCTGTGGGCGATGCTCGAGCTCCCAACCAGCATCGAGGTGGCCAGTGTAGACACTCCGATGTGGACGTTCCTTGCGTTGCAGGAAGGCACATTGGGGGTAGATCCGGGCGAGTTCACCGACAACGCGGGCAAGCCGCCGCCGGTGGTGCACGTGGACTCGGACGCCCCACTTCACGACGACGTGGACGGCGGCCTGATCACCGATGCCCTGTGGGGGGTGTACTACAAGCCCGACTTCCACTTCGACGGGGTACAGGGCGGCGCGGCCCCGGTGCCGGTCACCCGCCCAGCCGAGCAGGTGGCAATCGATCCCTATGGTCCCGCCAGTCCGGAATTCGCTGTGGGCGACGACTTCGTGCGCATGTGGACCTCGGCGCTCGCCCATTGCCACAAGCGGTTCGAAGGCCGTCGGCGACTGTACCGACGGGAGCCTTCCGGCGGCATCGGCGCGTTCACTCCGGATAGTTTCCCGGTGTTCGACACGTTCCGGCAAAACGCCTACGTAATTGCCGATTCCAACCACGGCTTCAAGATGATCGGCGTCGGCGACCTCGTCGCCGCCGAGATCCTCGGCGAACCGCAGGCACTGCTGGAGCCATTCCGGTTCGACCGCTACTCCACCGGGAGGGTGCACCCGGTCAGCCACTCACCCTTCCCGTGGAGCTGAACGGGACGTCGAGGCGCTCCACGTCGGTGACCATGGCTGAGTCCGTGGTGTGGTCACTCTGCATTCTTCTTTGCGTCCGTCAGGCGCTCGTGGAGGACGCTGTCCCCGTACTTAGCCAGCACTCTGCAGATGACCTTGATCCGTCCTGGGCGCATCGGGTCGATGCCGTTCACGGCGTTGCGGACTGTGCCCTCGGAGAAGGTGTCGTCGCTCATCAGGTTGCACTCTGCGGTGAGGCGGGCGACCGTCCAGTTGTGATCCTCCAGCCAGCCGCGTATCAGCTCGCGGTTGAGCTTCGGCATACGTCCTCCAGCGGCACGACGGTGCCGACGTGTAGTTCGCGCACGAGGTTCATGGCGCGTACCCAGCGGATGCGCGGGTCGTCGTAGGCGATGGTTGCCTCGTCCAAGGGCACCGGGATCAGGCCGCCGCTGCGGTAGAGCATTCCGCGGACGCCTGCGACGGGTGCCTGGCGCACGCGGATGGCGACAGCGCCCTTCCGCAGCGCAGGGCATAGGCGGCTGGCCAACCTCGCACATGGCACGCAGATCGGTGGTTCGGTGACGGCCATGTTCTCCGGCCAGCCCGGCCAGTCGTCGCGGTGGTCTTTGAGCAGCCACAGGATGCCGTCGTCGGTCTGGTCGGCCGGGCCTGCGCAGACGTTGCACAGCAGGCGGCGCATACATCGGCGCCGACGGAGCGGGTGCACCTTGGCGAACATCGGTTCGCCATGGCCCGGCCGGGACGGGGTGCGGAACCACAGCACGCCGTGGCTGTCGCGGTCGGACATCGACTCGTCGAGGTAGGCGATTCCTCGGCCTGGCCGCTCGACGAGTTGGGCGGGCTGGTCGCGCTCCTCGCTCCAGGTGGTGACGTACGGCGTGTACGGGATGAGTGCGCGGTAGTTGATGTTCGGTTCGCGCACCGTTGATCGGTTAGACATGCTCGCGGCGGTCGGCTCGAGCTCGGAGGATGTCGATCGCCCTGGTCGCTCGGTCGACCAGTGCGCGCTCGTCCTCGGGGCTGATCGGCTCTGTGCGGCCGGCGTCTGCATCCAGGAAGCGCAGGATGTAGCGGCCGATCAGGGTGTTGATCTCCGCGAGTTCGGCGATCAGCACGCTGTCCTGGTGTGCGGCTTCGTCTGGTGGTGGGATGCTGCCTTGCATCGGGATTCGGGCCCTCGTTTGTTCGTCGTTGTGGGTGGCACCCGGCGCCGGGATGCGGGCGCCGATGGCGGGGGACATGCCGATCAACCGGTGCCGGGTGCCTTGAAGATCACCGAATCAGGTGCTACAGAGCGTGGGTTATCCTGTGGGTGCGGTTGTCACACCCGCTGTCACCTGCGGTTACGCTGATTGCGGCCGCTGAAAACCCGACACTGGGAAGCGTGGAAGACGACATGGCGAGGGAACCGGAGGCCATCGCGGAGCTACGCCGTTCCTTGGGCGGACAGCTCGCGACGTTCCGGCTCGCGGCCGACCTGACGCAAGGCCAGCTCGCCAAGGTCGCGTTCTGCGACCGCACCACGATCGTGCACATCGAGAAGGGCCGCGCACGGGCGGACGAGCGCTTCTGGCGGGCCGTTGACGCCGCCTGTGATGCCGGGGGCGCCCTTGTCGCCGCGTACCTGGAGCTGGAGGCGGCCAAGGCCGAGTACGAGCAACGTGAGCGCGAACAGCGCCTCGCCTGCGTCCGCGCCAGGGCTGCCGCGCTGAGAGGACAGCCGGGCCCGGCCCACGGTGCTCCTGGCCCGCCGAGTGCTGACATGCCTCCGCTGGAGAGCCTGCGCCGGTCGCTCCTCGGCCATCGACAGAACCGGGAGTCCTCGGGCGAGGTCAACCCCTCGCACTTCCACAGCGGAGTTGTTGAGGCCCACCGGTTGTACCAGCGGGCCGACTATGACGGCGCCGCCCGCATTCTGCCCTCGCTTATCGGTCGCCTCGAAGGTTCCGCAGTCGCCATTCCGGCGCACACGAAATCAGCCGCGTATCTGGCTGCGGCCAAGTTGGCGACGAAGGTGGGTGACGCCGGGCTGGCGTGGGTCGCGGCCCAATGCCGCTAACTTAGGTGCTGTGGGGTTATGATCTTGGTTGTGGCGAGAGTGGGACAGCAGGTCAAGGTGGGTACGCAGGTTCGGTTGC
>NZ_WHTD01000011.1 GCF_009379765.1 Actinophytocola sp. | reverse complement strand
GCCGCGACGGCGCGCGCCAGCGGCACCGCGATCGTGGTCGGGGTGGCGTTCGGCGTGGTCAGTGTGGCCGCGGGGCTCGCCATCGGCGGCACGCTCGGCGGCGCGTTCGTCGCGCTCGGCGTCGTCACCCCAGGCCTGCTGCTGCAGGACAGCTGGCGGTTCGCGTTCTTCGCGGCGGGGCAGGGCCGCAAGGCGCTGGCCAACGACCTCGTGTGGGGCGCGGCGATGATCCCGCTGCTCGTGCTCGCCGGGGCCGCGGGAGGTGGCGTCGCCGCCTTCGTGCTCGCCTGGGGCGGGTCGGCGTTCGTCGCGGCCGGGTTCGGCTGGCTGCAGAGCGGGATCCTGCCCGGCCCCCGCGACGTGCGCGGGTGGCTGCGCCGGCACCGGGACCTCGGCTCGCGCTACCTCGTGGAGAACGTCAGCAACAGCGGTGCCTCGCAGCTGCGGATGTACGGCGTCGGCGCGATCGCCGGCCTGTCGAGCGTCGGCGCGATCCGTGGCGCGGAGCTGCTGCTGGGGCCGTTCCTCGCGTTGCTCATGGGCGTGAACCTCGTCGCCGTGCCCGAGGCCGCGCGGGTGCTGCGCCGCGCCCCGCACCGGCTGGAGCGGTTCTGCCTGCTGCTCGGCGGCGCGCAGGCGGTCGCCGCCGCGGCGTGGGGTCTCGTGCTGCTGTTCCTGGTGCCGAGCTCGGTCGGCGAGGCCGTGCTCGACGACGTGTGGGCGGCGGCGTCGCCGCTGATCCTGCCCGTCACCATGTCGGTGACCGCCGCCGGTCTCATCGCCGGCCTCGCCGCCGGGCTGCGGGCGCTCGGTGCCGCGCGTCGCAGCCTGCGCACCCAGCTGTTCGCGTCCGCGGGCTACCTCGGCGGCGGCCTCGCCGGTGCGGCAATGGCCGGCGCGGTGGGGGCGAGCTGGGGATCCACGATCGCCATGTGGTGCGGAGCCGCGATGTGGCTGCTTCAGCTGCGGGCGGCCCTGCGGGAGCACGCCGCCACCACCCACCCCGACCAGCAGTTGACGGAAATGAGGACGCCATGACTCCCCGACTCAGCATCGGGTTACCCGTGTACAACGGCGACGAGTACCTCGCGGAGTCGCTCGAGGCGCTGCTCGGCCAGTCCTACGAGGACTTCGAGCTGATCATCACGGACAACGCCTCCACGGACGGCACCGAGGCGATCTGCCGCGGGTACGCGGCGAAGGACTCACGGATCCGCTACGAGCGGCTCGGCAGGAACATCGGCGCCGCGCCCAACCACATGTACGTGTTCTCGCTGACCCGCGGCGAGCTGTTCAAGTGGGCCTCGCACGACGACCTGTACGGCCGCGACCTGCTGAAGGTGTGCGTCGAGGCGCTCGACGAGCACCCTGAGACGATCCTCGCGCACTCCTGGAACGCGACCATCGACAGCCACGGCAAGGTGATCGAGCCGTTCGACTACCGGCTCGCCACCGACTCCCCGTCCGCGCCGGAACGCTTCCGCGCGCTGCTGTTCGCACCCGGCGGCGACGACTTCTACGGCGTCATGCGCGCCGACATGCTGCGCAAGGTCCGCCCGCTCGACAGCTACCACCACGCGGACCGCACGTTCGTCGCGGAGATCGCCATGCACGGGCCGTTCCACCAGGTGCCCGAGCTGCTGTACTTCCGCCGCGACCACCCGACCCGCGCCGAGCGCGCCAACCCGACCGTGCACAGCCGGTGCGTCAACCTGGACCCGAGGCGCCGCAACCGGTTCCTCAACCCCGCGCCGCGGCTGCTCGCCGAGTACGTGTTCGGCTGGGCGGGGCTCATCCGGCGGGCGCCGATCAGCGCGGCGGACAAGCGGCAGTGCTACCGCCACCTCAAGGACTGGCTGACCAGCCGCGCCCGCGCGGGCGTGGGCGCGTCGACCGAGGACATGGGCACGGCGCCCGAGGTCGCGCTGGTGTCGATCGACGGGATCGTGCCGGGTCGCGAGCGAAGGGTGCCGCGGTGAAGGTCGGACTCTTCGGCCTGCTCGGCGCGGGCAACTCGGGCAACGACGGCTCGCTGGAGGCGGTGCTCGCCTACCTGCGGGCCGATCATCCCGACGCGGAGCTCAGCTGCCTGTGCTCGGGTCCGGAGGTGGTCGCGGCGCGCTATGGCGTCCCGGCCGTCCAGCTGTACTGGTACTACGCCAGGGACCGCCGGCCGAGCCTGCCCGCCCGGGTGGTGCTGAAGACCGTCGGCAAGTTCCGCGACTCCGTCGGTGTGCTGCGCTGGGTCCGCCGCCAGGATGTCGTGATCGTTCCCGGCACCGGCGTGCTGGAAAGCACGCTTCCGATACGCGCGTGGGGTTTCCCGTTCTCCATGTTCCAGCTGTGCCTGTTCGGCAGGATCACCGGGACGAAGGTCGCCCTGGTCAACATCGGCGCCAACGTGATCCGCCAGCCGGTGCTCCGGTTCCTGTATCGCGCGGCGGCGAGACTCGCGCACTACCGCTCGTTCCGCGACGCCATGTCCCGGGACGCGATGCGGGAGATGGGCGTGGACACCTCGGCCGACGGCGTTCACCCCGACCTGGTGTTCGCGTTGCCGGTGCCGCCAGGGTCGGTCGACGGGGGAACGGTGGGCGTGGGCGTCATGGACTTCCACGGCAGTACCGACGACCGGGGCCGGGCCGAGGAGATCCATCGCTCCTATGTAGACAGTGTGCGGCGGTTCGTCCGCTGGCTGGTGGACGAGGGTCGGCGGGTACGGCTGTTCACCGGCGACGAGGCGGACCAGACGGTCGTGCGGGAGATCATGGACGACGTGCGGGCACACCGCCCCGGTCTCGATCCGTCCACGGTGGTGAACGAACCAACCGTCACGCTCGGCGAGCTGATGCGGCAGATGGCGGCGGTCGACGTGGTCGTCGCCACCCGGTACCACAACGTGGTGTGCGCGCTGAAGCTGGCGAAGCCGACCGTCTCGATCAGCTACTCGGCCAAGAGCGACCGCATCATGGCGAAGATGGGGCTCGAGGAGTTCTGCCAGGACGCCCGCACCATCGACGTGGACGGGCTGATCGAGCAGTTCACCGCCGTCGAGCGCCGCGCGGGGCAGATCCGGCCGATGCTGGCCGAGCGGTCGGCCGAGCGGGCGGCCGGCCTCGAGCACCAGTACACGGTGCTGTCGGCGGCCCTGTTCCCACCGGACCTGAGGCGGGCGTCGTGACGGCCGTCGGCCTGTTCGGCCTGCTGGGCACCGGCAACCTCGGCAACGACGGCTCGCTGGCCGCCGTCCTGGGGTACCTGCGGGCCGAGCACCCTTCCGCGACGCTGCACGCGTTCTGCGGCGGGCCGGAGGAGGTCACCGAGCGGTACGACGTGCCGGCCACCCGGTTGAACTGGAACCGCGCGGAGTACCGGACCGCGTCGGGGCCGCGACTGGTGGCGGGCAAGGCGTTCGGCAAGCTCGTCGACGCGTTCCGCACGGCCGCCTGGGTGCGCCGGCAGGACGTGGTGATCGTGCCGGGCATGGGCGTGCTGGAGACCACGCTGCCCACCCGGCCGTGGGGCTGGCCGTACTCGCTGCTGCTGATGTGCTTGTCCGGCAAGCTGTTCCGGACCAAGGTCGTGCTGCTGAGCGTCGGCGCCGAGCGGATCGAGAGCCGGGCCATCCGGACGATGATCCTCCGCGCGGCGCGGCTGGCCACCTACCGCTCCTACCGCGACGAGCTGTCCAGGGACGCGATGCGGGCCATGGGCCTGGACACCGCCCGGGACAAGGTCTACCCGGACCTCGTGTTCGGCGTGCCCGCCCCGGAGCCGGTGGCCGGGACCGGGATCGTGGGCGTCGGGGTCATGGCGTACCGCGGCAACAACTCCGACCGCGAGCGTGGCGAGGAGATCTACCGCGCCTACGTGACCGCCATGACCCGGTTCGTGCGCCGGCTGGTCGACGGGGGCCGCACCGTGCGGCTGTTCACCGGCGACCAGGTCGACGAGTCCGTGGCCGCGGAGATCATCGCGGCGGTCGGTCCCTCGGTCTCGATGGTCGAGGTGTCCACATTGGACGAGCTGATGGCGGAGATGGCGGCGGTCGACACCGTGGTGGCCACCCGCTACCACAACGTGCTGTGCGCGCTGAAGCTGTCGAAGCCGACCATCTCGATCGGCTACGCCGCCAAGAACGACGTGATGATGGCGGACTTCGGGCTCGGCGAGTTCTGCCAGTCCGCCCGGGCCGTCGACGTCGAGGCGCTGGTCGAGCGGTTCACCGCGCTCGAGGACCGGGCCGCGGAGCTGCGGGCCACGCTCGCCGAGCGCAACCGTCGTGTCGCCCGGCGGGTCGAGCAGCAGTTCGCCGAGCTGTCCGCGCTCCTGCGGCCGGCCGGTGCCGAAGAGCCCCAGGGGGTCGGATGAGAGCCGTTCCGGTGCCCGAGATCGACGGCGCCCACCTCTTCGAGCCGACCCCGCACCCCGACGAGCGCGGCTTCTTCTGCCGCACGTTCGACCGGGACGTGGTGGCGTCGGTCGGCATCGACCCGGACGGGTTCCTCCAGGACTCCCTGTCCCGCTCGGGCCTCGGCGTGCTGCGGGGCCTGCACCTGCGCTCCGGCGCGGGCGAGGCCAAGCTCGTGCGCTGCTCGTACGGCATCGTGTTCGACGTCGTCGTCGACCTGCGGCCGGACTCGCCGACCTACCGCAACCAGGCGCACTTCCGGCTGTCCGGGCAGACCCAGGTCACGCTGTACGTGCCGGCCGGCTGCGCGCACGGCTTCCAGGCGCTGACCGACCCGGCCGACGTGTCGTACCGGATCGACCGGGCCCACGACCCGGCCGAGGACGTGGCGATCGCGTTCGACGACCCGGAGCTCGCCATCCCGTGGCCGCTGCCGGTCGGGCTGATGTCCGAACGGGACAGACGAGCCCCGTCGCTCGCCGCGGCACTGGCGCGAGAACCGGAAAGGACCTGAGCCATGGACTTCACCCAGTCGCGCGAGGCGAACAAGCGGCTGCACGACATGGTCCCGGGCGGGGCGCACACCTACGCCAAGGGCGAGGACCAGTACCCCGAGGCCATGGCCCCGGTGATCTCGCACGGGCGGGGCGCGCACGTGTGGGACGTGGACGGCAACGAGTTCATCGAGTACGGCTCCGGCCTGCGCTCGGTCAGCCTCGGGCACGCGCACCCGCGGGTCGTCGAGGCGGTCCGCGGGCAGTTGGAGCGGGGCAGCAACTTCGTGCGGCCCAGCGCGGTCGAGATCGAGGCGGCGGCCAAGTTCCTGGCCACCGTGCCGACCGCGGAGATGGTCAAGTTCGCGAAGAACGGCTCGGACGTCACGACCGCCGCGGTCCGGCTCGCCAGGGCCGCCACCGGTCGCCCGCTGGTGGCGATCTGCCGGGACCAGCCGTTCTTCTCCACCGACGACTGGTTCATCGGCACCACCGGCATGCCGGCCGGGATCCCGGCCGCGACCACCGGGCTCACGGTCGCGTTCCCGTACGGGGACCTTCCCGCGCTGGAGTCGCTGCTCTCGAGCGGCGAGGTCGCCTGTGTGATCCTGGAGGCGGCCACCCAGACGGACCCGCCCGCCGGCTACCTCGAAGGGCTGCGCGAGCTGTGCACGAAGCACGGAGTCGTGCTGGTGTTCGACGAGATGATCACCGGGTTCCGCTGGTCCGAGGCCGGCGCGCAGGGCATGTACGGGGTCACCCCGGACCTGTCGACGTTCGGCAAGGCGCTGGGCAACGGGTTCGCCGTGTCCGCGCTCGCCGGCCGCCGCGACCTGATGGAGCTCGGCGGGCTGCGTGACTCGCGCGAGCGGGTGTTCCTGCTGTCCACCACGCACGGCGCGGAGACGCACTCGCTCGCGACCGCCATGGCGGTGATGGACACCTACGTGGAGGAGGGCATCGCCGACCGGCTGCACGCGATCGGCACGCGCCTCGCCGCGGGTGTGCGTGCCGTCGCCGCCGACGCCGGTGTGGGCGAGCACGTCGTCGTGCGCGGGCGCGAGTGCAACCTGGTGTTCGCCACCCTGGACCCGTCCGGCAAGCCGTCCCAGGAGTACCGGACGCTGTTCCTGCGCCGGCTGGTCACCGGCGGTGTGATCGGTCCGTCCTTCGTGGTCAGCAGTGCGCTGTCGGACGCCGATGTCGACCGCACGGTCGAGGTCGTGGCGGCCGCGTGCGCGGTGTACCGGCAGGCACTCGACGCCGACGATCCCCTGGCGTGGACCGGTGGCCGGCCGGTGCAGCCGGTGTTCCGCAGGTTCGCCTAGCCTCGTGCCCTGAACGACGCGCTCGGGGCGTCCAACGTCCAGAACGACGCGTTCAGGGCATCCGGGAGTCGCGGGAGGACCGGTTCGCCGCGTGGTGGTCGGCGATCCGGTCGATCACCCATGCGGTGGGCGGCACGACCGCGAAAGCGGCGAAGAAGCCGCCGATGGTGTCGGTGGGGTAGTGCGCGTTCAGCAGCACCTGCGCCCAGGCCATCACGAACGCGGCGACCATCGTGGGTACGGCGATCAGCAGCACGCCTTTCCCTGCGCCGATCTTGCGGCGTTCCACGAATACGAGCGCGGCGATGAGCGTGACGGCCGTCGCGGTAGCCGTGTGGCCGCTGGGATAGGCGAGGAAGCCGTCGTTGATCTCGCGGCCCACCAACGGTTTCAGCGCGGTGGTGACGGCCACGGTCACCGCGGGCCCGGCCACGGCGAGCACGGCGGCCCTGCGGTGGCCCAGTCTCAGGCAGACGACGACCAGCGTGGCGAACACGACCGCGCCACCGACGGGTTCCGCGGTCCAGTCCACGATCAGGGAGAACTGCCGCCATGGCGCGCCGACATCCAGCAGGGCGGACCGGACCGAGACGTCGAACGGCGTGCCCGTGCTGGAGTTGGCGAACAGCACACCAAGCACGACGACCACGACCGCCGAGACCGCCGCGACGACGGCGAGTGGCCGGCGCACCGGCGCCGGCAGGGCCGACGGAGCACGCACGTCGCCGCTTGGCTCCGAACCGACCCGCACATCGGGATCATCGTCGAAATGGTCACGTTTGTTTCGCGTGCGGGTGAGCGCGGTAACAGTGGATGGTGCCGACCCGAATCCAATATGGAGCCGGGAGGAAATCCATCATGCGCCTGCGATCGACCGACATCTCGGCCCGCACGATCGGTGCCGAGACCATCATTCTGAGTCTGCCGAACTCCCGGTACTTCTCGGTGACCGGCATCGGGACGAGGGTCTTCGAGTTTCTCGGCGAGGACCGGTCGCTGGACGACCTCGTCGAGGTGATCGTCGGCGAGTACGAGGTCGACGCCGCCACCGCGCGCCGCGACGTCGAGGCGTTCGTCGGCCGGCTGCGCGAAGCGGAGCTGCTGCACTGATGTCGGCCGGGATGTCTGCTCCGATGTCACTGCGCCGGCGGATCCGGGTCGTGCTCGAGGTCGGGTACGCGCTGTGGTGGATGGTCCGCATCGAGGTGTCGCTGCGTCGCCGCGACCTGGCCACGACCTGCCGCCGGCTGGGCATCGCCCACGACCTGGACAGCGCGGCGCCGCCCGCCACCGAGCAGGCCGTGCTGCCGCGCAGGACGAAGCCCGCGGTGTCCGCCTCCCGGTTCATGGTCGCGTCGTGGCCGGCCGGGAACACCTGCCTGCGGCGCTGCCTGCTGATCGGGCACCGGCTGCGTGACCTGTCGCCGGTCCTGCGGATCGGCGTGCGGCGGGACGACGCCGGCTTCCTGGCCCACTCCTGGCTCGAGATCGACGGCAGGACGCTCGACCCGTCGGCGGCCGACTTCGCGACCCTCGGGCGCTCGTGATGGGCTACGCCGCCTACGGCCTCGTCGTCGCGAGCGACATCGCACTGCCCCTGCCGGCCGGCTCGGGCCAGCCGGACCTGGTGCTGCGTCGCGGTCCGGACCGTCCGGTGCCCGCGGCGCGTCCGGCCGGAGAGCGGCTGGCGGAGGTGTGCCGGCCCGACCGGACGGTGTTCTACAGCCTGGCCCGGTCCGCCGACGGGGTGGTGCTGCGCTATCCCGGCCTGTGCGACTTCGCCGGCGACTCCCGCTTCGCCGACATCACCGTGCACCTGGATCCCGACGGCGACGCGGGCCTGCTGCCGGTGATGATCTCCGGGACGCTGCTTGCCGTGCACCTGATGCTGCGCCACGAGCTCGTCCTGCACGCGAGCGCCGTCCAGGTCGACGGCCGCGCGTTGGCGTTCGTCGGCTCGTCGGGGATGGGCAAGTCGACCCTGGCGGCCGCGCTGTGCGACCTGGGCTGCGGCCTGGTCTCGGACGACCTGCTGCGGGTGGACGTCGCGCCCGGCGGCATGATCGCCTACCCGGGCGGCACCGAGAACCGGCTGCGGCCGAGCGCCCGCGACCTCGCCGACGCCGCCCCACCTTCCGCGGTGCGGGAGACCGCCGACGGCAGGCTGGCGCTGCGCCCCCGCACGTGGACGGACGAGCCGCTGCCGCTCCTGGCCTGCGTCGTCCCGCGCCCGAGCCGCGAGGTCGAGTCGGTGGTGGCCCGCAGGCTGGGCCTGTCGGAGGCACTGGTCCGGCTGAGCCGCTACCCGAGGGTGCTCGGGTGGACCGACCGGGAGTCGATGAGCAAGGCCTTCCAGTCCCTTGGCGACCTGGTGGAGCGCGTCCCGGTCTACGAGGCGACCATCCCCTGGGGTCCACCCTTCGCCGACGACGTGCTCCCCGGCCTGCTGTCAGCCGTGACGGACCACTGACGTCCGCATCCGGCCGCCGCGCCACTTCTCGTCGTCGTGTGGGGCTGTGGACCTGCGAGGAGGTTTCGAACCCTTGCCGAACGGTGGGACGATCACCCCAAGGGGCAATGAGAAGAGCACCACGCTGCGTCGGGCGTCGAGACGGCTTCGGCGATCTTCTCGGCGATCACCGCCACGCTGTCGGTCCCTCCCGAAACACGCAGGGTCCGAGAGCGCGGGCTTCGGCAGACGAGACGGCTACAAATGGCCCGCCAGTAGGATGATCCTCATGACCTTCGCATGAGCCGTTCGTCCTAATGTGCCGTGTCATACGTGCATAGCCTGCCGGACTACAACGGCCACTACGGGGTACGGGAACTCTGCGATATCTGCCCCATGAGCCAGCTCGAACTCTGCGCGGCGGCGCATCGCGTGCCGACCGCCGAAGACGTCCGTCAGGTGGCCCGCGTGTTGCCCGAGGCGGACAAGCTTCAGGTCGTAGACATCAGTGAACGGGCGGCCGTCGTGTCCGGCCTGGCCTCCGAGCAACCGCGTTACTTCCTGCAACACGCGCTCGGCTTCCAGGTTCACGATGAGCGCCACCCGCACCACGAGCGTCGGCATGGCCGCGCGGACATTGGATGGAAGGGAACACCGGCATGACGGACTGGACCACGCTGAACTACGTCGTCGTAGACGTCGAGGGCAACGGCCAGCAGCCGCCCGATTTGGTGGAGCTGGCCGCGGTGCCCATCGTGGGCGGGGTAATCGGGGAGCCGAAGAGCTGGTTGGTGAAGCCCGATCGACCGATCACGCACGTCGCCAAGAAGGTCCACGGCATTGGCAACGACCAGGTGGTGGACGCCCCGGTGTTCGCCGACGTCGAGGCCGACGTGCTGAAGGCGCTGGAGGCTTCGGCGCTCATCGCTCACAACGCCCACGTTGATGTCGGCGTTCTTCGGCGCAAGCTCGGGGACTGGGTGTGCCCCGAGGTGTTCGACACGCTCAAACTCGCCCGCCGGCTGTTGCCGGGACGAAAGACGTACCGGCTCGGCGCACTGGTCGATGAGTTCGAGCTCGCCAGCGGCCTTGAAGGCGAGGACCAGCCGCACCGCGCTACCTACGACGCGATCGTGGCGGCCAGGTTGTTCGTGCTCCTGGCCGCCCGCCGCTCGCTCGAGGAGCTCCGCGATCAACCGGCAGGGGGTGATCGTGATGAACCTGCTCTCTTCTAATGGCGGCCTGTTCGTCAGCGTGGACGGGCCAAGCGGTGCAGGGAAGACGACCATCGTCCGCCATTTGGCACAAATGCTTGTGGCGCAAAGCAAATGCGTCCACGTCACGGCCGAGCCGTCGTCAGGACCAATCGGCACGCTCGCCTCGGAGTTGACCGAGACCGTCACCGGACACGCGCTCGCCTGCTTGTACGCGGCCGACCGCTACCACCACGTCGAGACCGAGATCAAGCCGCTGCTGAAGACCGGGCACATCGTCATCTCCGACCGCTACGCGGCCTCGGGCCTGGTGATCCAGCGCTTCGACGGCGTAGACCCCGAGTACTTGTGGCAGATCAACGACGAGGTTGCGCATCCTGACCTCGCCGTCATCCTGGACGCCGATCCTGACGTGATCGCTGAGCGGCTGGAAGCGCGCGGACCGCATAACCGCTTCCAGCTCTCTTCCGGCAGCAGTCACAAGGAAGTCGAGTACTACCGGCACGCAACTGAAACGCTGGAAGCGGCAGGCTTTGACGTGCTGCGGGTGGACTGTAGTAGCCGGCCACCAGAGCAGTCCGCGGCGCTCATCCGCGACCGTCTCATGACGCTGCTCGTGCCGAGCGAGGCGGCACATCAACGAAAGAAGGGGAGTTGAACCACCATCATGCGTAAGTACAGCGTCGACGGCAGCGAGGCGCTGGCCGAGATGGCCGCGATCGCCGCCAAGGAAGAGGCCGAGTGGGACGCCCGTGAGCGGGCCGCGGAGCACACTGCATGATTGCCAACCGGCCTGAGAAGTCTGTCTGGCTCGACATCCCAGACACCTGTCACATGCGGGGCGAGTTCACCGGCGACGACGACATCCACGTCATGTTCGGCGACCCAGCGACGGCGTGGACGTGCTGTTCGAGCGTCCGGCGCTGGAACGGTTCGTCCAGCTCGCCACCGAACTGCTGGCTGTCCCCGTCCCGGACGACCCGAAGGCCGACCTGCCGAGGCTCCACGCCCCGGCCATCTGACGGGTCTCCCAAGAATTCCATTCCGCTGGCTCGAAGACCACAACTGGACCGGATGTCGACGAACGTGACTCAGCAGACATCCGCGACATCACAGATCAACTGGAGACCCTGATCGGCAGCGTCGTGGAAGTGAGGAGCGCCGAGACAGTGAGCCCTCTTCCTGAGATCTCCCCCTCGTTGGTGTTCGTTGGGTTTACCGCGCGCGGGACATGGGTAAAGCCAGCACCGGGCTGTCGACGTAGCTCCAGTTCCGCGCCGGGCGCAACGAAAGGTCAGCCGAGTGCTCAGTCCCGGGCGCCTCGGCCACGCAACGCCTCCCGCAGGCCGAAGCGGAACCGGGACAGGGCCGAGGTGTGCCGGCCCGCCGTGTAGCGGTCGTCCGGCAGCACCAGGGCGCGTAGGTACGCCGCCTTGTCGCGTAGGCCGGGCAGTACCGGCAGGGTGGCGATCGCCTGCGCGGCGAAGGTCTTGCCCTCGTGGGTGTGCAGCCCCAGCCACGACTCCTCGCGCCTCGTGGGCACGTACGACGCGGCCCACGTGCGCAGCTCGCCGTCGGGTGCGAGGCCCAGCAAGCGGGTCGAGTCGGCCACCGCCGCCGCCACGACCGCCTGGACGCCCCAGTCCGTCGCCTGGTCGATCAGTGCCGCCGCCGGCACCCGGGGCAGCAGTTGGGCGACGTCGCGCAGCGAGCCGAGGCGCAGTGGCCAGTCGCCGAGGGCGGCGTGGTAACACGCGTGCAGGAGGCGATGCTGGGCGGACAACGCGCGCAGGGACCGGCCGCCGACGTCGAACGGGTCGGCGTGCGACCACAGCGCGTCGATGTCGACCAGCACGCCCCACGGGCCCAGCACGAACGTCCGGTGCAGGTCCAGCTCGAAGCCCGCGGCGGTGTCGCGCAGCGTGGTGCCCTTGTCGAAGCGGCGGTCGAAGCCCGGGCGCGGCTCGGCCAGGGTGCGGGTGAAACCGGTCTCCACCAACACCGTCACGGCCTGGTCGAAGTCCAGCGGGCGGAACAGCAGGTCCAGGTCGATGAACGAGCGCAGCGCCGGCTTCAGGTAGTCCAGGTGCGCGTACGCGCTGCCCTTCAGCACCCGGGTCTCGATCCCCGCGTCGGCCAGCACGTCGGCCACCGTCACCAGCTCGCGTTCCAGCGACAGCACCCGCAGCAGGACCGAGCGGTGCACCGCCCGTGCCTGCTCGGTCTGCATCTCGGTGGCCGGCATCGCGCCGGCGTCGACCGCCGCGCGGAGCTGGCCGAGCAGCCGGTGCTTGCGGGCCGCGGCCAGCAGCGTCGGCCAGGCGTCGGTGGACAGCGGCGCCGGCGGGAACGGCCGGTCGGCGGCCAGGCCGAAGCCCGCCACGGCCAGCAGCGGCGGGGAGTAGTGCTCCTCACCGCACAGTCTGCGTGCCACGTCGACCCTCCACTTCGGACATCGCGGCCCGGTAGCCGGCCAGCAGGTTCGTGAGGCCGACCGCGGGGGTGAACTCCTCCTCGTACCGCTGCCGCGCGGCGACCCCGAGCGACGGGGGTGCGGCGACGACCCGGCGCAACGCGTCGGCCAGCGACGACGCGTCCCCCGGGCGGTGGGTCAGCCCGGTCACCCCGTCGGTGACCAGCTCGTCGAGGGAACCGTGGCCGGCCACCACCGACGGCACGCCGGCGGCCATGGCCTCGACGACCACGAGCCCGAAGGTCTCCAGCCAGGTCGACGGCACGACGACGGCGGCCGCCCGCGCGACGAGCTCGCGGCAGCCGGCCCTGTCCTGCAGGCCCAGGTACTGCACGTCGTCCCGGTCGCGCGCCCACGCCGCCACCTCGTCCCGCAACGGCCCCGCCCCGGCCAGCGCCAGCGGTATCCCGACGCCGCCGCGTTCGGCGATCCGGTCCCACGCGGTCATCAGCAGGCGAACGCCCTTCTCCTCGGTCAACCTTCCGAGGAAGAG
Source organism: Actinophytocola sp. (assembly GCF_009379765.1). Taxonomy (GTDB): domain Bacteria; phylum Actinomycetota; class Actinomycetes; order Mycobacteriales; family Pseudonocardiaceae; genus Actinophytocola. The sequence goes on along the minus strand of NZ_WHTD01000011.1, from coordinate 70,107 downwards.
CAGGTGGTCGGGGGCCCCGGTGCGGTGGACGCCGGGGTCGGGAACGAAGTTGTGCTTGACGGTCAGCCGCTCGGCGGGCATGCCCGACTCGATCAGGATCGTGCGTTGCGCGGCGGAGATGCAGAAGAACCGGGTCACCGCCGACCACCAGCGGCGGCGGTTGACGGCGAGGTTGACCGCGAGTGGGACGGTGGCCAGCCGCGAGTCCCGGTAGCAGCCGTGCCGCACCGCGGGCACCGGGAGCCGGTCGACGCACGCCCGGCACTCCGCGCCGTCCCGGTAGAGGGTTCCGGTCGGGCAGACCTGGGTGTAGTTGTGCAGCGTCGCCACCACCGCGACGCCCGCCCGCGCGCACGCGGAGAGCACCGACGGCGACAGCAGCGGGAACGTGTTGTGCACGTGCACCACGTCCGGGCGCTCGGCGCGCAGCCGCTCGGCGAGGTCCGCCCGCGCCGCCGGGTTCCACGGCACCCGCAGCGGCACGACCGCCTTGCGCGGCAACGACATCGCCGCGATGTCGTCGCTGCGCCGTTCGAACAGGTCGGCGTGGTGGCCGGCGTCGCGGAGCAGGGCGAGCTCCTGGTCGACGACGCGGTCCTCCCCGCTGGGCTGCGCCGACCGGTACCGGTTGTGCACCACCAACACCCGCAGTGCGTCCTCGGTCATGCCGTCACCTCCGGTCGGGTCGCCGGCTCGGGCGCCGGTGCCCCGGTGGACAGCAGCGCCGCGGCGACGGCCAGGTTCAGCAGGTACGGCGACGCGTCGCCGAGGCCGGCCTCGGTGTAGGACGCGACCACGCAGTACACGATGAGGAAGAGGGCGGCCGCCCTGGCCAGCGACGGCGGGCGCAGCGCCGCGACGACCAGCAGCGTGGCCAGGAACGCCACGACGATCGCGAGACCGACGAACCCCTGCTCGTGGTAGACGGCCAGCCAGCTCGAGTCGATCGGCAGCCCGCCGTAGGACTTGTTGGTGAGCCCGACGCCGAACAGCTGCTCGCTCGTCGTGCGAGGCGCGGCCAACAGGGCGTCCCACACCTTCTGCCGCCCGGTGAGGTCGCTGAGGGACTCGTCGTCCTGCCCCCTGCGCAGCCAGGCCTGCACGACGGGACCGAGGAACACCGCCGCCAGGCCGGCGACCATGGCCGCCCGGGTGAAGACCTTGCGCGCCCGCGCGGAGTTCGACGTCAGCGACAGGAGCGCGACCACGAGCCCGCCGACGAGCGCGATCGCGGCGGTCCGGGTGTGGCTCAACAGCAGCAGCGCGAGCGCGGGAGCCGCGACGAACAGCAGGCTCGACCGGGTGGTGCGGTTCCCGAGCCAGAGCAGGATCGTCAACCCGATGACCGTGGCCGCGTACTGGCCGACCTGCGGCGGCGTCATCGGCCAGATCGCACCGACCAGGCGGCCGCCGTAGGACTCGGGCAACGCCTTGCCCGGGGCGATCATCAGCCCCGCGGCCACCGTGAGCAGCACCGCGCCGATGGCTCTGATGTGGTGCCGCACCAACGAGAGGCCGTCGTGCCACCAGCGGGTGAGCAGCCACAGCGTGGCCACGAACACCGCGAAGCGCGCGCACCGGAAGAAGGCGCCGAAGCCCGACTCGAGCTGGGCGCTCGACGCGATGCTGACGACCACGAGCAGGGTCAGCAGGAGCAGGTACGTGCTCGGCCGGAGCTGGACTCGCAGGTTCAGCAGCAGCGCCAGCCCGAACGCCGCCAGGAGCGCCCCCATGGTGACGATCTGCGTCACCGAGCGGGGGATCTGCACGACCGTGATCGCCCCCTGGGAACCGAGGGTGTTGATCACCAGCAGCGTCCAGGCCGCGCCGACCAGCCGGGGAGCCCGCCGCGGCTCGGCATGGGCCGGGTCGGGTGCCGGGGCGCGGTACGTGGTCAGGTCCATCTCAGCCACCGGACCGTTCCAACGTGCTGTTCTGGTCCTGCTGAAAGGGCGTGGACTGCCACTGTCCGAAGTGGATGGTCTTGCTGGTGTCGTGGGCGGTGAAGGTCCACGGCCCGACGTAGTGGTTGTCCCGCCAGGTGTTGTGCTGGTCGAACGTGATGGCGTCCTGCACGGCGTCCGCCTTGTACGGTGACCACTCGGGGAACGTTCCGTAGTTCGAGAGGATGGCCATCCGCGCGCACATCGAGCCGCAGCCCATCGCCGCGGCGTCGACCGAGAACCGGTTGTCGTGGATGTCCACGTTCTGCGTCTTCCACCGGCAGTCCGCCCGCAGCGGGTCGCTCTCGATGTCCGGCGGCGAGCACCGCTCCCGGTCCGCGACGAGCAGCGTGCACCCACCCGAGGTGTTGGCCTCGCTGTTGCAGAACCGGTCCGCGTTCTCCCAGAGCGTGATCCCGGACCAGTTGTCGGTCAGCACGTTGCGATAGATGTCGATCTTGCTCGTGCGGGCCTTGACGCGCGGCTCGCCGCCCGCCTCGGAGAGGTAGATGGTCGCGGCCGGGAAGTTGTCCCCGCGGTCCACGAACCCCTTGCCCTCGACCATGTTGTTGCGCCGGATGGTGTTGTCCCGGATGATCGCGTTGTAGCTGATCTCGTACATGATCGCCGGGCCGTCGTTGTCCTCGATCACGTTGTGCTCGATGAGGAAGTCGTTGTTGTTGGTGTCCGCCCACAGCCCGGCGCCTCGGTTGTCGTGCACCCAGTTGTCGCGGATGTCGGCGCCGTTCACCGCCCAGAACTTGATGCCGCCGGTGCACCCGCATCCGTCTACTTGGGACTCCCAGTCCTCGGTGTTGTTGCCGACGATCTCGTTGCCCTCGACGACCAGACCGGTGACGCCGTTCGCCGACTGGTAGGCGTTCATGCCGTACTGGCCGTTGTCCCGCAGGCAGTTCCCGCGCACCTGCTGGCGAGCGCCGGCCATCATGCCAGCGCCGCCGTTCTTCTGGATCGTGCTGAACTCGATCTTCCAGCCGTCGCCGGAGTCGTGGTTGACCACACCCTCGTCACGCGGGGGCACGAATCCCTGCACGGTCAGGTGCTGGATGGAGACGTTCTCGGCCTGCCCGGAGAACGCGTACTTGTTGGCGCCGCGGCCGTCGAGCACGGCGCCCGGCGCGCCGAGGTAGACGTTGCCGTCCTTCGGCATGACCTGGTCGAACTCGCCGTCACCGAGCCGGTGGGTGCCCGGGGCGAGCCAGAACGTGGTGCCGGGCGGGTTGTCGTCGGTCTTGGCGGTCAGGTCGCTCCGGACCTCGGGATCCACCGTGACTGCCCCGACCGGCGCGGACGTCGGGCCGGGCTCGGTGTGCCCGCACACGGCGACCGGCGAGCCGCCCTGTGCGGGCGCGGTGGCGTGGCCGGGGCTGGTGGCGTCGTCCTGTGCCGGAGACGGGCTGCAGGCGAACAGAAGCGACGACAGTGCACCCAGCAGCACCGTTCGGCGTGCGCGGGACCACGGCCGATTGTGCACAGTAGGACCTCCAGATACGGCTAAACGTCGAAGCGAAGCAGGGTGAGCAGGGTGTCGCCGCCACGAACGCGGCCGCTCCCGAGCACCGTCCAGGCGGGCTCGCGGCGGCCGAAGCCGGGTGAGTACCAGCCCAGCGGGGGGTTGGTCTCGCCACGGTGTGCGGACCAGTCGAGGCCCGCGGGAAGGTGGAGCTCGGCCGTGTGGCCGGGCCAGGTCAGCCGTGCGGTGGTGCCGTCGAGCTCGACCTCGATCGCGGGGCCGAGGTGGTAGGAGAGCCGGCAGGCGTGCTCGCTCCGACCGTGCACGTCGTCGGTGATGTGGAGCTCACCGCGGTCCAGGGTCACCGTGCGGCGGTGCGTCGCGGGCTTGCCGCCGGTCGCGTAGCCGTCGTGCTCGGCGCTCCACCGCGAGTCGTCCACGCGGAGCACCGTGGTCCGCGCGTGCCGGGTCCACAGGAACGGCCCGCCGCTCGTGGACTGGTCCCTGCCGTCCAGCTCGAGCGTGTTGTGCCCGAGCGTGGAGCGGAAGTACGACCGCCACCCCGGCTGCCCGTGGTAGCAGTAGGTGCCGGGGTCGGCGAGGACGTCCACACCGTCGTGCCGGACCTCCACGGACAGCGCGTCGGCGTGCGCGTGCGCGGCGATCGACAGGAAGCCGTGCGGGCCGCCGTCGCAGCGGCACCAGATCTCGCCGGTCCCGCGGGCGGTGCGCAGGACCGTGAGGCCGGCGTCGGCGAAGTGCGTCGGCCGCTCCGCCGGCCGGGCCGCGGTCACCTCCAGGTCGTCGGCCAGGTCGTCGGCCAGCGCCGCCAGCAGGGGCGTGCGGACATCGGTGCCCTCGACCGTGGGCCACCAGTCGCGGCGGCCGAACAGCACGTCGCCGGTGGCGAGCAGCGATCCCCAGCGGTGCGTGCCGGCCCCGTCGACCACCAGCCCGTGGCCGTCGTCGGCGTCGCCCTGGCGCGGCGGGTGCAGCGCGGCGTCCACGACCGCGGCCAGTGCGTCGCACATCCGCGCCAGCACCAGCCAGGTCGACTCCGGCACCGCGACCCCGGCGGCCCGCGCCTCGAGCGCGCCGGCGAGACCCAGCTCCAGGACCAGCCCGTGGTACTCGGTGGCCAGCTCGCGGTTGAGCCCGGAGTCGAACGTGTTGGCCCGCAGGTGCTCGTCGAGTGCCCGCATGGCCTCGGCCCGCCAGCCGACCGACTGCGGGAACCAGGCGAACGCCGACGCGGCCGCGAGCTGGCCCGCGGTCTCGGCGATCACGTGGTTGTTCGCCGACGAGCCGCGGCTGCGGAACGCGGCCAGCCACCGCTGGTGGTGCCAGATCTGCGCCAGCGCGCCGGGGTTGTCCTCGAACAGGGCGGGCGCACCGGCCCAGCCGTCGAGCAGCCTGCGCACCCACACCCAGGACAGCAGCCGGACGCCGAGCTCGATCCCGCTCACCCAGTGCACCCCGTGCAGCGGCGGGTTCGCCGCCCACCACGACCGCAGGTGCTCGGCGACCCTGGTGGCGTAGCGCTCGTCCCCGGTCAGCGCGTACGCCGCCGCCAGCACGGTCAGGTGCTGGTGGCGCGACGGCTCCCAGAGCTGCTTGATGTCGCCGACCACGTCCTCGCTGCGGTAGGCGATGTCGAAGGTGTAAACGTCCTCGGGCGCGCGCCGGCCGGTCTTCGGGTCGGCCGACCAGTCCGGCGCGACCAGGTCCTCGCGCGGCACGCCGAAGTACTCGCCACGGCCGGCCATCAGCTCGTCGGCGGTCTCGACCAGCCGCTTCACCGCGTCCGCCGGCACCTCGGGCAGCGCGGGAACCGGCGCGAACCCGCGGCGCGGCAGCCAGGTCGCCGCCGCGGGCGTGGTGAACTCCTTGCGCCACCGGCGTTTGCGCAGCACGTCCCCCGCGCGGCCGGCGACCTCGCGCGGCCCCATCCGGGACAGCCGACGCAGGTACCAGCCGGGCGACATCATCGCGGCGCGCCGTTCGGGACCGGCGCGGCGCTCGGCAGCGCCAGGCGCACCGGCGCGCCGGTGGTCAGGCTCGTCCGCACGGCCAGCGTCGCGAGGGTGGTCGCGACGAGCGAGTCGACCGGCACCGGCATCGGCGTCCCGTTCGCCACCGCGTCGAGGAACGCGGCGAGCTCGGCGCGCTGGCCCTTGTCCCGGCCACGCGGCAGCCGCGGGGTGGCCCAGCGCTTGCGGGCGAACACCGACGCCCGCAGGAAGTCGTCCAGCCGCAGCACCTTCCGGTCCGCGACGAGGTCGAGGGTCTCCTTCGGGAAGCCGGGCGCACCGGTGGTCGCGTAGGTGATCGTGGCCGTCGAGCCGTCCGGGTAGCCCAGCATGATCTGCAGGTCGTCCTGACCGGCGGTGGCGGCGGCGTACACGGAGGTCGGATCGGCGCCGAGCAGCCAGCTGACCGTGTCGACGAAGTGCCCGCCCTCGCCGGCGAACCGGGTGCCCTCGCGGTCGGCCTGATTGTACCAGGAGCTGTGGTCGAGCGTGCCCGCGTTGACCAGGTAGCGCACCGACGCCGGGCCGACCCGGTGGCCGAACTCGTGCTTGGCCTGGCGCAGCAGCGGCGCGAACCGCCGGTTGAAGCCGACCTGCAGCCGGTCGTTGCCGGACTCGGCGATCGCGTCGAGCACGACGCGCAGCTCGTCCTCGGACAGCGCCAGCGGCTTCTCCACGAACACGGCCTTGCCCGCCCGCAGCGCGCGGGCGGTGAGCTCGGCGTGCGTGCTGTGCCTGGTCACGACGAACACCGCGTCGATGTCGTCGTTCTCCAGCACGTCGGCCAGGTCGGTGGACGCCGCGGCGAAGTCGAACTTGCGCCGTGCGTTCGCCCCGGACAGCGCCGAGGTCGTGACGACGTGCCGCAGCTGCACGTCCTCGCGCGCCACCAGGTGCGGCAGCAGCATCGAGGAGGCGTAGTTGCCGGCGCCGACGAACCCGATCCGCACCGGCCCGACCCGATGCCGCCACCGGGTGCCGCCCGGTCGGGAACCGGTGGCGGGCACCGGAACCGTGAGCACCACCGGGTCCGGATCGGTCTCGGTGTCGGGGTAGCGGAACAGCACCGCGACGGCCTTCAGCTCGCCCGCGTTCAGCGACTGGTAGGTGTCCGCTGCGTCGGCGAAGTCGGCCACGTGCGAGATCAGCGGCTCGACGTCGACCCGGCCGCGGGCGGCGAGGTCGAGGAAGCACTCGAGGTTGCGCCGCTCGGTCCAGCGCACGTAGCCGATCGGGTAGTCGCGGCCCTCCAGCTCGTAGGACGGGTCGTAGCGGCCAGGGCCGTAGGAGCGGGAGAACCGGACGTCCAGCTCCTTCTCGTAGTAGGCGTTCCACGGCAGGTTCAGCGAGCACTTGCCGATGTCGACGACCGTGCCGCGGTCGCGGGCCAGCTTCGCCGCCAGCTCCACCGGACCGTTCGAGCCGCCGCCGGCCGCGAGGAAGACCTGGTCCACGCCGTGCCCGCCGGTGATCTCGCCGACCGCGGCGTCCACGACGCCCGAGTCGGGGTGCGCGCACACCAGCGCGCCGAGCCGCTCGGCCAGCTCGCACCGGCCAGGGTCGGGGTCGACGCCGACGACCCGCACGCCCGACGCGACGAGCAGCTGCACCACCAGCTGGCCGATGAGGCCGAGGCCGATGACGAGCGCGACGTCGCCGAGCTGCGGCGCACCGCGCCGCACCCCCTGCATCGCGATCGAGCCGACGGTCGCGAACGCCGCGTGCCGCGGGTCGACGCCGTCGGGCACCCGGCTGTAGAGGTTCTTCGGCACCCAGTTCAGCTCGGCGTGCAGGGCGTGCTCGTTGCCCGCGCACGCCACGAGTTCGCCGACCGCCACGTCGTCGATGCCGGCGCCGACCTCCTCGACGACCCCGCACAGCGAGTAGCCGAGCGGGGTGTAGGAGTCGAGCTTGCTGGTGACCTTGCGGTAGGTGGCGGCGAGGCCGTTGGTGGCCACGCTCTGCATCACCTTCGCCACCTGGTCCGGGCGGGCCTTCGCCTTGCCCACCAACGACTTGCCGGCCTCGGAGACCTTCATCAGCTCGGTGCCGGTGGAGATCAGCGAGAACGCGGTGCGCACGAGCACACCGCCCGGCTTGCACGCGGGCACCGGCACGTCCAGCAGGGTCAGCTCCCCGCTCTTGTAGTTCTGCACAACCTGGCGCATGGCCGGCCCGCCTCCCCGGAATTTCACACTGTTGGTCGCGTCTTGTAGTGATCGTTCTTTTGGTCACGTACTTGTGGCTGGGTTGCGTCACGGTCCCCTGAGGTGCGGTTCGGCGAGCACTCGGTTTCCGGCTCCCTCGGTCGCGCCGCGGTACCAGTACTCCAACGTCAGCACGTGCCACAGGTGCTTGGACCGGTCCTGCTGGCCTGCGGCGTCCTCCTCGACGAGGCGCCGCAACGCATCCCGCTGAAGCAGCCCGGACCGCACGAGCAGGCCCTCCTCGACGACCTCGCGGACGAGAGGTGCCAGGTCGCGGCTCATCCACGCGCGCAGCGGCGCGCTGAACAGACCCTTGGGCCGGTAGACGATCTCCTTCGGCAGGATCGCCGTGGCGGCCTGCTTGAGCGCGGCCTTCCCCTGCCGGCCGGCGATCTTGCCCTTGCCCGGGATGCGGAACGCGGCCTTGACCACCTCGACGTCCACGAACGGGACGCGTACCTCGGTGGACGCGGCCATGCTCGACCGGTCGGTGTAGGCGAGGTTCAGGCCGGGCAGGAACAGCCGCGCGTCGGCGAGGCACATCCGGTTGACGTGGTCGGCAAGCGCGTTGTCGTGGTATGTGTCCGCGTGCTCGGTGAGCACGTCGTCCACAGTGGACGCGAGGTCGGGGCTCACCAGGTCGAGCAGCTCGGTGCGGTCGTACATGGTGTAGCTGCGCCGGAACGCGGTCTCCTCGGGCAGCTCGGCGAAGGACAGGAACCGCTTGGCGAAGCGCACCGACCGGTAGCCGCGGCGCGCGGTGGCTACCGGCAGCCGGTCCACCACCGCCTCGATCGGCCGGCGCACCAGGCCGGGCACCTGCTGGTAGCGCAGCGCGAGCAGGTTCGCGAAGTGCTTGCGGTAGCCCGCGAACAGCTCGTCGGCACCCATCCCGGACAGCATCACCTTCACCCCGGCCTCGCGGGCGGCCGTGCAGATCAGGTAGGTGTTGATGGCCGCGGGGTCGCCGATCGGCTCGTCCAGGTGGTAGGTCATCTTCGGCAGGAGGTCCAGCACCTGCGGCGCGATCTCGATCTCGTGCAGGTCCACGCCGAACTTCTCGGCCACCACCCTGGCGTAGCGCAGGTCGTCCGGCATCGCCTCGAACTTGGCGTCCTCGGCGCGGAAACCGATGGTGTACGCGGAGATCCCGGGCTGGTAGCGGGCGGCCAGCGCGGTGAGGTAGCTGGAGTCGAGACCGCCGGAGAGGAACGTGGCGACCGGGACGTCGGCCAGCAGGTGCTTGCGGGTCGACTCGGCGATCACCTCGTCGAGGTCCAGCGGCGGCAGGTGCTGCGCCTCGGCGGCGACCTCCCTGATGTCCCAGTAGGTGCCGCGCTCGCTGGTGCCGTCCGGCCGCAACCGAAGCCACGTGCCCGGCGGGAGCTTCGCCGCCTCGCGGTAGGCGCAGCGCTGGTCGGGGACCCAGTAGTAGAGCAGCGACGCCACCAGCGCGCCGTCGTCGACGGTCAGCGCGTCGCCGAGCTCCGCGGCAAGCGCCTTGAGCTCGGAGGCGAACACCACGGAGTCGCCCCGGCGCACCAGGAACAGCGGCTTGATGCCGAGCTGGTCGCGGACCAGGGTCAGCTCGCCGGTGCGCTCGTCGAACACGCCGAAGGCGAACATGCCGCGCAGCCGCGGGAGCGAGCCGGTGCCCCAGCGGCGCCAGGCCTCCAGGACGACCTCGGTGTCGGACGTGCCGCGGAACGTGACGCCGGCCGACGCCAGCTCGCGGCGCAGCTCGGGCGCGTTGTACAGCTCGCCGTTGTAGGTGATGGCGAGCCCGTTCGACACCATCGGCTGGGCCCCGGTCTCGGACAGGTCGATGATCGAGAGCCGCCGGTGCCCCAGATGGACCTCTCCCGCCCCCGCCCGGTGCGTGTAGCGGCCGGACCCGTCGGGGCCGCGGTGCGCCAGCGTGTCGGTGAGCCGGTCGGTCAGTGGACCGCCGTCCGGCCGGAGATAGGTGCCTGCGATGCCGCACATGGTTGTACTTCGGCCCCTCTCAGCCCTTGTTCCTGCGGCGCAGGAGGTCTTCGACGTCCTCGGCCCGGACCGGCGCGAACCGCTTGGTGGGCAGGTCGTGCACGGACTTCTCGCCGACCGGGCCGGGGTCGGCGGCCGGGGTAGGGCCGGCAGTGGGGCCGGCGGTGGGTGCCGCGACCGGCGGGGGAACCGCGGCCGGCGCGGGGGTGCCGTGGCCGTTCCTCAGGTGTGGCTGGACCGGGGCGAACCGCCTCGTCGGCAGGTCCGCGGTGCCGTTGGTCCCGTTGGTGCCGTTGGCGGCCACCACGTCCTGCTTCGTCCCGTTCGACGCCGCCTTGGCGGGCACAGGCACGGGCACGCGGCCGGTGCGGCCGCGCAACGCGGTGTGCAGCCCGTCCCACAGGGTGCCGTCGGAGCGGTCGCGCGGGTCGGGGGCGACGAGCACGATGCCGAGGATCGGGATCCGGGCGTCGGCGAGCTGGCGGGCGACCGTGTGCAGCCACGCGGTGTTGGCGAACCCCGTGCGCACCACGAGCAGCGTCTCCTCACCCAGGTGGGTGAGGTCGGTCCACGCGGTGCCCGGGGCCGCCGAGCCGATGCCGACGCGGGCCTCGCCCGGGGTGGTCGGCGAGGTGTCCTCGGCGCCGATGATCCGGATCCGCCGGTCCGTCCGCCCGGTCAGCTCGTCGAGCCGGCGGCCCGGCAGGTCGTCGGCGATCACGCGGCCCGCGGGATCCTCGATGATCACCACGTCCCGGTCGTGGGCCAGCTCGGTGGCGACGTCCAGCGCGAGCGCGGCCGCGATGCGGCGGGCGCCGAGCTCCAGCAACGACACCGGACCGGTGCCGTCGCGCACCAGCCGGGTGAGCGTCGCGGCGACCCGGATGCGCTCCCGGGTGACGCTGCCCCGGCGCCAGAGCCTGGCCAGGCCGCGCTGCGGCGCCGGCAGCTGCGCGATCACCGAGGCACCCAGGTTCGCGGCGATGTCCTTGCGCAGCACCGGCCGGTCCTTGACCACTCCGGTGACCGCGGCCAGGGCCCAGCCGGCGACCAGCCCGAGCAGCAGGCCGATCGCGCAGTTCGCGGCGGCGGTGGCGATCGCGGAGTGCGGCACCACCCGCGGCGCGTCGATGATCTGGGTGCCGGCGGTGACCCGCGGCGCGCCGATCGAGGCCTCCTCGGCCTGCTGGCTGAGGTCCGACACCCGCGACGTGAGCTCGGCCCGGCGGGCGTAGAGCGAGTCCAGCCCGGCGGCGTTGGGCTGGGCCGTGTCGTCCCCGCCGTTGTTCTCGTCCTGGGCCGACGCGGCCGCCTCCGCGCCGGAGATCTGGCCGTTGACCTGGTTGAGCTCCTTCTGCACCCGGTCGCGCTGGTCGATCAGCGCCTTGGCCTCGGCGTCCGCGCCGATCTTGATGCGGGCGATGTGGTCGGCGATGAACACGTCGGCGAGTGCCTTGGCCCGGCGGATCGCGTCGGCGTTCGTGTTGGCCCGGACGGTCACCTCGAGCACGTTGTTGGTGACGCCGACGACGTCGTAGTCCTGGAGGAAGTTCTCCGGTCGTTGACGCGACCCGACCCGCTCCAGCGCGGCGGCGGCGATCCGCGCCGTGTCCATCAGCGTGACGTCGGTGCGGACCAGGTTGCCGCTGTCGGAGGGCTGGTCGTCCTCGTGCACGACGTAGATCCGGGTGACCGCGGTGGGCGAGGTCGGCAGCACGACCGCCACCGCCCCGCCGACGATCAGCCCGAGCAGCGCGAGGGTGACCCACAGCCGCCGCCTGCGGCGGATCGCCAGCACCAACCGGGTCAGGTCGAGCAGCGGCTGCGGCCCTGGCGTGGTCGAGGACGCGTCCGGGGTCGGCTTCGCCGCGGGGGCGGTGGTCGGGTTTGTCATGACGAACCTGCCATCGCGCTGTCGACCGAGACCTCCGGAGGTGCCGCGGCCGGCGAGGCGCCGCCGGCCGGCCGGGTGCGGTGGGTGACCAGGACGCCGAGCACCTCGTGCCCGGCGTCGGCGCAGGCCTCGGCGATGCCGACGAGCTCCCACGCCGTTCGGGTGCCGGCGGTGACGACCACGAGCACACCGGCCGCGGTGCCGTCGTCCGGCACGGTCGGCCGCTGTGCGGACACCTCGACCGTGCGCAGTGCCGTGCGTACCGGACCGCCTCCTGCGGTGTTGCCGAGCCGGGCCGCCGCGCGGCCGGCGGTCCGGTCGTCGTCGGCGGTCACCACGAGTACCCGGGGCACCCCGCCGGACGGGTTCGCCGGCATGTGCTCCCGCAGCCGGATGAGCACCCGCCGGTAGCGGATGTCCAGGCTGTCCTCGTCCCCCGCGGCCGGCAGCTCGGGCAGGTACCACGGCCACTCGTCCAGGACGAGCCGGTGAAGCCTCGCCGGCAGGCTGCCGCTCGGCTCGGCGGTCGGCGGCTCGTCCGGAACCTCCACGCCGCCGAGGATCGTCGAGCCGAGCGCCGAGACGATCCCGTTCTCGTCCCGCACCCGCCGGTCGGCGCGCGCGAGGAACAGGTGGCCGAACAGGCCGAGCAGGAAGAACAGGGCGGCGCCGCCGGCGACGAAGTGGGTCATGGTGGGCGCGGCCGGTCCGGTCGGCCGTTCCGCCGGTCCCATCACGACCATCTTCGCCTGGCTCGCCGCGGCGTCGAGCTCGTCGAGCTTGGTCACCGCCTGGGCGAGCCCGGTGCGCAGCCGCTCCAGCTCGGTGCGCACGCCGACGCTGTCGATCGTGTCGCCCTTGCCGGCGGACGCGTGCAGGTCGGAGATCCGCTGGTTGGTGTCGGTGACCTGCTGGCGCAGCGCCTGGCGCTGTTCCAGGGACACCTGGGCCGCGGCATCGGTGGTGTCGGCGAGCAGCTGGGTGGAGAAGTTCACGTACTCGTTGGCCACCCGGTCGGCGAGCTGCTGGGCGCGCTGCGGGGTGTCGGCCGTACCGGTGATCTGGATGATGTTGCCCTCGGCCACCGAAGCCTCGACCGAGTCGTGCAGGTCGGCCCCGGACTCACCCCAGCGCAGGCCCGCCGCGACCCGGTCGAGCACGGTCGAGCTCATCGCCACCTGCGCTTCGGTCACCAGCTCACCCGGTTCACGCGGGCCCTGCAGCAGGACGTTGGCCGATGTTCGGTACCCGGGGGAGAACAGCAGTGAGACGGCGGCACCGAGAACCGCACCCGCCACAGCGAACACCAGCAGTAACCGCCACCGCTTGCGCAGGACAAGCCCGATCATGGTCAGTCGTACTGTGTCCTCGTTCACCGCGTGGGGCCCCCTTTCGATGTACTTCGGTCCGTGTCGGCGCGTGACATCGGTCCGGTACTCACGAATCTCGTCGCCGTGATAGCGGCTTTGGTTACATCTCTAAGGTGACTCTTAGTCAAATTGGGGCGGAAACTTTCACACTCGGTCATTGAATGCCGCTGCGTAGGCGGCCAGTAACGCTTCGCTGGAACGGGCCCACGAGAGCTCGCCCTCGACCCGGGATCTGCCCAGCTCACCCATGCGGGCCCGGCCCTCCGGGTCGTCGAGCAGCTGGGCCGTGAGCTTCGCGAACTCGGACACGTCGTCGGCCTGCGCGTAGACCGCCGCCGGGCCCGCGGAGACCCGCGCCTCGCGCAGCTCGAACGACACGATCGGCCTGCTCATCGCCATGTACTCCATGACCTTGTTCATGGTCGACACGTCGTTGAGCGGGTTCTTCGGGTCCGGCGAGAGGCACACGTCCGCGGTGGACAGGTAACGCACCAGGTCGGCGTCCGGGATCCGGCCGGTGAACTCGACCTGGTCGGCCAGACCCAGCTCGGCGGCCAGCGCGACCATCTCGTCGAACGTGTCGCCCGCGCCGACGAACACCGCGTGCCAGTCGGTCCGGCCCTGCTCGTCGCGCAGTGCCGCGAGCGAGTGCAGCGCGTAGTCGACGCCGTCCTGCGGCCCCATCACGCCGAGGTAGCAGAGCATGTGCGGCTTGCCGCGCTTGAGCTCCGGCTCGGGCGGGACCGGCCGGAAGCGCTCGACCGCGGGCGCGCTGCGGACCACGAAGACCGTGTCCGGGGACATGCCGCCACGGGTCCGCGCGACCTCGCGGTAGCTCTCGTTCGTGGCGATCACGACGTCCGCGGCCCGGTAGGTGGCGCGCTCGAGCCGGCACACCGCGCGGTAGAGGAGGTCCTCGCCGCGGTCGAACCGGGAGAGGTATAGCTCGGGCACCAGGTCGTGCTGGTCGAAGACGAACTTCGCGCCCCGCCGCTTGAGCATGCGGGCCACCAGGAACAGCAGGTCCGGCGGGTTGCACGCGTGCACGACGTCGACCTTGCCCGCCTTCGCGATCCGGCGGGCGATCCGCAGCTGGTGCCACACCGCCGAGCCGTACTCCTTGAGGTAGCCGGCCGGCCCGCCGGACGCCTCGTACATCGGGTAGCGGTGGATGCGCACCCCGTCGAGCTCGACGTACGGCTCGGTGTCCCGCTTGGTCCCTTGTGGACAGATGACGTGCACCTCCCACCCCGCGTCGCGCAGGGTGGTGGACTCCTGCCACACCCTGCGGTCGAACGGGACGGACAGGTTCTCGACGAGGATCAGCGCTCTACCAGGCAAGGCCCACGTACCCCGGTTCGGCCCGGCGCGCCTCGGCGTCGGGGATGCGGACGAGATCGACGACGACCTTGTCGCCTGGTTCGCCGGTGCCGTGCGGCAGCGCGGCGAGTACCGCGGGGTCCTTGCAGCCGACCAGGACCACCTCGGCGTGCTCGAGGACCTCCTCGACCGAGGAGCTGAGCAGCTGACCGAGGTGCGGCAGCTTGCCCTCGATGAACTCCCGGTTCGCGCCGAGCAACCGGGACAGGCTCACGTTGGCGTCGTAGATGCGCAGGTCGTAGCCCTTGCCGAGGAGTCGCTCGGCGAGCTCGACCAGCGGGCTCTCGCGCAGGTCGTCGGTGCCCGGCTTGAAGGACAGGCCGAACAGGCCCACCTTGCGCCTGCCGGTGCGCGCGACCAGCTCGAAGGCCCGGCGCAGGTGCTCCTCGTTGGAGGGCAGCACGTGGGACAGGATCGGCACCGAGACATCCGCGCGGTGCGCCGCGTGCACGAGGCCGCGCACGTCCTTGGGCAGGCACGAGCCGCCGAACGCGAACCCGGGGCGCAGGTAGGCGGGGCTGACGTTGAGCTTGCGGTCGGCGAGGAAGACGTCCATCACCTTGTGCGAGTCCAGCCCGAGCGCGGCGCAGACCGAGCCCAGCTCGTTGGCGAAGCCGACCTTGAGCGCGTGGAAGGAGTTGTCCGCGTACTTGGTGATCTCGGCGACCGGGATCGGCACCCGGAACACGTCACCGGGCAGACCCTCGTACAGCGCCGCCACGACGTCGCCGCTCGCGGTGTCCAGCTCGCCGATGACGGTCTTCGGCGGTTCGAAGAAGTCCTTGACGCTGGTGCCCTCGCGGAGGAACTCCGGGTTCACCGCGACGCCGAAGTCGACGCCCGCGGTCCTGCCGGACGCCTTCTCGAGGATCGGCACGAGCAGCTCAAGGCAGGTGCCCGGCAGCATCGTGCTGCGGAAGACGACCGTGTGCCGGTGGCTCGTCCCGGCGAGCGAGGCGCCGATCTGCTGGGCCACCCGCTCCAGGTATGCGGTGGAGAGGCTCCCGTTGGGCGCGGACGGGGTGCCCACGCAGACCAGCGACACCTCGCTGGCCGCGACCGCCTCCGCCACGTCGGTCGTCGCGCGCAGCGCGCCCGAGGCGACGACCTCCGCGGTCAGCTCGCCGATACGCTCCTCGACCACCGGGGCGTGCCCGCTCGTGATGAGGTCGATCTTCGTGGGGTTCACGTCGACGCCGACGACCTCGTTGCCCCGCGCGGCGAGGCAGGCCGCGGACACGCACCCGACGTACCCGAGACCAAAGACACTGATCTTCATGCGCTCACCGGTTTCCGGGCAGCACGAAACAGGCGTGACGGCACCACGCTGCATCCTCCGTCGGACTCTGATCTTGGAACCTGACGATCTTGGAACCTGACCGGTCCCCGAACCGGACACGTCGTGCGGTGACACCCACTCCGCACCTGACTCGTTCAGTAGGTCGGCCTACCGCGGCGAGCTGTTACGAGGAGTGGCCGGAAAGTTGAGAGTGCGGGTACGGGCCGCTCTGGTGATCACGAACAGTGACGACCAGCGGTGACGACCGTCGGGCCGCGGCGAGGTGCGTGTCGATCCGCCCTGTAGTTTCGTCAGGACTTGGACGCACAGAGGGGAGTGCCCGGTGTTCGTACGACGGATCGCCGTGATCGGCACGGGTTATGTCGGACTCACCACCGGCGCCTGCCTTGCCTCGCTCGGCCACCACGTCGTCTGCGCGGACGTGGACGCGGAGAAGGTCAAGCGGCTCTGCGAGGGTGAGGTCGACATCCTGGAGCCGGGGCTCGCCGAGCTGGTCCACGAGGGCATCGCGGCCGGTCGCCTGTCGTTCGTGCTGGGCGCGTCGGCGGCGGTCGAGGGCTGCGAGGTCGTGTTCCTCTGCGTGCAGACCCCCATGGGCGTCGGTGGGGTGGCCGACCTTTCCGTGGTCGAGTCGGTCATCGAGGAGGTCGGCGCGCTGCTGCCGGCGAACAGCGTGGTGGTCAACAAGTCGACCGTGCCGGTCGGCACCGCGCAGCGCACCGCCGAGCTGCTCGACCGCGCGGACGTCGCGATCGTGTCGAACCCGGAGTTCCTGCGCGAGGGCTCCGCGGTGCACGACTTCCTGAACCCGGACCGCATCGTGGTCGGCTGCGACCAGCAGGACGCCGCCGAGCGCGTCGCCGCGCTGTACGCCCGGCTCGGCGCGCCCACCGTGCTCACCGACGCCGCGAGCGCCGAGCTGGTGAAGTACGCGGCGAACTGCTTCCTCGCGATGAAGCTGTCCTACGTCAACGCGATCGCCGAGCTGTGCGACCGGCTCGGCGCGGACATCTCCGACGTCACCGAGGGCATGGGCTACGACAAGCGCATCGGCCAGGCGTTCCTGCAGCCGGGCCCGGGCTGGGGCGGGTCGTGCCTGCCCAAGGACACCTCGGCGATGCTGCAGCTGGCCGACGCGGCGGACTTCGAGTTCCGCCTCATCCGCGCGACCATCGACACGAACAACCGGCAGCGCCAGCGCATGGTGGAGAAGGTGCGCACGGCCGTCACCGGCAAGCGCGGCGGCTCGCTGTCGAAGGTGAAGCTCGGCCTGCTGGGCCTCGCGTTCAAGGCGGGCACCGACGACCTGCGTGACTCCCCGGCCCTCGCGGTCGCGGCCCTGCTGCGCCAGGCCGGCGCGACGCTGGTGGCCTACGACCCGGCGCTGCGCTCGGGCCAGGGCCGCGAGGACTTGGACGGCATCACGCTGGTCGACGACCCGTACGTCGCCGCGGAGGGCGTCGAGGCGCTGGTCGTGCTGACCGAGTGGCCGGACTTCCGCGGCCTGGACTGGACGAAGCTGGCGGACGTGGTCGGCGCCCCGGTGGTCGTCGACACCCGCAACCTGCTCGACCCGGACGTGGTCCGCCGCGCCGGCTTCCAGTGGGAGGGCCTCGGCCGGAATTAAGGCATGCCCCATGGATCATCGCGTACGGGTTGGACGTGGCTTGGCACAAGCCTCGCGCCGACCAACGCAACCTCAGGGGACCGTGACGCCACCCAGCCACCAACCACCCGAGATCCGCACCATCCGCCGGAACGCAACCAACACTTTGAATCCCGGGGAGGCGGACTAGTCGAAGTCCACGATGGCCAGGGCCTGGTCGTCGTGGGGTTTGGGGCGGGGCCAGCGGGTGCCGTGCGGGTCGTCCTGCTCGGCGGCGCGGACGGCGTCCAGCACCGCGTTGGCGCCTTTCGCACCGGCCAGGTCCAGCACGGCCGACCAGTCCGGGAAGATCCGGTAGTCGTCGACGCCGCAGGACACGCCGTCGCTCGCCAGCAGGACCTGGCGGACCTCGGCGCGCGGCCAGCTCGCGCGGCGGGCCTCGTATGCGGCGTCCGGGTCGGCCTCGGCCACCCAGAAGCCGCCTTCGGTGTTGCGCAGCCGGCCGACCGCGCTGCCCGACGTGCGCAGTGCGGCCAGGTGCTCGTCGCCGTAGCCCGCGCCGTCCCGCAGCCGTTCCCGGTAGCCGCCCGGGCGGGGCAGGCTCGCGATCCGGTCGTCGGCGAGGACCTGCGGGCCGCCGGCGGTGACCGCGACGATCGGGCTGTCCGCCAGCACCAGGCCCTCGACCGTCGACGCGTTCCACCGCACCACCGCGACCGTGCTCGACGGCGACTCGCCCGGCACCAGTCCCGTCTCCCTTGCCAGCGCGCGGATGGACGCGGCGAGCAGGTCGGCCAGGTCCGCGTCCGGGTAGCCGGTGAGCCGGCCGGTGAGCTGGCCGACCAGCCGGCTCGCGTACCAGCCACCGCTCGGCAGCTCGGGCCGCAGCGACGTGGCGCCGTCCAGCAGCACGACGGCGTTGGGCAGCACCGCGACGACGTCCTCGCTCGGCCGGACCTTTCCGTCCAGCCCGACGCCAGGGCGCTCGGCCACCTCGACGGTCGGCATCAGGCCCCCGGCCAGTCCTTGATCATGATCTCCAGGGTACCCAGAGATCATGTCAACCTGAGTTGACATTTTTCGAGATGTCAACGTAGGTTGACGGGATGAGTGAGGCGACGCAGCTGGCGAGCGCGGCCGGCGACCGGGATCCGCGGGTGGGCCTGCGGGCGGTCGCGGCACTGCGCACGCTGCTCGAACGACTGGAGTCGGTGCAGGTCCGCAACGCGCGGGCGAAGGGCTGGTCGTGGCAGGAGATCGCGGCGGAGCTCGGCGTCAGCCGGCAGGCGGTGCACAAGAAGCACGGGAGGGCATGACATGTTCGAACGGTTCACGACGACCACCCGCCTCGTGGTGCTCGAGGCGGTGCGCGAGGCCGAACGCGAGCGGGCGCCGCGGGTCACCGACGAGCACCTGCTGCTGGCGATGGCCGCGGGCGACGGGATCACCGCGCAGGTGCTGGCCGACCACGGCCTGACCTACGCGGAGGCCCGCGCGAAGCTCGCGAAGGCAAGCTGACCCCGCGAGTCCAACGCTCGGGACCCGCGAGTCCAACGCTCGCGGTTGCCGGAGACCGTGACGCGGCGGGTGATCCGCTGGTCGGTGACCGTGCGGCTCAGGATGAACGACAGCACCACCCAGCGCGTCATGGGCCGCAGCCGGGCGAACGTCCGCGACCGCTTGAAAAACAGCCCGACCGACACCGGCTCCAGGTGCAGTGGACCGAGCGACGTCAGGTGCGCGTGCACCGCCTCGAAGATCGGTCGCTCGAACGGCGGGCCGGTGGCGAAGTACTCCTCGAGCGGCATCGCGGGCGCGCACTCGTGCGACTGGTTGCGTCGGCCGAACCGCCGGTCGCAGTTCGGACACGTCCACGCCGTCACCGCTCGATTGTGCCCCGCCAGGTCACCAGTGGCAGGAACGCCTGCGTGAGCGGGCCGATCGCGAGCGCGTAGACCACGGTGCCGACGCCGGCCGTGCCGCCGAGGAGCCACCCGGTGGCCAGCACGGTCAGCTCGATCGCCGTGCGCACCACCCGGATGGACACGCCCGTGCGGGCGCCGAAGCCGGTCATGAGGCCGTCGCGCGGCCCGGGACCGAGCCGCACGCCGATGTACGCGGCGGTGGCCAGGCCGTTCAGCACCACGCCGGCGACCATGAAGGCGATCCGCACGGCGAGCATCGACTGCGGGTCGACCAGCGCCAGCGTGAGGTCCACGGCGACCGCGATGACCAGGATGTTCGCCACCGTGCCGACCCCCGGCCGCTGCCTTATCGGGATCCAGCACAGCAGCACCAATGCGCCGACCAGCGCGGTCACCGTGCCGAACGTCAGCCCGGTCCGCCTCGACAATGCCTCGTGCAGCACGTCCCACGGGTCGAGGCCGAGCCCGCCGCGGATCATCAGGCCCATGCTCGCGCCGTAGAGCACGAGCCCGCAGGCGAGCTGAGGCAGCCGGCGCAGCGGTCGGGTCGTCACGGGGATCGGTTGCAGGTCAATCTGTGCCACCTGGCCATACTCAGGCCGCAGAGTCTCGCTTATCAATGACCAATCTGAAAGAATTGGCCACATGAACGCCACTGTCCCACCAGGTGGACGGGTAAATGCCCGCAGATTGGCTCAGTTGCTCGGCACGTGGCGGCGACACGGCTCCCGGCACGGCGCCGCCGACCTGGCCGCGGGCATCCGGATGCTCGTGCTCGACGGCAGGCTGCCGGCCGGCACCGGCCTGCCACCCGAGCGCGAGCTGGCCACGGCGCTCGACGTCAGCCGGACGATGGTGGCCTCGGCGTGGGACCGGCTGCGGGCCGACGGCCTGGTGGTCAGCAGGCGCGGCGCCGGCTCGTGGACCGCGATGCCGCGCGGCGCGTCGGGCGGCGGGGTCATCACCGACGGCGGCCGGCTGAGCGAGGTCATCGACTTCGCCAGGGCGGTGCCGGCCTCGATCCCGGGTGTGGCCGCGGCGGCCGAGGCCGTGCTCCCTCGGCTCGCCGGCGAGCTCACCGGCCACGGCTACTACGAGCAGGGCCTGCCCGAGCTGCGCGAACGCATCGCCGAGCGGTACACCGAGCGCGGCCTGCCGACCTCGCCGGACGAGGTGTTGGTGACCAACGGCGCGCACCACGGGTTCGCGATGGCGCTGCGCCTGCTGGTCGGACCGGGCGACCGGGTGATGATCGAACAGCCGACCTACCCGAACGCGATCGAGGCGGTCCGCGCCGCGCACGCCATCCCGGTACCGGTCGTGATGACCGACGGCGGCTGGGACCTCGACGGCGTCGAGGCCACCCTGCGCCAGGCCGCGCCCCGGCTCGCCTACCTGGTCGTCGACTTCCACAACCCGACCGGCTTCCGGCTCGACGAGGCCGGCCGCGCGCGGCTCGGCGCGGCCCTGCGCCGGGCGCGGACGCCGGTGGTCGTCGACGAGACGCAGGTCGAGCTGGACCTGACCGGCGGCTCGCCCGCGCCCGGCCCGCTCGCCGCGTTCGCCGGGGACCTCGTGCTCGCCACCGGCTCGGCCGGCAAGTCGCACTGGGGTGGCCTGCGGATCGGCTGGGTGCGGGCGTCCGCCGAGCTGGTCAACCGGCTGGTCGCGGCCCGGCGCGGGCTGGACCTCGGCTCGCCGGTGTTCGAGCAGTTGGTACTGGCCGAACTGCTCGGCGCCCCGCCCGCGGCGCTCGCCGACCGTCGGGCGCTGCTCGCCGCGCAGCGAGACGTGCTCGTCGACGCGGTGCGGGCGCAGTGCCCGGACTGGTCGTTCCGGGTGCCGGACGGCGGGCTCTCGCTGTGGTGCCGGCTGCCCGCGCCGGTGAGCACCCGGATCGCGGCGGTGGCGCAGAACTTCGGCGTGCGGGTGGTGCCCGGGTCGTTCTTCGCCGCGCACGGAGGGCTGGAGCGGTGGCTGCGGCTGCCCTACACCCAACCGGCTGACACGTTGCGGGAGGCGGCCCGCCGGCTGGCGCTCGCGCGGCCTCGGTGGCTGAAAGTCGTGCCCCGATAGCGGACAACGGGCTGATTCCGGTCACCTGACCACAGTTCATCACGTATCTCGCCGGCCCAGCTTCCTGCTGGCGGCGTAGCCGGTCCGCCCGAGTACAACCCGGTACGAGGACGAACCGGCGCCTTGCCAGCAGAAACCTGGATCCGCCGGTATAAGCAACAGACTTCCGGCGCGGGACACTAGCGCGGCAGACGGTATACAGGGTAGAAAGCAGTGCGCTGGATGGCCTAGTCCAACGCGGCCATCCAGCGCACTGTTCGCCTCTGGTTTGCTCGGCAGGGTCGGGCCGGCACAGCCCCTCGTTGTGCCGACCGGTCGAGCTGCCAGAGGGGGGAGCCCCGGCGCCGCGGGGGCATCGCGGCGCCGGGGCCAGGTCCCGACCTGACCGGGCGCGGTCGGCAGGTCGGGTGGCTCAGAAGTCTGTGTAGGTGTGAGCGTGATCCGTCGGGCAGCGGATGTGCCGGGACGCGATCGGGCCAGTGAGTAGGTCCGGGTGGCCTACGCGACTGGTAGGTCCGGGCTGATCAGGGCAGACGGGTCCAGCGGGCCCAGGTCGATCAATCAGGCGAGATGGCGGGCAGCCCGACGACCCGACCCGTGACGTCCGCCGCCCGGCTGCGGGTGGTGAACCCGGAAGCCGAAAGCTGGAGCGAGGTCTGCGCGGCGAGCATCCCGTGGGGGCCGCGCGCGCCGCCGGCGTTGTCGTGTGCGGTGGACACGGCGGTTCCGCCCGGCGCGACCGGCGCGGCGGGGGCCTTGACCGGCCGACCAGGGCCGGACTCGTCGGCATGCTCGGCGGCACTGCCGGGCTGGCTGGACGTGCTCTGTGGAGTCCCGACGGCCACCGCCGCGCGCGGAGTGTGCTCCGGCGCGATGACGATGGTCGGGGGTAATGCCGGGGTTGCCGGCAGCGCTGGCGGGGCGGCCGGGACCGGCACGACCTCGGCACGCGAGGTGCCGTCCGGGTCGAGCGGGCCGCCGAGGCCGGGAAGCCCGAGGTCGGGCAGCAGGTAGGGCAGCGGGAGCATCGAGCCATTGGCGGGCGGCGTGACGATCGGCGCGAGGGCGTGACCGGTGTTGTCCAGCACGGCGGCGGCGACGTCCGCGACCGCGTGGGTGATCCCGCCGAGCGTGTTGGTGAGGCCACCGATGAGGCCGCTCGGCTGCGGCGCTTGGCTCTGCTGCTGGACCGGCTCGGCGGCCGGCTCGGTGGCGGGGTCGGTCACCGGCGTTTGGTCGGGCTCGCCGATCGGCTCGGTGATCGGCTCGGTGACGGGTTCCGTGACCGGTTCGGTGGCCGGCGGCGCCGGTACCTCGTCGACCGGCGGCTCGACGGGCTCGTCGGCCGGTTCGTCCGCGGGGGTGTTCGCGGGTGCGTCGACCGGTTCGTCGGCGGGGAGGTCGGTCGGTGTGTCGGCCGGTTCGTCGGAGACCGGCACCTCTTCCTGGGCCGGTGGCGTGTCGGGCAGCGGCTCGTCGGCGGAAGCCGAGTTGGCGAACGTCGCGCTGAGCAACCAGCCGGCCGCGGTGACGGTGGCTATCAGCAGTCCGCGGCGCAGAAGTCGACGTAGCCGGCTGCCGGCGGCGGGCGCCGGACTCGCGCCGTCCACAGCGACCACCACCGTTCACTTCGCTCACGCCACGTGCCCAACGGATGCCGTTCGACAGTGCACACTATCTAGCAACGCACCGACAATGTGCACCCTAGCGGCGTCGAATCCACCCGGAAAGACGGTAAAAGCGCACCTTATCGGCCGTATGGGCCAATGTTGATCACTTGCCGTGAGGCTAGTGGCCGCTGACCTCATAGGGTGATCATCGCCGTTCCCCCGAGCGGACGGCGCGGGGTCCGCGCACCGTGTTCACGTGAGGATGTCGCTGACCGAGTGGGCGCGGCGCTGGCAGCGCGACGAGCCCGACCTGCTGGTGCACGATCCGGGTGGGCCGCGGGAGTGCCTGGTCCGGCCGGGCGAGCTGCTGCTGCCCGCCGACGCGGTGGACTCGGCGATGTCCACCCTCGATCGCTGGGTGGACCGCGTCGAGCCGGCCGAGTCGGCGGCGACCCTGCGGCTGCGGTCCGGGGTCGAGTGCGTGTCGCTGGCCGAGGAGCTGGGCGAGCGGCTGCCGGTGTCGGTCAACCACGTGCATGTCGGCTCGCCGATCCTGCTGGGCACGGGTGCCGTCCCCGAGCCGGCCACCCTGCCGCCCGCGCCGCCGGAGGAGCTGTGGGACCCGCCGGTGACCGTGGCCGTGCTCGACAGCGGGCTCGACCCGCACCCGTGGTTCGCCGGCCGCCGCTGGCTGTCCGAGTGGGGGCTGCAGCCGGAGGTCCTGGATGCCGACGACGACGGCGTGGCCGACTACCAGGCGGGCCACGGCACCTTCGTCACCGGCGTGCTGCTCCGCAACGCGCCCGGCGTGACCGTCCGGCACCGCCGCGTCCTGTCGTCCCAGGGCCTGACCGACGACCGGACCGTGGCAGAGGCCCTGCGCGCGATCCGGCACCGCGCGATGCGCACCCGTGAGCACGTCGACATCCTGTTGCTGTCGGCCGGCTGCCACACGGCCGACGACCGCTGCCCGCCGGTGCTCGCCCGCGAGCTCGCACTGTTCGAGGACGCGGTCGTGGTGGCCGCGGCCGGCAACGGCGGGACCTCCCGCCCGTTCTGGCCCGCGGCGTCGCCGGACGTGGTCGCGGTCGGCGTCAGGGCCCCGTTCTCGAACCACGGCCCGTGGGTGGACACGATCGCGCCCGGGGTCGACGTGGTGAGCAGCCACGTCCGGCTCCGTACCGGCCCGGGCCTCGCGCCGGACACCGAGCCCCGCGTCTACGGCGCCGCCCGCTGGAGCGGCACGTCCTTCGCCGCGCCCCGGACGGCCGCCGACGTGGCCCGCCTGATGCGCGCCGGCCTGACCGCGGCCGAGGCGAAGCTGAAGGTGGCCGGGTAGTCCTACTCATTTCGGCGGTTGCCGGGCTCCTGGACGAGCCCGGCTTCGTCCGACCCTCCGGACACGGAGGGAGATGGCATGACTACCGAACGCGAGCTGGTGCTCGCCGTCCTGTCCGGGGACGAGGCGGCCTGGTCCGAGCTGGTCCGCGAGTACGCGCCGCTGGTGTGGTCGGTGGCGAGACGACACCGCCTGACGTCGGCCGATGCGGCGGACGCGGCCCAGAACACCTGGATGGCGACAGCCGAGAACCTGGGAAAGCTGCGCAACCCCGATCGGCTGGCCGGATGGATCGCGACGACCGCCCGGCGCGAGTGCCTGAACGTCCTGGCCCACCACCGCCGGGAGATCCCGGCGGACTGGTTCGACGCTCCCGAGACCCCGGAGCTCGGCCCGGAGCCGGTCGTCCTGCGCTCGGCCCGGGACCGCGTCTTGTGGCAGGCGTTCGAGTCGCTGCCCGAGCGCTGCCGCGCCCTGCTGAGCTTGCTGGCGCACGCACCGGGCCTGACGTACGCCCAGCTGGGCCGGGCACTGGGGATCAAGGTGAACAGCGTCGGCCAGACCCGCACGCGGTGCCTGGATGTCCTGCGCCGCCGCCTGGCGGTTCACGACATCCGTGAGGAGTCCGCGGGATGACCTGGCTCTCCGACCGCGCCCTGCTGGCCGACCTGGCCGGGCTCCTCCGCGAGGCCGACCCGGTCCCGGCCTCCGTGCTGGCCGCCGCCGAGGCGGCAGGCGCCCTGGTGAACATCGACTGGCTGGTCTCGCTCCCCGAGCCACTGCTCCGGTCCGAGGGCACCCGCCGAATGAGCTTCGGCCGCCCCGCCGAACCGGCGGCGGTGCACCTGGAGCTGCGCCGGCACCGCGCGCTGCTGGCGGTGACCGGCCTCGCCCCGCCGTCGACCCGGGTGGACCTGCACTGGCCCGACGGCCGGGCCACGGCGGAGCCGGACGAGGTGGGCTACTTCAGGTTCACCGGCGTTCCGGCCGGCCCGCTCCGCCTGGTCCTGGTGGAACCGGCCGGGAGCCCACGCGCGACTCGGTGGTTCACCCCGTGACCGCGCCCGGGAGAGAGCTGGTCGACCTCGCGCTGGTGGATCCGGAGCTCGCTCTGCGGCGGGCCGGTGCGGTGCTGGCGGGCCGGCGGGCGGACGCGGCCACCCGGGTGGCCGCGCGGCACGCCGCCGCGAGTGCGTGGGTGGAGCTGGGTGAGTTCACCACCGCTCGGCGGGTGGCGCTGCGTGCGTTCGGCGCCGCGGTCGGGCATCGGGCGGAGTTGGGGCTGCTGCTGGCGTGGATCGAGCACAACCGCGGGGATCTGGACGCCAGCGAGCGGTACCTGGCGGCGCTGCCGGCCCGGTTGCCGGGTGCGTTGGCGGCGCGGGCGCGGTGCGTCCGGGGGCTGAACCTGTGCGTCGGCGGGGACTACGACCGGGCGGTTCCGGTGCTCACCTCGGCGATCGTCGCCAGCCGCCGGCGCGGTGACATCCGGTGGGAGGCCAACGGGCTGGTCGGCCGGGGCGTGGTGCGGTCGTTGCAGCTCCGGCTGGCCGCCGCCGAGGCGGATCTCGCCGCGGCGCAACGGCTTTGCGCGGCTCGCGGGGAGTCGGACCGGGCCGCCTCCTGCCTGCACAACCGCGGGTTCGTCGCCGCGCAGGCCGGTGACATCCCTCGGGCTCTGTCGCTGTTCGACGAGGCCGAGCGGGCCGGCGTGCGCGCGCCAGAGGCCATGGTGGACCGCGCGAACACGTTGCTGGCCGGTGGCCTCGTCGCGGACGCGGGTGAGGCCCTCTCGCGGGCATCGGCGCTGCTCGATGACGCCGGTCGTGGGTTGCGGCTGGCCGAGGCATGCCTGGCGCTGGGGGAATGTGCCCTTCGCGCGGGCGACCTCCCGATGGCCCGGCACGCCGCCCGCCGCGCGTCGGCGCTGTTTCGCGGGCAGCGCAGGGCCGCTTGGGTGACCGCCGCCCGCGCGCTGGAGCTCCGCATCCACCTCGCCGAGCGAGCCGGCGCGTCCGCGGCCGAGGCCGGGCTCGTTGCCGCGCGAGCCGAGCGGTACGGGTTTCGGTTGGAGGCGGCCTGGTTGCGGGTCGCCGCTGCCGAGGTCGCGGAGCCTCGGGTCGCTCGGCGGCTGCTTCGCGCGGTCGAGCGGGAGCGGGTGCGTGGGCCGGCCGCCTTGCGGGCTGCCGGGTGGCTGGCCCGGGCCCGGCTTGCCGCCTTGGACGGGCGGTCGGTCCTGCCGGCGTGCCGAGCCGGGCTCGGCGTCGTCGATCGGTACGCCGCCGGCATGGGGGCGCCGGAGTTGCGGGCCGGGGTAGCCGGGCTTGCCGCGGAGCTGGCCAGGACCGGGCTCGGCGCGGCGGTGCGGGCCGGCGACCCGCGGACCGTGCTGGCCTGGGTCGAGCGGGGCCGGATCGCCGCGTCGCGGATCGCGCCGGTGCGGCCGCCGGAGGATCCGGCGCTGCGGGCGGCGCTGGTCGAGCTGCGGGACGCGCGCGGCGGGGCACCTCGACGGGTTGCCGCGCTGGAGGAGGCGGTTCGGCGACTGTCCTTCGGCGCCAAGGGGTCCACGCCGAGTCGCGCCGAGTCGCGGCTCGACGGGCTCGACCGGCTCGGCGCGACGGCGTTGCTCAGCTACTGGGTAGCTGACGGGGAGCTGGGGGTCGTCTCGGTCGTCGACCGGAGGGCGCGGCTGCACCGGCTCGGGAAGGCCGGCGGTTGGCCGACCACGTCGATGCCCTGCGGTTCGCGGCCGGGGTGCGTGGTTCGGCCGAGCGGCTGGCCGCCGAGCGGCTCGATCGCACCCTCCTCGCGCCGGTGCGGCCGCTCCTCGGCGATCGGGCACTGGTCGTCGTGCCCGCCGGGGAGCTGCGGGACCTGCCGTGGGCGGCGCTGCCCAGCTGTGTCGGGAGGCCGGTGTCGGTCGTGCCGTCCGCCGGCGCGTGGGAACCGAGGACACCGGGCACGGGACGGCGGGTCTGGGTGGCCGGGCCGAACCTGGAGCACGCCGACCGGGAGATCCGTCAGCTGCACCGGCGCTGGGGTGGGCAGCGACGATCGAGGGTGGACCCGGTGCTCGCCGCCATGGACGGGGCGGAGCTGGTGCACATCGCGGCACATTGCCGGTTCAGGGAGGACAGCCCGATGTTCTCGGGTGTCGAGCTCGCCGACGGTCCGCTCTACGCCTACGACCTCGACCGGCTCGCCGAGCCGCCCCGGCTGCTCGTCCTCTCCGCCTGTGAGGGAGCACGCGGTGGGCTCATCGGGCTCGCGGCCGTCCTGCTCCGGCGCGGCACCGCCCTGGTGGCCAGCACGACTCCCGTCCCCGACGCCGCCGCCACCCGACTCATGGCCGGGTTGTACGAGCGGCTCGCGGCGGGCCTCGGCGTGGCGGCCGCCCTCGCCGAGGCGCAGCGGGCGCACGGGCACCTCGGGTTCGGGTGCCTCGGTTAGCGGATGCCCCGTGGATCGTCGCGTACGCAACTTGACGTGGCTTGGCACAAACCCCCCACCGCCAAAACGCAACCTCAGGGGACCGTGACGCCACGCAACCACCAACCACCCCGCCAACCGGCACCATCCGCCGGAACGCAAGGAACACATTAAATTCCGGGGAGGCGGGCTAGCCGCTCGATCGCCTCGTCGAGGACCTCGTCGCGCTTGCAGAACGCGAACCGCACGATGTGCCGCCACCGTGCCGGGTTGTCGGTGAACACCTGGACCGGGACCGCGGCCACGCCGATGCGCTCCGGCAGCTGCCAGCACAGCTCCGACCCGTCCGCGAAACCGAGCGGTCGCACGTCGGCGCACACGAAGTAGGTCCCGGCGCTGGGGCGGACCTCGAAGCCCGCCTCGGTCAGGCCCGCCGCCAGCCGGTCCCGCTTCGCCGCGAGGTCGTCGCGCAGGGCCGAGACCCACGCGGACTCGTGCGCCAGGGCGTGCGCGACGGCCGGTTGGAACGGTGCGCCGCCGACGAAGGTCAGGAACTGCTTGGCCGCCCGCACCGCCGACACCAGCTCGGCGGGACCGCACGCCCAGCCGATCTTCCATCCCGTGCAGTTGAACATCTTCCCCGCGCTGGAGATGGTCACGGTGCGGGAGGCCATCCCGGGCAGCGTGCAGAGCGGGATGTGGGCCACGCCGTCGTAGGTGAGGCACTCGTAGACCTCGTCGGTGACCGCGATCAGGTCGTGTTCCACGCACAGCTCGGCGATGCCCGCGAGCTCGGCGGCGGTGAAGACGGTGCCGGTCGGGTTGTGCGGTGAGTTCATCAGCAGGACCCGGGTGCGGGGCGTGATCGCCGCACGCAGCGCCTCGAGGTCGACGCCGAACCGACCCGAGGGCTCCTCCACCAGCGACACGACCCGCCGCGTCGCGCCGGCCAGCGCCACCGACGCCGCGTACGAGTCGTAGTAGGGCTCGAACAGCACGACCTCGTCGCCCGGCTGGACCAGCGCGAGCATCGCCGCGGCGATCGCCTCGGTCGCGCCGACCGTCACCAGGATCTCGCAGCCCGGGTCGAACGACGTGCCGTAGACCGCGGCGCGCTGGGCGGCGATGGCCGCCCGCAGCTCGGGCCGGCCGGGGCCGGGCGGGTACTGGTTCACCCCGGTCGCGATCGCCCGTTGCGCCTCGGCGAGCATCGACGGCGGCCCGTCGGTGTCGGGGAAGCCCTGGCCCAGGTTCACCGCCCCGGTCCGGGCGGCCAACGCGGTCATCTCCGCGAAGATCGTCGAGGTGAACGGCTCGAGACGGGGGACCAAGGCATTCCGGCGCACGGTTACGCATCCTCACGGACAATGGTCGTGTGCGGCAACTGACAGCCCCGGTGAACAGCGCCCCGGTACCGGGTGAGGCGGAGAAGCAGCGCGGCCTGCGGAAGATGAAGCTGGTGGCGCTGTCGTTCCTGCTCGGCGCCACGGTGATCTTCCTCGCGACGTCGTTCTGGCAGTCGGCGGGCGCCCCGGCGTGGGTCGGCTACCTCAAGGCCGCCGCCGAGGCGGGCATGGTCGGCGCGCTCGCCGACTGGTTCGCGGTCACCGCGCTCTTCCGCCACCCGCTGGGCATCAAGATCCCGCACACCGCGATCATCCCCACCCGCAAGGACGCGCTCGGCGACAGCCTCGGCGAGTTCGTCGGCACCAACTTCCTGTCCGAGCGGGTGGTCCGTGAGCGGCTGCGCCGGGTCGGCGTGACCGGGCGGCTCGGCGGGTGGCTCGCCCACCCCGCCAACGCCGACCGGGTCACCGCGGAGCTGTCGACCGTCGTGCGCGGCGTGGTCGCGGTGCTCCGGGACGAGGACGTGCAGGCCGTCATGGAGCAGGCCGTCGTGCGCCGGGCGGTGGCCGTGCCGTGGGGGCCGCCGCTGGGCAAGCTGCTGTCCGGCGTGTTCGCCGACGGCGCGCACCACAAGCTCGTCGACCTGATGTGCGACCGGGCCTACGAGTGGGTCAAGGGCAACCACACCGCCGTGTTGCGGGTCGTGTCGGACCGGGCGCCGACCTGGTCGCCGAAGTTCGTCGACTCGATGGTGGCGGACAAGGTCTACGGCGAGGTGCTGTCGTTCGCGTGGCTGGTCAAGACCGACCCGAACCACCCGATGCGGCTCGCGATCGACAAGTTCCTCGCCGAGTTCGCCCAGGACCTGCAGACCGACGAGGCCACCATGCAGCGGGCCGAGGCGGTCAAGCAGCAGGTGCTGGACCACCCCGAGGTGCAGAACGTCATCGGCTCGGCCTGGTCCGCCGCCAAGGCCATGCTGCTCGACGCGGCCGAGGACCCGTCCAGCGAGCTGCGCAAGCGGGTCCGCGAGGGCCTGATCTCCCTCGGCACCCGCCTCACCGACGACGACTCGCTCCGGGACAAGGTCGACAGCTGGGTCGAGGGCGCGGCCTCGTACGTCGTGCTCAACTACCGCGACGAGATCACCACGCTGATCACCGACACGGTCCAGCGCTGGGACGCGGCGGAGACCTCCCGCAAGATCGAGCTCCAGGTCGGCCGCGACCTGCAGTTCATCCGGATCAACGGCACGGTCGTCGGCGCGCTCGCGGGTCTGCTGATCTACACGGTGGCCCAGCTCATCCTCTGAGCCGCCGAGGTCTTGTCGGTGGTCCGACCTAGGTTGAACCGGCCCCGGTGTTGCGCCGACGTCCTAGCCCTCGGGATGGCTAGGGTAGGTGGTCGCGACCCGGCAGGCGATGCCGTGACAGCTCGTCGACCAGGTGTTTGGGAGGTTGCAGTCGGTGTCCGGGGACTCGTTCGTCACCTGCATGTTCACACCGAGTACTCGATGCTGGACGGTGCGGCCAAGGTTGCTCCGCTGTTCGCCGAGGCGCAACGCTTGGGTATGCCGGCCGTCGCGATGACCGACCACGGCAACATGTACGGGTCCGCCGAGTTCTACCGACAGTCGCGCAACAGCGGCGTCAAGCCGATCATCGGTATCGAGGCGTACATCGCCCCAGCCAGCCGGTATCACAAGAAGCCGATCTTCTGGGGGCAGGCCAACCAGCGCGGCACTGACGAGTTCGGCGAGGGCGGCGATGTCTCCGGCAGCGGCGCCTACACCCACATGACGATGTTGGCGGCCGACGCCACGGGCCTGCGCAACCTGTTCAGGCTGTCCAGCCTGGCTTCGTTCGAGGGCTACTACCGCAAGCCTCGGATGGACCGAGACCTGATCAGTGCGCACGCGACGGGGATCATCGCCACCACCGGATGTCCCTCTGGCGAGGTGCAGACGCGCCTTCGGCTGGGCCAGTCCGCCGAGGCCCTGCAAGCGGCTGCCGACTACCGCGACATGTTCGGCCACGAGAACTTCTTCCTCGAGCTGATGGATCACGGGCTGCGGATCGAACAGTCCGTCCGGGACGGCCTGCTGGAGATCGGGCGCAAGCTCGACCTGCGGCCGCTGGCCACCAACGACAGCCACTACGTCACGCAGGACCAGGCCGAAGCGCACGCCGCACTGCTGTGTGTCCAGTCCGGCAAGACGCTGGACGACCCCAACCGGTTCAAGTTCGACGGCGACGGGTACTACCTCAAGTCGGCCGCGGACATGCGCGCGTACTGGGATCAGCAGGTGCCCGGCGCGGCGGACAGCACGCTGCTCATCGCCGAACGCGTCCAGTCCTACGGTGAGGTGTTCGCCGAGGTAGACCGGATGCCGCGGTTTCCGCTGGCCGAGGGCGAGACCGAGGATCTGCTGCTTCGCCGCGAGGTGGAGCAGTACACGCCGGACCGGTTCAAGGACGGGTTGCCCCCGGGCTACCAGGAGCGCATCGACTTCGAGCTCGGCGTGATCTCACAGATGGGCTTTCCCGGCTACTTCCTGGTGGTCGGCGACCTGGTGCGGTGGGCCAAGTCGAGAAAGATCGCGGTCGGGCCCGGCCGAGGTTCGGCTACCGGGTCGTTGGTGGCCTACATCCTGCAGATCACCGACCTCGACCCGATCGAACACAGCCTGATCTTCGAGCGGTTCCTGAACCCGGAACGGGTCAGCCCGCCAGACATCGACCTCGACTTCGACTTCGACGAGCGTCGGCGCGGCGAGGTCATGGAGTACACGGTCGACAAGTGGGGCGCGGAGAACGTCGCCCAGGTCATCACCTTCGGCACCATCAAGACCAAGGCGGCCTTGAAGGACGCCGCTCGGGTGTTGCACGGCCAGCCGGGGTTCTCCATCGCTGACCGGATCTCCAAGGCCTTGCCACCGCCGGTGGCGGCCAAGGACATCCCGCTGTCGGGCATCTTCGACCCGCAGCACGAGCGCTATGTCGAAGCCACCGAGGTTCGCAACCTGGTCGAGTCCGACACGCAGGTGGCGAAGATCATGGACACCGCGCGCGGCCTGGAAGGTCTGACGCGAAACGCCGGTGTGCATGCCTGCGCGGTCATTCTCTCCGCGCAGCCGCTCCTCGACGTCATCCCGCTGTGGAAGCGCGACGACGGATCGATCATCACTGGCTGGGACTTCCCGTCCTGCGAGGACATCGGTCTGCTGAAGATGGACTTCCTCGGTTTGCGCACGTTGACGGTGGTCGACGACACGATCAAGGAAGTCAAGGCCAACCACGACATCGACATCGATCTCGCCACGCTCACGCTGGACGACCCGAAAACCTATGAGCTGCTGGGCAAGGGCGACACCCTCGGCGTGTTCCAGCTCGACGGCGGCGCCATGCGCGACCTGCTGCGCAGGATGCAGCCGAAGAAGTTCGGCGACATCGCCGCCGTTCTCGCCCTGTACCGGCCAGGTCCGATGGCCGCCAACGCACACATCGACTACGCCGAGCGCTCGAACGGGCGGCAGAAGATCAAGCCCATCCATCCCGAGCTGAACGACGCGCTGGATCCGATCCTCGGGGAGACCTACCACCTGCTCGTGTACCAGGAGCAGGTCATGGCGATCGCCCAGCAGCTTGCCGGGTACAGCCTCGGTGGCGCGGACCTCCTTCGCCGCGCGATGGGCAAGAAGAAGAAGGAGATCATCGAGAAGGAGTTCGAGGGCTTCCGCGCCGGGATGACGGGCAACGGCTTCTCCGCGGCGGCGACCCAAACCCTGTGGGACGTGATGCTTCCGTTCGCCGGGTACGCGTTCAACAAGTCGCACACCGCCGGCTACGGCCTGGTGTCCTATTGGACGGCCTACCTCAAGGCCAACTTCCCGGCCGAGTTCATGGCCGCGCAGCTCACCTCGATCGGTGACAACAAAGACAAATCCGCGATCTACCTCGCCGAATGCCGCCGCATGGGCATCAAGGTGCTGCCGCCGGACATCAACCAGTCCGGCCTGTACTTCGCCGCCGCGGGGGGTGACATCAGGTTCGGCCTCGGCGCCGTCCGCAACGTCGGCGCGAACGTGGTGCACTCGGTCATCCGCACGCGGGAGGAGAAGAGCAGTTTCACCTCGTTCACCGACTTCCTGGAGAAGGCCGAGCTGGTGTGCTGCAACAAGCGCACCATCGAGTCCTTGATCAAGGCCGGGGCGTTCGACTCGTTCGGGCACACTCGGTTGTCGCTGGTTCAGGTGCACGAGGAGGCTGTGGAAGCGGTCACCGGCTTGAAGCGCCAGGAGGCGATGGGGCAGTTCGACCTCTTCGGCGCCGGTGACGAGGCCCCATCGTCCGACGCGTCGCCGCTCGCGCACCTCAAGCTCGGCGTCGAGGAGTGGGCCCGAAAGCAACTGCTGGCCAACGAGCGAGAGATGCTCGGCCTCTACGTGTCCGCGCATCCGCTGGACGGCGCGCAGCGCATACTTCGTAAGCACGCCCCCAAGCCGATCGCGGCGGTCCTCGACGAGGCGCCGAAGGAGGGTGAGATCGTCGTGTCGGGGATGATCGCGTCCGTCGACCGGCGGGTCAACAAGCAAGGTGAGCCTTGGGCGATCGTCACCCTCGAAGACCTCGACGCATCGATCGAGGTGCTCTTCTTCGCGAAGTCCTACTCGGTGCTCCACACCGACCTCGTACCGGACAGCGCGGTAGCCGTTCAGGGCCGGGTGAACTGGCGCGAGGACCGCATGTCGGTATTCGGGTCCGGGGTGATCCCGCTCGACATCAGCGAGGCGGAGAGCAATCCGGTCGATGATCTGGCGTTCATCATGCATGTCCAGGCGGACAAGCTCAATGACGATGTTGCCACGGAGCTGAGGGGAACGCTTACTGCCCACAAGGGCCGGACACCGGTCCGCCTGGTCCTGTGCACGCCTGGCAAAGAGACGACGCTCGCGCTCGACGAGTACCCGG
Organism: Actinophytocola sp.; assembly: GCF_009379765.1. Taxonomy (GTDB): domain Bacteria; phylum Actinomycetota; class Actinomycetes; order Mycobacteriales; family Pseudonocardiaceae; genus Actinophytocola. Next base: position 36,218 of record NZ_WHTD01000011.1, on the reverse strand, counting down.
TCGCGGTGACCTCGGCGCTCGTGGGTGAGCTGAAGGGCATCAGCGGTGTCTCGGTCGTCCGGCAGGACCAGTGAGCGGCCAGGACATCGTGGCCCTCCAGCCAGGTACGGATCAGCCTTCGGTTGAGATATGGCATGCGGCTAGATCACCTCGTCGAACGGCACGATCTCGCAGTCGAGCAGCTCGCGTAGCAGGCGTCCGGCGCGCGTCCATCGGATTGCCGGGTCCTCGTACGCGACCGTTCGAACGTCGCGGGAAACCAGCGAGTTCGGGCCGCGGGAGTACACCGCGCCGTACACGCCGCACAGCGGGTAGCCGCGCGCCCGAATGGCCACCGCACCACGGCGCAGCGCCGGGCAAACCCGAACCGACAGCCGCAGACACGGACGGCACACCGGCGGCTCGTCGAGCCCCATCCTCGTCGGCCAGCCCGGCCAGTCGTCGCGGAAGTCCGGGAGTAGCCACAGCACACCTTCGTCGCTCTGGTCGGCTGGGCCTGCGCACACCTGACACAGGAGCTTGCGCATGACGCGCCGCTGCCGCTGCGGGTGCATCTCACCGAACTTCGGCCGACCGCGGCCTGGGAAGGATGCGTGGGTGTGCCAGAGCACGCCTCTGCTGTCCCGGTCACCCAACACCTCGTCCGAGTATCCGATGCCGAGCCGGTGTTCCACCACCGTTCGCGAGGGTTCCTCCTCGCCGGTCCACGGCGTGATGTAAGGCGCGACGATCCTGCGGCCGGCCGCGGTGATTTCCTGAATTCTGTCGGTCATTCGGTAGATCGCAATCTCTCTGGTGGGTCGCAGTTCTGGACGGCAGGCCGGGCACCATGGCAGGGCCGCAGAGCTAGTGGTTGCCACCGGAAGTTCGTCGGGGGTATCGGCGGATCCAGGTTTCCGCTGGCAAGGCGGAGGAAGGTCCTCATACCGGGTTGTATTTGGGCCTTCCGACAACGCGGCCAGCGGGAAGCTGGGCCGTCGAGACCCTCGGCGTACTTCCGGTGGTGACCACTAGGAGTGGGTGGCGCACATGCAGCGACCCGGCAGCGACCAGACCGCTGGAGCCTGGACCGGCGCGGGTGCATACGGGAGTGCTCATGCGGACCTCCTGGCAGTCGTCGGGCTTATTGGTGCCCTAGGGAACATAGTGGTGATCAGTAACATGTTCCGCAATAGCTGATAACACCATCTCTGGAATGTTCACTCGGAACGGGTAACGATGGCCTGCTGTGCCTGGGGTATTCCCGTTACGGCTACGGTGTGTGTGCTACGAGGAGGATTGCGACGTGCAGGTGACCTTCGGCCCCAAGGTGGCCCGGCGAGTGCTTCGCTACGAGTTGGACCGGCTGTGCGAACAAGCCGGCAAGACACACGCTCAGGCCGGTGAGCGGCTCGGGATGTCCCGGGTCGGGTTCACCCACCTCGTGAGCGGGAAGAACCTCCCGTCGCGGCCGGCGTTGGAGGTCTTGTTGGACTTCTTCGGGCGAAGAGACCGGGTGCCGGTGATGCTCGACCTGCTCGCTGTCGCGAAGCTCAAGCCGAACCAGCAGGGCACCGTCCAGCAGGAGGTCGAGGCCACCTCTTCGATGAACGATTTCGAGTTGTTCCTCGGCCTGGAGGCGGTCGCGACAAGCATCGAAGTCTTCGAGCCCATGTTGGTCACCGGCCTGTTGCAGACCGAGGCATACGCCCGCGAGCTCATCGCCTACCACGCCTCCATCACGCCGGGCGTGAACATCGTGGAGAGCCTGGCGTTGCGTCTGCGACGGCAGTCCGTGATTACCCGCGACGCCAACCCGGCGGAGCTGTGGTGTGTCATCGAGGAGCAGGCGCTGCGCCGGCCGGTTGGGGGCCCGGAGGTGATGGCCGGCCAGCTCGACCACCTGCTAGCGATGACCGAACGCCCGAACATCAACTTCCAGGTCATCCCGCGCGAGGTGGGCGTGCATCCGGCGCTCAAGGGTGCGTTCTTCCTGCTCCGTTTCGACGATGATTGGCGGGTCGCGTACGAGGAGACGCGACGAGCCGCCTACTACTACGACAATCCCGAGGCCGTGGAGGACTATGGGATGGTGGTGAACCATCTCCGCCACCTGACGCTCAACCCGAAGCGGTCGCGGGCGTTCATCGCCAGGGTGAGAAAGGACCTCCAGTGATCAACAACTGGCGCAAGTCCACGCGCAGTGCCGACAACTCCGCGTGTGTCGAGACCGGGTGGAGCGACAGCGCGGTCGGCTACCGCGACACCAAGCAGGATGCGCTGCCCCGCGCCGAGCGGCCGACGCTGGTTTTCGGCACGGACGCGGCAGCGTTATTCCTGGACATGATCAAGTCGACGACCGACTGACGCACGGCGACGAGTCGGGAGCGGGCCCTACTCCGCGCGGGCCCGCTCTCGCCAGGCGCGGGCCTTCTCCCGGTTGCCGCACACGCGCATCGAGCACCAGGTCCGCGAGTGGTTGCGGGACCGGTCGTAGAACGCCCACCGGCAGTCGGCGGCCGGGCAGATCTTGATCCGGTCCCACTCACCGCGGACGACGAGCCGGGTCGCCGCGGCCAGCACCGCGCCGACGACGTCGCCGGCGACCAGGTGCGGCCCGTCCGCCGACAGGGACACCGTGACCTGCGTCGACAGGTCCGAGGGCGCGGGTGGGGAGTCGCCGACCGCCGACCGCAGGGCCACGCGGGCGGCCAGGACGCCGGTCGCGGCGGTCAGGTCGTGCGCGGCCAGCCACGCGGGCCACGCGACCTCGTCGGCCAGCACGTCGGTGCCCTTCCCGACGTCGACCGTGTTGAGGAAGTCGAGCACCAGGTCCACGTCCGTGGTGGTCACGACACCACTGTAAAGCGCTAGGCAAAACCGCAGTTCAACATGCTAAACACGGGGTGTATAGGTCGCAGCTATACACCCTGTGTACTGTGGCCGGCATGTCAATCGGGCACACGTTGCTGGGCCTTCTGGAACACGGGCCACGGTACGGCTACGACCTCAAGCGCGCCTACGACGAGCACTTCGGCCACGACCGGCCGCTGCACTACGGCCAGGTCTACGCCACCCTGTCCCGGCTGCTGAAGCACGGCCTCATCGAGGAGTCGGGCGTCGAGCAGGGCGGCGGCCCGGACCGCAAGCGCTACGCGGTCACCGCCGAGGGCGTCACCGACGTCGAGCACTGGCTCGCCACGCCCGAGAAGCCCGAGCTCTACATGCAGAGCACGCTCTACACCAAGGTCGTCATCGCGCTCCTGTCCGCGCGGAGCGCCGAGGACGTGCTCGACACGCAGCGCGCCGCCCACCTGCGCGCCATGCGCGAGCTCACCAACCGCAAGCGCGGCGGCGACCTCGCAGACCAGCTCATCTGCGACCACGCCCTGTTCCACCTCGAGGCCGACCTGCGCTGGCTGGAGCTCACCGCGGCGCGCCTCGCCGACCTCGGAAGGCAGGTGCGGCATGACTGAGCCGCTGCTCAAGGCCGACGCGATCGTCAAGTCGTTCGGGCCGACCAAGGCCCTCGACGGCGCCTCGATATCCGTGCGGGCCGGTGAGGTCGTCGCGGTCATGGGGCCGTCCGGCTCCGGCAAGTCGACGATGCTGCACTGCTTGGCCGGCATCATCCAGCCCGACGGCGGCACGGTCAGCTACGCCGGCAAGGACCTGGGCGCCATGCCGGACGTGCCGCGCTCGGCCCTTCGCCGCACGGAGTTCGGCTTCGTCTTCCAGTTCGGCCAGCTCGTGCCCGAGCTCACCTGCATCGAGAACGTCGCGCTGCCGCTTCGCCTCGGCGGCCGCAAGCGCAAGGACGCCGAGCGCCAGGCCCGCGAGTGGCTCGCCCGCCTCGAGGTCGACGACGTCGCGGCCAAGCGGCCCGGCGAGGTCTCCGGCGGCCAGGGCCAACGGGTCGCGGTGGCCCGCGCGCTCGTCACCGGCCCGCGGGTGATCTTCGCCGACGAGCCGACCGGCGCGCTGGACTCCCTCAACGGCGAGCACGTCATGCGGCTGCTCACCGACACGTCCCGGGAGACGGGCGCCGCGATCATCCTGGTCACCCACGAGGCGCGGGTGGCCGCCTACGCCGACCGCGAGGTCATCGTCCGCGACGGCCACACCCGGCAGGTGGAGTTCGCGTGAGCGGAGCTTGCGGAGCGAACCATCAGCACTCATGCGGCGTGAGCGGAGCGTGCGGAGCTTGCGGAGCGTTCCGGCGTCACGGAGCGGAGGAGGGGGCAGCATGAGGGGGTGGGTGAGCGACCTCGCCCTGGGGGTCCGGCTGGCTGTCGGGGGTGGCCGGACCTCCTTGGCGAGGTTCGTGCTCAGCGCGATCGGCATCGCGATCGCGGTGACCGTGCTGCTGGTCGGCGCGTCGGTGGGGAACATGGTCGCCCAGCACCAGCAGCGGAGCTCGGCGGACGCGGTCACCACGGACGCGAAGATCCCCGGCGTGGACCCGGTGTACTACAAGCAGAACCCCACCGAGTTCCGTGGCGAGTCGATCGACGTGGCCTACGTCTACGCCGACGGCGACAACCCGCCGGTGCCGGCCGGGATGACGGCGCTGCCCGGGCCGGGCGAGGTCGTGGTCTCGCCGGAGCTGGCCGAACTGCTGCGCTCGCCGGACGGCGAGCTGCTGCGGCCCCGGTTCCCGGCCGACATCGTCGGCGTCATGGGCCAGGAGATGGTCGCCGAGCCCGGTGACCTGTCCGTGTTCGTCGGGATGGACGCGAGCTTCGCCGACGTGCAGGACGCGTTCCCGGTGTACCGGTTCGGCGGCTCGGGCGAGGACCGCTCGCTCCCCGCCGACGTGCTGCTGGTGGTGCTGATCGGGGCGGTCGTGCTGCTGCTGCCGGTGTTCATCTTCGTCAGCTCGGCCAGCCGGATCGCCGGCGCCGAACGCGACCGGCGGCTGTCGGCCCTGCGCCTCGTCGGTTCCGGCTCCCGGCAGGTGCGCCGGATCGCCGCGGCCGAGTCGCTCGTCAGCGCGGTCGCGGGGCTCGTGCTCGGCGCCGCGGTGTTCCTGCTGCTCCGGCAGTACGCGGAGCACGTGGAGCTGTTCGGCCTGCGCGTGTACCGCAGCGACGTCGTGCCGGACCCGGTGCAGGTCGTGCTGATCGTGCTCGCCATCCCGGCGCTTGCCGTGCTCACCGCGCTGTTCGCGTTGCGCCGCACGATCATCGAGCCACTCGGCGTGGTCCGGCAGGTCAAGCCGGTGCGCCGCCGGGTGTGGTGGCGGCTGCTGCTGATCGTGGCCGGGGTGGCGCTGCTGTTCACCGGCGGCGGCGCGAGCGAGGCCTCGGACACCTGGGCGGTCGCGGTGTCCGCCGGTGCGGCGCTGTTGCTGATCGGGGTGCCGGTGCTCCTGCCGTGGCTGGTCGAGCGGGTGGCCGGCCGGATCGAGGGCGGGCCGTCGTCCTGGCAGCTCGCGATCCGCCGGCTGCAGCTGGACAGCGGCACGTCGGCGCGGGTCGTCGGCGGCGTCGCGGTCGTGCTGGCCGGGGCGATCGCGCTGCAGACGGTGCTGATGACCGTCGAGGCCGAGGTCGGCCTGCCGGGGACCGCGTTGGGTGAGCGGCCGACGGTCGAGGCGTCCACCGACTCGTCGATCGTGGACGAGGTCGCCGCGGACCTGGGCACCGTGGCGGCGGTACGCGACACGCACGTCGTGCGGTTCGCCACCGGCTACGTGCCGGGCGCGGCGCCCGACAGCGGCAACAACCAGTACCTGAGCATCATGGACTGCCCGGCGCTCCGCGACCTCGCCGGCGTCAGCGACTGCGCCGACGGGCAGGCCTTCACCGTGTCCGACAGGGGTCCCGTGGTCAAGCCGGGTGACAAGCTCGAGTTCCGCCAGTTCAAGACGGCCGACCCCGACATGAGCGACTACGACGTCGTCGCCACCTGGACCGCGCCGACCCGGCTGCGCTCGTTCGACCTGGCGGAGCACTCGCGGATCTACTCGACGCTCGTCCTCACCCCCGCCGCGCTCGGTGACCTGACGCTGCCCGGCGACTACGCGTCGGTCCTGGCCTCCGTGGACGACGACATCAGCGCCGACGACATGGAACGGGTCCGCAACGCGGTGGCCGCGTTCGGCCCGAGCGTCTACGTCTACTCCTACAGCACGAACGAGGACCTGACCGCCAGCCAGCGGACGTTCGTCTCCGTCCGCAACGGGCTCTACGTCGGCTCGATCTTCACCCTCATGCTGGCCGGAGTGAGCCTGCTGGTCCTCGCGTTGGAGCACATCCGGGAGCGGCGCCGGCCGCTGGCCGTGCTCGCCGCGAGCGGGGTGCAGCGCGGGGTGCTGGCCCGGTCGCTGCTGTGGCAGGTGGCGCTGCCGATCGCGCTGGGCGTGGCCGTCGCGGTGCTCACCGGGGTGGGCCTCGCGTCGCTGATCGTGCGGTTGGCCGAGCAGACGCTGGCCATCGACTGGGTCGGGGTCGGGCTGCTTGCCGCCGGCGCCGCGTTGCTGTCGGTGCTGGTGACCGCGATGACGCTGCCGTTCCTGCGCAGCGCCACCCGGCTCACGTCGTTGCGCACCGAGTGACGCGAACGGCGCCGTCGCGGGGGGTGCGACGGCGCCGTTTCGGTGCGCTCAGCCGGCCAGGTGCCAGCTGCCGGACAGGTGCCATGCGGCGCAGATGTTGACGTCCAGCAGGTAGGCGCCGGCCTGGCCGCACTGGCCGTCGGCGGTGCCCGGGTCGAGCGGCTGGCCGTGCCCCATGCCGGTGATCGTGTACGTCTCCACCAGGGTGCGGCCGCCGCTCGCGTAGACCGCGTGCGGGTAGCCGGCCACGGTGTCCGTGCTCGTCGGCGTCGCCGGGATGCCGTGCACGTTCGTCCACTGCTCCATCAGCTCGGTGGCGTTCATCGGCGCCACCGTGTAGTCGGCGCTGCCCTGCCAGATGCTCACCGTCGGCCTCGGGCCGGGGTGCTGGCTCGCGCCGCGGACGGCGTCGCCGAGCTGGGCCGGGGTGCGGTTCTTGCCGGGGTACATGCAGGAGAACGCGTCGATCATGCTCGCCGCGCACCGGTAGGCCAGGCCCGCGACCACCCCGCCGCCGGCGAACATGTCCGGGTAGGTCGCGAGCATCACCGCGGTCATCGCACCGCCCGCGGACAGGCCGGTCACGTGCACCCTGGCGGGGTCCGCGCCGTTGTCGGTGATCGTGCGGCGCACCATCTGCGCGATCGACTCGGCCTCGCCCTGGCCGCGGGTGGTGTCGGCGGGCTGGAACCAGTTGAAGCACCGGCTGAAGTTGTTGCCCGGCTGCTGCTCGGGCAGGACGACGGAGAAGCCCCACCGGTCGGCGAGCTGGACCCAGCCGGCGCCGGTGCCGTAGCCGGCCGCGTTCTGCGTGCAGCCGTGCAGTGCGACGACGACCGGCCGGCCCGCGGGCAGGCCGTCCGGGGTGTAGCGGAACATCTTGAGGTTGCCAGGGTTGGCGCCGAACCCGGTCACCTCGACGATGCTCGCCGCCGTGGCGGGGGTGGCGCCGGTCAGCAGACCGGCGATGAGGGTTGCCGCGACCGTTGCCGCGGTGAGCAGGGATTTCATGCCGCACCTCGCTGTGATCGGCATCACTTTCCGCTTCGACGTTAGGTGCTCGGGGGCCCGCCGAGCAGGGGGCCGGCCACCACATTCGGCGACCGGATTGTGGTGGTGGCAGGTATATGTCCCGGCTCGGGTGGCTCCTAGCGTTGCGCTCGCAGCGTCGCGCAGGGAGGTTCGCCATGATCGCCCGGGTTGCCGTACTGGCCGCCGCCGTTCTCGCCATGTCCGGCACGGTCGCCACCGCCGACACCATCCATAGTGGACACGGTGGTACCGGCGGCCATTGCGGCCGGATCGACCGGTTGCACGTCCCGATGGCCCAGCGCCAGCAGGCGGCGTGCCTCGACGAGCTGACCACCGCCGGCACCGTCGCGTCAGGACACACCGTGGAGGCCGACTGGGCCGGGCTCACCCAGGTCGGGCTGTCCCGGCCCAGCGGGGTGCCGGGCATCCAGCTCGACGGCTACTTCCCGGACACCTCGACCACGAACGCGAACAACGGCTGGAACCACGACGCCCAGTTCGTGCTGCGGCTGCCCGACCGGTGGAACGGCGGGCTGGTGGTCACCGGCTCCCCGGGCAACCGGCGCCAGTACGCCAACGACCGCGCGATCGCGGACTCGGTGCTGGCCAAGGGATACGCGTTCGCCTCGACCGACAAGGGCAACACCGGGCTCGCCTTCTACCACGACGGCCGCCGCCCCGGCGACGCCGTCGCCGAGTGGAACACCCGGGTCACCCAGCTCACCGTCGCGGCGAAAGCCGTTGTCGCGCAACGGTACGGCCGCTTCCCAGCGCGGACCATCGCGGCCGGCATCTCCAACGGCGGCTACCTCGTGCGCTGGCAGCTGGAGAACAACCCGGGGCTGTTCGACGGCGGTGTGGACTGGGAGGGCACGCTCTGGCGCACGTCCGGGCCGAACCTGTTCGACTTCCTCCCGGCCGCCATGCGTGCCTACCCGGCCTACGCCGCCGGGGACCCCACGGCGCACCAGGCGATGCTCGACGCCGGCTTCGCGCCCGGCTCGGAGTTCCTGTGGGCGTACCACAACCAGGTCTACTGGGACTTCACCCAGCGCACCTACCGCGAGGAGTTCGACCCGGCCTTCGACGGTGACCTCGACGCCGGGATCCCGTACTGCGCAAGCGGAACGCCCACCTGCGACGCCGACTACGACTACGCCTCCCGGCCACGCGCGGCGCACCGGGCGGTCGACCGGATCGGGCTCACCGGGCGCATCGGCAAGCCGCTGATCACCCTGCACGGCACGCTGGACACGCTGCTGCCGATCAGCCAGGACTCCGACGTCTACGCCAAGATGATCAAGGGCGAGGGTCGTGCCGGGCTGCACCGCTACCACCGCATCGAGAACGGCAACCACGTCGACGGGCTCGTCGACGTCTACCCGGACCGGCTGGAGCCGATCGCCCCGCACTTCCGTTCCGCGTTCGACGAGCTGGAGTCGTGGCTGCGGCGGTGATATGACTCGGTTGTGATAGCACGATTGTGGCGGGGCTGGGCGCCGCTCGACCGAGCGGACGAGTACCAGCGGCACTACGAGGACGAGGTGTCCGTGCACCTCACGGGCGTGCACGGGTTCCGAGGGGCCCGGCTGCTGCGCCGGGTCGAGGGCGACGAGGTCGCCTTCACGTCGATCACGTTCTTCACGAGCATGCAGGCGGTGCGGGGCTTCGCGGGGGACCATCCGAACCGCGCGGTGGTCGAGGACGCGGCCAGGGAGGCCTTGTCGCACTGGGACGACGAGGTCACCCACCACGACGTGGCGGTCGACCTCTAGGAATCGTCGCGGTTGGCGGCGATCTCGGCGTCGAGGCCCACCGCCCCGAAGTGCTCGCGCAGCAGCTCGGCCCTGTCGAGCTGCTCGCGGTAGGGAAGCGAGGCCAGCGGCGTCAGGATGACGTTCCACGGGAGATGGAAGTCCACGGCTCCCGGTTGATCTCGGGGCTGCGCCACACCTCGTAGCGGATGCCCCCGAAGTCGCACGCGTGGTCGGCGGAGCGCTCCGCTCCGGGTGCGTGGTCGAGCAGCTCGGCGTAGAGCTGGGCCATCAGCCGGTCGTGGAAGCGGGTGAACCCGGCGAGCCGAGTGGTCAGGTCGGCGAGCTCGAGCCGCGCACCGGCCAGCTCCTCGGTGACGGCCGCGAGCTCGGCCCGCAGCGGATCGCGCTCCGGGTCGTCCCACACCTCGAGCTGCCCCGGCGAGGCCACGGCCGTCCCCCTACTCGTGGAGTTGGTGCAGGCGCAAGGCGATCTGGATCTCCAGGGCCCGGTCCGGACTCTGCCAGTCGTCGCCCAGGAGGGAGGAGACTCGTTCCAGCCGTTGGACGACCGTGTTCACGTGGACGTGCAGCTGTTCCTTCGCGCGGGTGAGGTTGGTCCCGCAGTCGAAGTACGCGCGCATCGTCGCCACCAGGCCGGTGCCGCGGCGGGCGTCGTAGTCCAGGACCGGGCCCAGCGTCGAGCGGACGTAGCCGTCGAGGTCGGTGCGGTCGCCGATCAGCTGGCCCACGAAACCCAGGTCCGCCAGGGCGGCGCCCTCCCCGGCCCGGCCCAGTGCCAGCAGCGCCCGCACGCACCGGGCCGCCTCCGCCGCCGCCGCGGCCAGCAGCACCGGGCCGCGGGCCGGGCCGGACGCGCCGACCGTCACCAGAACGTCCACTGTGGACCCGAGTTCGACGGCGAGCTTGGCGGCCAGCCGTGGTGAGGCGTCCGACACCAGCAGCACGACCTGCTCCGCGTGCAGGCCGACCAGCGTCGCGTACCGGCCGCACGCCATCGCCAGCCTGCGGCGGGTCACCCCGTCGCAGTGGGCGATCAGCACGGTGTGCGGGGCGGCCAGGTCGATGCCCAGCCGCCGGCCGCGCGCGAGCAGCGCCGCCTGGTTGCGGGACGGCGCGGTCAGCAGGTCGGTGAGCAGCTCGCCGCGCACCTCGTCCTCCGCCGCGGCCACCGACCGGCGCAGCAGCAACAGCAGCGCTGCCACCACGCTGGCCCGCTCGAACAGCCGCCGGTCCGCCTCGCCCAGCGACGCGTGGCCGGTCAGCACGAGGCTGCCCAGCAGCTCCGGCCCGGCGACCACCGAGCACACCCACTCGTCCCCGGACCGCACGGCCCGGCCGGACGACCTGGACGCCGCGATGGCCGTGGCGGGCGTGGTGAGCGGCTCGGTGTCGACCCGGGCCAGCTCCGCACCGGAGTCGTCGAACAGCACGAGCCCGCCGCCGAGCACCGACGCGACCTCGGTGGCCACCCCTACGAGGTCCTCACCGCGCAGCACCAGCTCCATCAGCCGGTCGTGCGCGTCCTCGCCGCGGCGCATCTCCAGGTTGTGCCCGCTGATCGTCTCGTTCGCGCGCCGGGTCTCGGCGAGCAGCTGCGCGTTGTCGATCGCGATCGCCGCGTGGTCGGCCAGCGACGACAGCAGCGCGACCTCCTCGGCGGTGAACTCGCGCCGGGCCCGGTCGGCCGCGAACAGCACCCCGATCACCTTGCTGCCCAAGGACAACGGCACCCCGAGGATGCCGACCATGCGCTCCGCGCTGACCGCGTCGTCGATCGAGGTCGTGTGGCTGAACCGCGGGTCGTGCAGGTAGTCCGCACTCGCGTACGGGTGCGCGGTCTGCGCGACCAGCCCGCCGAGGCCCTCGCCGTGCCCGATCCGCAGCTTCGGCAGGAGCGAGGACACCGAGCCGTCGGTCACCCGCATGTAGGTCGTCCCCGCGGCCTCGTCGTTCAGGCTCAGGTACGACAGGTCGACCCCCAGCAGCATCCGGGCCCGCCGCACGATCGAGTGCAGGACCTCGTCGAGGTCGCGCAGCTTCGACAGGTCACGCGCGGTGTCGAACAGCGCGGTCAGCTCCGCCTCGCGGCGGCGGTGCTCGGTGAGCGTGTGCCGGATCCGCAGCGCGAGCTCGGTGGCCTGCTCCAACCGGGCCATGCCGGCCGGGTCGAGCTGGGCGCGGGTCTCGACGGCGACGTGCGCCAGCTGCTCGCCGCTCGCGTCGTCGGCGAGCAGGCCGAGCAGCAGGCGCACCGCGTCCGAGCCGGCGTCCACCTCGCTGTCAACCTCGCTGTCCACGCCGGTCATGGTGTCACTCGGGCCTCCTCGGCGACCACCGTGTGGCCGTACGCGGCGGGATCTGGGTAATGTTGCATGTGTGATTTGCCCGAAGTGTCAGAACACGATGCGTACCGTGGACCGCCAAGGCATCCACATCGACCAGTGCGACGGTTGTCGCGGGATCTTCCTGGATCGTGGTGAGCTCGAGTCGATTCTCAACGCCGAGCAGCAGTACGCGGCCGCCGCCGCGCCGCCGCCTTACCAGGGGGACACCCGACGCGCGCCGCCGCCGGCGGGGGGCGGGTACTACCCCGACTCGCCGCGTGGCTACGGCCGCGGGAGCTACCCGGACTCGCCGAAGGGCTACGGCCACGGCGGGTACCCGGACTCCCCGCGTGGCTACGGCCATGGGGGCCACGGCGGGCACGGGGGGCATCGCCGCCGCAAGAGCTTCCTGGAGCAGCTGTTCGACTGACCCGGCACCCCTGGTCGCGCGCATGAACCCGATGATCTGCGCGAGCTGCGGGGGGTGGACCGACGAACCACACGTACTGACCGGCGGCGCCGGTGCGGTCCTCGTCTGTGTCTCATGTGGACACCGCGAGCCGTACCGGCGCCTCCCGCTGTTCGCCCTCACCGGCCCGTCCGGCACCGGCAAGACCACCGTCGGCCGGCTGCTCACCGGTCTCCTGGGCGATGTCGCCGTCGTGCTGGAGCAGGACCTGCTGTGGGTGGGCGCGTTGCGCGATCCCACCGGCGACTCGGCCGCGTTCCGCCGGATGTGGCTGCGGCTCGCGGCGAGCGTGCAGCAGAGCGGCCGGCCCGTCGTGCTGTGCGGCACCGTCGCGCCACCCCAGTTCGCGCCGTGGCCCGAGCGCGCCCTGTTCGCCGGCATCCACTACCTGGCGTTGACCTGCGCTCCCGACGTGCTGGCGGAACGGCTGCGGTCCCGCCCGGCGTGGCGCTCGTGGGACGAGGAGCGGATCGCGGAGATGCTCGGGTTCAACGACTGGGTGCGGGCCGAGGCCGCGCACACGAAACCCCCGATGACCCTCCTCGACACGACCGGCGCCACCCCCGCCGACACCGCCGCCCGGGTGGCCATCTGGGTCCGCGGACTGCTCGATCGGGTGTGACGGGACCCATCCTCACCTGCGCAAGCAGGGTGCTTGCAACTGCTAGCACTCGCGCGTACCGTCGGTGGTGTCGCGAGGAGGTGACCAGGATGGGTGAGCCGGAGCAGCCAGGCCAGGACGGGCACGGTCGCGCCATCAACCAGGTCGCCGATCAGGTTGCCGACAAGGTAGCCGACCTCGGGCGGGACATCGGCGAGTACATCAAGCAGCAGCGCAACACCGCCAAGATCTCGTTGCGCCAGCTCTCGAAGCTCGCCGGGGTGTCCAACCCCTACCTCAGCCAGATCGAGCGGGGCCTGCGGAAGCCGAGTGCGGAGATCCTCCAGCAGATCGCCAAGGGTCTGCGGATCTCGGCCGAGGCGCTGTACGTGCAGGCCGGCATCCTCGATGTCGCGCACGGCGGCCCGGTGGTCGACGCGGTGCGTGCCGACGACACGCTCACCGAACGTCAGAAGCAGATCCTGCTCGACGTGTACGAGTCGTTCCGCCGCGAGAACTCAGCAACACGGTCCACAGTGGAGGGGTCCGATGTGGACGGTAAGGGAGTCGCAACCCGGACCCCACCGGAGGAGTGAGTGAGTTGGCTACGAAGCCGAAGACCGACAACATGCGCAAGGCCGGCGAGCACGCCGTCGAGGTGCTCCGCACGCCGCTGCTGGCCGCGCTCGGCGCGGGCGACCTGGCCACCCAGGCCGTGCGCGACGCCGTCAACAAGACCCGTACCCGGGTCAACGAGGGCGCCGACGCCGCCAAGGGCGCGGTGGACGAGCTGCCGGCCGACCTGGCCGGCCTGCGCGAGAAGCTCGACCCGGCGGAGCTGCGCAAGCTCGTCGACGAGTACACCGACGCCGCGCAGAAGCTCTACCAGAAGCTGGCCGACCAGGGCGAGGAGGCGCTGACCAAGCTGCGCACCCAGCCCCAGGTCCGCAAGGCCCTCGACCAGGTCGAGGAGGCCATCGCCACCCTGCAGGAGCGGGTCGGCGACGTCGCGGGTGACGCTCGCGAGCTGGCCGACGAGGTGCTGACCAAGGTCACCCGCCGGACCCGCTCGGTCGGCGAGAAGACCGCGCGTACCGCGGAGAAGCTGGGTACCGAGGCCGCGGCGACCGCCGAGGAGCTCGGCGAGGACGTCGCGCACGAGGTGCGCAGCACCTCCCGCAAGGTCGCCAACCGGACCGCGCCGCGCAAGGCAGCGACCCCGCGGACCAGCACGACCACGCGCAAGACCAACGGCGCCACCAAGAAGTAGGGCACCGTCGACAAAGGCCCCGGCACCCAGCGTGCCGGGGCCTTTCGCATGGGTGTTCGGTGACGTGGCACCGGTCCGCTGGTCACCGCCGCCGGTCCGCACGTAGTCTGGTGAGGTGCCGTACGAAGCGCTGCTGATCCTGCGGGTCATCGACTGGGCCGCCGTCCCGGTCGGTGTCTTCGCATTCATCCACGCCTTGATGCAGCGCCCCGACGCTTACGCGGCCATCGACCGATTCACCAAGCCGGCCTGGGTCGGCATCACCGGAGGCGCCACCGCGGCGCTGCTGCTCTTCAGCTTCGCCGGCATCGGCTGGATCTTCTGGATCGCCGGCCTCGTCGCCGCGCTGGTCTACATCGTGGACATCCGGCCCAGGCTCATCGAGGTGCAGCGCGGCCAGCGCTGGTGACTAGTCCGCCCAGCCCGCCTCCCCGGACTTAAAAGTGTTGGTTGCGTTCCGGGGGATGGTGCGGATCGTTGGTGGTTGGTGGTTGGGTGGCGTCACGGTCCCCTGAGGTTGCGTTTGGTCGGTGGGAGGTTTGTGCCAAGCCAGGTCAACTCGTACGCGATGATCCGGGCACTAGGTTGGTCGCGTGACCACCAGCTGGACCATCGCCGGAACGCTGCGGGTCGAGCGCGCACTCGACCGACCCGACCTGCTCGCCGACCCGGTGGCCAAGGCGCTCGCCGCGTTGCCGGCCGAGCATGCCGAACGGCTCGGCGTCGCCGCCATCGACCCGGACCTCGCAGACACCGCCGCCTTCTGCGCGGCCTACGGTTCGCCGCTGGACGCGTCCGCCAACTGCGTGGTCGTCGCCGGCAAGCGCGCGGGCGAGGAGCGGTTCGCCGCCTGCCTCGTGCTCGCCACCACCCGCGCGGACGTCAACAACGTCGTGCGCAAGCGGCTCGACGTGCGGAAGGCGTCCTTCGCGGCGATGGACACGGCGGTCGAGCTCACCGGGATGGCCTACGGCGGCATCACCCCCGTCGGGCTGCCGGCGCAGTGGCCGCTGCTGCTCGACCCGGCCGTGGCCGCCGCACCTGAGCTGGTGATCGGCAGCGGCGTCCGGGGCAGCAAGATCCTCATCCCCGGCCCCACCCTCGCGGCACTGCCCGGCGCCGAGGTGCTGGCCGGCCTGGGTCGCTGACCGCCCGAGTTGTCCACACCGCGCGCCCGCGCACCCGAAACCGTCGGTACCCCCGAATACGCTGGAAAGCGGGGGGCCCCCGCGAGTCCCGAGTTGTCCACAGGCGGTTCCGGCGGGGACCGGGACTGTCGGTGCCCGCCGGTAGGCAAGGTCTTACTTGCCAACACCACTGTCGTGTGGTGCCGTCGCGTGCCATGAACGCTGAAGGAGGCATTGATGTAGCTGCTTCTGGGTGCGGTGCTGTGGGAGAGATGGAGGACTGATGTACCCAGCGTTTCCATCCGTTCGGCACGGGGAGCCAGATGGGGAGGCGGCAGCGATGCCGGGGAGTTCTCCCTGGTGCTCCCTGCCCTTCCCCCCGATTACCTGCACGAACGACGCGCAGGGACGCAGGTGGGCATGTAGGCCAACACGCCCGAAACCGCCGTTGTCGTCCTTGGCCAGCAGGGTGAGCAGGCCGTGGGCTGTTGGTCGGGAGCTACGGGTGTGTACCGGGCCGGCGGCCCCCTGTGATGCCGTTGCCCGGTCAGGGCCGGTCGGCTAAGTCCATGCCTTGGCCTGGAACCCGGGCCACGCTCTGCGCAGTGCGGGCGCGGAGCGAGCCTCCCGGGGCCACAGCTGCAGCCGGTAGGAGTCCAGGCCCTCAGCGCCGCTGGATACCTCCGTATATCCACGACCGGCTACCCTGGCGCGGTAGGCCCCGGACGGCACCGGCTCGCCACACCGGACGGGCATCAGTCCGCCGGAGCCTTGGAAGATCACTTGATTGTTGCTGACGTCGAAGTCGACATCGACCACGTGATCCCAGTTGTCCTCATCGGACGGTGGCTGTGCCGACCAGACCTCGATCCTCATGGGCGCGTGGAAATTCCACTGAACCGGGGTCACGAGATCGATCAGACCGTCCGCGACACCGACGAACCGTCGGGATTTCCAGGCATCGTCCAACGCACGCAGCACCGCGTCACTCTCAGGATCCTTTTCGTAGGGTGACTCCGAGTAGATGTACACCTGGCCATGATCGATCTCCACTTCCATGGCCACGGTGAGACTCGGCTCGCCCATCATCCGCACCAACCCTGATCCACCGCTATGTCAACGCCCTGATACGGGCCTTGCGCGATCTTGCTGGGATGTGTGATGACGACCAGGTAGTCGTCACCGTCCTTGATCCCGCCCAGAGTGTACCGGCGCTCCAAGGTGCCACCCTGACACTGGTTTTCCCGTGGCGGGACCTCGTGTTCCTGAGCGCCGCTCCCACCCTGCCGGGTAGAGGCGAACGGGAACTCATCGCACTGCCCGCCATGCGGCTTGGGGAAGTTGGGCAGGCACACCACCTTCCGGTTAGCGGCCGTCCTCGTCGAGTCCTTGGTCAGCACACCGGGCTTGCCCGATCCCCACGCCGTTGAGATGTTCCGCGCGATGAACGGCATCTTCGCCGCGTCGATGATCACGAACTTGAGGTCGTCGCATTCCTGGTCGGCCAGACCCTTCGGCGGGGTGCACTTGTGCACCTCCGACGCAGCGGAGGCGGCGACCATGAACTGTGTCGCACCTTCACCCACCAGTTCGGTTCCGCCGGTCACGCTGCTGAACAGATTGGTGATCTTGGCCCGTAGTTCCGGGATCGCGACGAAGGCGACGACAGCCACCGCGACAAGCAGCAGACCGCCACTCTTGGTTTTCGTTGCCACCAGCCGATCTTGCGGTCTATCACGCACTGTGACTACCGCCAACAGGGTGAGCGCCACCGCCGAACACGGATGCCGGTATTGGTGCAGGTCGGAGCCGCCCAGACCTGGAGCCGGCGACAGCCGCAGCACCTACCCACCGGTGTGACGGGGCACCGGGCTCCGGCTTTGGGGGGTAGGTGGACGATTTCGCGTTTCTGGCAAACTACTCTGATTCGTGATCAGACCATTGTGGACAGAAATGGTGTCCACAATGGTCTGATGCCGTGATCGGGTTCATTGGATCACATCGGGACTATGGCCGGTCCCAGGATTAGGTCTGGCGCTGCTCGGCAGCTTGCTCCTGCTCCTCCTGCAGTTCGGGTTGCTCGGTGTAGGGGTCGGCGCCGAACCGCGTGCGGAATGCGTGCTCGACTCCGGCGACCGCACGCGTGGCGTGGCCGTCGTGGTCGGCCACGGCCACGGCCGGGGCCGGTGAGGGTGTCCTCGCTGGACCGGGGAGGGATCAACTCGCCGGGGCCGTAGTCACCGGGGTCGGTGCCCGCCTCGAGGTGCTGCCAGTAGACCCGGGTAGACAGGGCTCGGCCGAACGCGGAGCGGGCAGCGTCGAGCGCCCGTTGGTCGGCGGTGAACCGCTCGGTGGCCGTCGCGAGGCTGCGGCCGGTAGCGTTCACACCGGAGGTCGTGCCCGGGGGCCGCAGCCCAAGCCCGGACCACAGCCCAAGCCGGAAACAGCCCCTACCCCACCTCGTCGCGCAGCTGGGGGAAAACCTTCGCCACCTTCGCGGTGAGGTAGTCGCCGTAGGTCCCGGTGAACGCCAGCGGGCTCGCCCCGTCCCAGCGTCGCCGGCCGCCGGCACCGGTCGCCGCGCGGTCCGGCAGTGGCGGCACCTCCGCGGCGAAGTCGGGGTCGAGGAAGAACGGGAACGACAACCTGTTGCGGCCACTGGTGTTCCGCACCCGGTGCGGCGTCGAGCGATACCAGCCGCCGGTCAGCCGTTCCAGCATGTCGCCGATGTTGCAGACGAAGGTGTCCGGCAGCGGCGGCGCGTCGACCCACCCGCCGGGCGTGTGCACCTGCAGCCCGCCGTTGTCGTCCTGGGCCAGCAGGGTGAGCAGGCCGTAGTCGGTGTGCTCGCCGACGCCCCAGCCCGGGTCTCCCGACGGCGCGGGCGGGTAGTGGAAGATCCGGAACAGCACCGTCGGCGTCGCGGTGTAGCCGGCCGCGAAGTAGTCCCGCGCCAGGCCGAGGCTCACCGCGATGCCGCACAGCACCCGCTGTCCCACCGCGGTCAATGCCTCCACATAGGACAGGACGGTCTCCCGTAGCCCGGGAACCTGGCTGGGGAACAGGTTCGGTCCGTGCAGCGGCAGTGGCGACGGCGGCAGCTCGGTGCCGAAGTACAGGCCCTCCTTGAGGTCCGGCTCGCCGGAGGTCAGCTCGGCGCCCACCGGGAAGTACCCGCGCCACGCGCGGCCGCCCCGGGACATCTCGATCTCGAGCTTCTCCTGCTCCGGCAGCGCGAAGAACGCCCGGCTCTCCGCGTCGAGCCGGCTGCGCAGCGACGCGGGCACGCCGTGGCCGGTGACATAGAAGAACCCGGTGTCCCGGCAGGCCCGCTCGATCTCGCCGGCCGCGGCGGTCGGGTCGGAGACGTCGATGACCGGCAGCACTAGTGTCCCGCGCCGGAAGTCTGTTGCTTATCTCGGCGGATCCAGGTTTCTGCTGGCAAGGCGCCGGTTCGTCCTCGTACCGGGTTGTACTCGGGCGGACCGGCAACGCCGCCAGCGGGAAGCTGGGCCGGCGAGACAAGTGATGAACTTCCGGCGCGGGACACTAGAAGACCACGGTCTTGTTGCCGCGCACGAGAACCCGGTTCTCCAGGTGCCAGCGCAGGCTCCGTGCGAGGACGACCTTCTCGATGTCGCGGCCGCGGCGGACCATGTCGGTGATCGAGTCGGCGTGCCCCACCCGGATCACGTCCTGGTCGATGATCGGGCCCGCGTCGAGCTCGGCGGTGACGTAGTGGCAGGTCGCGCCGATCAGCTTCACGCCCCGGCGGTGCGCCTGGTGGTAGGGCTTCGCGCCGACGAACGACGGCAGGAAGCTGTGGTGGATGTTGATCGCGCGACCGGCCCACGCGGCGCACACCTCCGCCGGCACGATCTGCATGAACCGGGCCAGCACGATCGCGTGCGGGTCGCTCTCCTCGACCAGCCCGATCAGCCGCGCGAACGCCGCCGACTTGCCGTCCGGGTCGCCCGCGGGGAACGGCACGTGGTGGAACGGGATGCCGTGCGCCTCGGTGATCGACGCGAGGTCCGGGTGGTTGCCGATCACCGCGGGCACGTCGATGTCCAGCTCGCCGGACGCGACGCGGCCGAGGATGTCGTAGAGGCAGTGGCCTTCCTTCGACACCAGGATCACGACGCGGCGGCGCTCGGCGGTGTCCATGATGTGCCAGTCGCTGCGTTCGGCGAGCTGGCCGGCCACCGCGCCGAACCGTCGGCGCAGCTCGTCGATGTCGACCGGCACGGTGTCGGCGCTGATCTCCTGGCGGGTGAAGAACCAGCCCGTGTCCTGGTCGGTGTGGTATGCGGCCTCGACGATCAGGCCGCCGAGGTCGGCCAGGAACGTCGCGATCCTGGCGACGATGCCGATGCGGTCCGGGCACCCGAAGGTGATCACGTAGCGGCGGCTCATGGCGTGCGGAGGGCGTCGACGAGGGTCCGGTCGCCGGTGGTGACGGCGGTGCTGGGCCGGCGCCAGGCGGCGCGGTAGACCGCGTCCGCGGTGCCGACCACGGAGGCGTCCGACTCGACCTCCGCCGACGCGGTGACCTGGGGAACCCGGCCTGGTTCGAGCCGAACGGTCCAGGCGCGGCCCGCGTCGGCGGCGTGGAAGAGGACGGTGCCCTCGACGTCCGGCCGCTCGCGCGCGAGCTTGCGGGGGATCATCAGGACGAGCAGCTCGTCGATCCCGTCGGCGGCGAGCTCGGGCTCGAAGACCAGCGACGGAACCGCGGCCGCGCCGTCCGAGCCGGCGCGGGCGTGTTCGGCGTCGAGGCGGTGGATGGCGGTCTCGTGCGCCTGCCGGCGGGCCCAGAAGGCGGCCGTGGAAGCGGTGCCGGAGTGGAACACCCAGGCAGGGGCATCGGGACCGCCGGACTTGAGCGTGTCGAGCAGAGTGGCGACCCGGTGGTCCCACCAGGCGAGCAGGTCCGCCCAGTCCTCCGGCGGCCGCGCCCGCTCCGGACGTTCGCCGGCCGGGTCGGCGCGCAGGGCCTGGAGGGCCCAGTCGTGCACCCTCGCGATGTGCCGGACGAGGGCCCGAACAGTCCACTCGGGACACGTCGGCACGGTCGCGTCGGGCCCCGCGGCGACCACCGCCGCCCGCAGCGCGCCCGCCTGGCGCTCCACCTGCCGGAGATAGCTCGCGAAGTCCACGCGAGCAAGGATAGTGCGCCCGCGGCCATCCCCAGCCCCATCGACGGGGAACCGCCGCCGCCGGCCGGGAGATCCGCGGCTCTCCCGACCGGGCGGCTAGTCGAGCCGGGTCCGCGCGTACTCGGCCATGGCCGCGCGCAGGAACTCCGCCAGCCGGGGGTCCGTCCTGTCGAAGTTCGCCCGGAACCTCGGGTCGTCGGCGTACAGGTCGCCCAGACCCGAGTAGGACTCGCGGTTCGGCGTCCACATCCCGCTGATCCACCGGTAGTGGCCGGCGATCACGTCCTGCACCGGCGCGTCGGTCGGGTCGGTGCCCGCGTCGATCAGCTCGACCAGCGCGCCGAGCTGGGCCTTCCACCGCGCGGCCTGCTCCTGGCGCCACTGCCGCGAGTCGCCCCCGACCTTCGCGTTGGCGGCGTCCACGTGCTCGGCACCCCAGCGCTCCCGGGCCTCCTGCTGGAGCTCGCCCTGCTTGGCCTGGTCGAAGCCTTCGAACCAGTGGTCCATCGACTTGGCATTCACGTTGTCACCTCCTTTCAGCTCCTCGATCGTCCGGGACACGGTGTCGGCCAGCCGCCCGAACCGGTCGCGCTCGGCGAGCAGCCACTTCCGGTGCAGCCTCAGCACCTCGATGCGGTCCCGGCCCTGGTGCACGATCTCGCGGATCGCGTCCAGACCGACCCCCAGCTCACGCATGACGAGGATCTGCTGGAGCCGCAGCAGCTGCTCCTGCTCGTAGTAGCGGTACCCGTTCGCGCCGACCCGCGCCGGCGGCAGCAGGCCGATCTCGTCGTAGTGCCGCAGCGTCCGGGACGTCACCTTGGACATCCGCGCGACCTGCGCGATCGACCACGCCATGACCGTTCTCCCGTGTTCCTGGCCGGTCCTTCCGGCCGGAGAACCCCCACGATAGAAGTTGACGTAACGTCAAGGTCAAACCGAATGTGGTAACAACCACGACCATGAGCGACAGACTCCGCCGGGCGCGGGCGAGCCTCCTGGGCACCGCGGTCGGTGACGCACTCGGCGACCAGCTCGCGCTGCCGGCGCGCGCGACAGGGCGCAGGCTGCCCGCGGCGCCGTGGCGGTGGACCGACGACACCGAGATGGCCTGCTCGGTGCTGCACGTCCTCGCCGGCCGCGGCCGCATCGACGCCGACGCGCTCGCCGCGAGCTTCGTCGCCCACTACGACGTGGCCGGGGCTACGGCCCGGGCGTCGACGCGATGATGCGCGAGACCGGCCGCCGCGGCGTGTCGCTGCGGGTGCTCGCGACGGAGACCTTCGGCGGCGCGGGCTCCTGGGGCAACGGCGGTGCAATGCGGATCGCGCCGCTCGGTGCCTGGTTCGCCGGCGACCCGGCGACGGCGGCCCGCGAGGCGGCCGTGGCCGCGCGGGTGACGCACACCCACCCGGAAGGCGTGGCCGGCGCGATCGCCACGGCGGCCGCGGCGGCGCTCGCGGCGAGCGGCGCACCGGCGGGCGAGCTGTTCGACGCCGTCCTGGCGCACACCCCGCCCGGCAAGGTCCACGACGGCATCTGCCTCGCGACGACGATCCCGGACGCCGACCCGGCGGACGCCGCGGCGGCGCTCGGCAACGGCCGGGAGGTCAGCGCCCCGGACACGGTGCCGCTGGCGCTGTGGCTCGTGGTCCGCCACCTGGACGACTATCCCGAGGCGGTGTGGACGGCCGCGCCGGTGGCCGAGGACGTGGACACGGTGTGCGCGATCGTCGGCGGGATCGTGGCCGGCCGGGTCGGTTCGGCGGGAATCCCGAAGGAATGGCGCGAGGCGTGCGAGCCGCTCCCGTCCTGGGTGCTCCCGCCCCGCTGATCAGCCGGCGGGGGTGACGGCGGTCCAGTCCATGGTCAGCTCGCCGAGGCGCCAGCGCTTGCGGTCGTCGCGCACCGGCCAGCCGTCGGCGGCCAGCAGGCGCGCCGCCTCCACCCAGCGCGCCCTCGGGCCGAACGTCGTGAACGGGGCGGCCGTCGCCCAGCAGCGGTCCAGCGCCTCGAACAGCGCGTGCACCGGCTCGCCGGGCACGTTGCGGTGGATCAGCGACTTCGGCAGCCGCTCCGCCAGGTCGGACGGCCGGTCCAGGTCCGCCGGGCGGCAGGCCAGGGTGAACAGCAGCGGCCCGGTCGCCGACAGGGTCACCCAGCAGCACCGCCGGCCCAGCTCGTCGCACGTGCCCTCGACCAGCAGCCCGCGCGGCGCGAGCCGGTCGAGCATGGTCCGCCAGGCCGCGGCGACCTCGGCCTCGGTGTACTGGCGCAGCACGTTGAACGCCCGCACCAGCACCGGCCGGGTGCCGGCCAGCTCGAACCCGCCGCGGCGGAAGTCCAACCGCGGCGGATCGGCGGCGGGCGAGGCGGCCGAGACGCGCTCCGGATCCAGCTCCAGGCCCAGCACCCGGACGTCCGGCCGGACCGACGCGAGCCGGGAAGCCAGCTCGACCGCGGTCACCGGCGACGCGCCGTACCCGAGGTCGGCGACGAGCGGGTCGGTCGCGTCCCGCAAGGCGGTGCGGACCAGGCGCGAGCCGACCGTCCACCGGTCCACCCGGCGCAGCCGGTTCGGGTTCGTCGTGCCTCTCGTCGGCGACCCCAGCGGGCCACCGGTCAGGCGTGCTCGGCCAGCCACTTCTCGGCGAACTCGGCCTCGGTGGCCAGCAGCTTGCCGACCTGCTCGGCGACGACCTTCTCCAGCTTGCCGCCGATCAGCGGGATGTTCACCGCCACCTGCGCGGTGACCACCAGCGCCGAGCCGGTCCCGGTCGCGGCGATGCGTGACCGGCCGTGGATCTCGCCCGGCACGCCCGAGATCGTCACCCGGCTGGTCCCCGCGTAGGACTCGCCCGCGGACTCCCAGCGCTCGTGCCGCTCGACCACGAGATCGCCGTTCAGGATCGACCGCACGGCGCCGGGCAGCCGGGAGGCGTCGACGCCCTGCCGCATGCGGAACGTGGCCCGGGAGCCGTCGAGCGAGTGATCGAGCAGCGACGCGCCCTTGCCGCCGACGGCCCGGAGGCGTTCGGTGAGGAACGCCTCGTCAACCAGGGTCGAGTAGACCACTGTGGCCGGTGCGGGGTAGGTGGACCGGTGCTCCAGGCTGCTTGCCATGCGACGGAGGTTACCGTTGGAGCCCATGACCAGCCTCCCCCTCGGTGCGGACGGGGTCGTGGCCCGTTCCGCGGTCCCCCTGTCCGGGTACACCACGCTGCGGCTCGGCGGCCCCGCCGCCCGGTTCGTGGCCGCCCGAACCGCCGAGGACGTGGCCGCCGCGGTGAGAGCGGCGGACTGCAGAGGTGAGCCGGTGCTGGTGCTCGGCGGCGGGTCCAACCTGGTGATCGCCGACGAGGGCTTCGACGGCACGGTCGTGCGGGTCGCCAACCACGGCAGCAAGATCGACTCCCTCGGCGACGGCCGGGTCGCGCTGACCGTCGAGGCCGGCGAGGACTGGGACGCCGTCGTCTGCCGGACCGTCGAGGCCGGCCTCGGCGGGCTCGAGTGCCTGTCGGGCATCCCGGGCTCGGTGGGCGCGACGCCGGTGCAGAACGTCGGCGCGTACGGCGTCGAGGTCGCCCAGCTGCTGATCTCGGTCGACCTGCTGGACCGCGCCGCGGGCGAGGTGCGCACCCTCGGCGCCGACGAGCTGGGCCTCGGCTACCGCACGAGCGTGCTGAAGGGCACCGAGCGGGCGGTGGTGCTGCGGGTCCGCTTCGAGCTCGCCGACGGCGGCGAGTCCGCGCCGGTCCGCTACACCGAGCTGGCCCGCGTCCTGGGTGTCCGCCAGGGCCGCCAGGTCCCGGTGGAGGCCGCCCGGCAGGCGGTGCTGGAGCTGCGGCGCGGCAAGGGGATGGTGCTCGACGAGGCCGACCACGACACGTGGAGCGTCGGCTCGTTCTTCACGAACCCGATCGTGCTCAAGCGTGATCTCTGCGGGGTGCTGTCCCGGATCGCGGCGCGCCTGGGCGCGGACGTGCCCGTGCCGCAGTACCCGGCGGGCGTCGGCGCGTCCAAGCTGTCGGCCGCGTGGCTCATCGAGCGCGCCGGCTTCGCGAAGGGCTACGCCGGCCCCGGCGGTCGGGTCATGCTGTCGGGCAAGCACACCCTCGCGCTGACCAACCGCGGCGAGGCCACGACCGACGACCTGGTCTCGCTGGCCCGCGAGGTCCGCGACGGCGTCCGAGCGGCGTTCGGCGTGGACCTGCACCCGGAGCCGGTGCTGGTGGGCTGCGAGCTCTAGTGTCCCCCGCCGGGAGTTCGTCACGTGATTCGCCGGCCCAGCTTCCTGCTGGCGGCGTTGCCGGTCCGCCCGAGTACAACCCGGTACGAGGACGAACCGGCGCCTTGCCAGCAGAAACCTGGACTCGCCGACTCACGCAACAGACTCCCGGCGCGGGACATTAGCTCTCCCGGTGGGCGCGGGTCGCGGAGGCCTGGGCGCGGGGCTTGAGCACGATCTGGTCGATGTTGACGTTGGCCGGCCGGGTCACCGCGAAGGTGATCGTCTCGGCGACGTCGTCCGCGGTGAGCGGGGTCAGGCCCGTGTACACGCCGCCGGCCCGCGAGGCGTCGCCGTCGAAGCGGGCCAGCGAGAGCTCCGTGTCCACCATGCCCGGAAGGATCTCCGTGAACCGGATGGGCCGGCCGAGGTGTTCGCCCCGCAATGTCCTGTGCAGGGCGGATTGGGCGTGTTTCGCGCTCGCGTACCCGCCGCCGCCGTCGTAGACCTCCACCCCGCGATCGACGTGACGGTCACCACGTGGCCGTCGCCGGACGCGACCAGCCGGGGCAGCAGGGCCTTCGTCACGCGTAGGGTGCCGAGGACGTTCGTCTCCCACATCCAGCGCCAGTGGTCCTCGTCCGCGGTGGCGATCGGGTCGAGCCCGCGCGCGCCGCCCGCGCTGTTGACCAGCACCCGGCAGGTCGGGACCGAGGCGACGAAGGAGTCCACCGACGAGGGGGATGTCACATCCAGTGGAAGGGCAACGCCGCCGATCTCCTCGGCGAGAGCGGAAAGGCGGTCCGTCCGGCGTGCACCCAGCACGACCTCGAAGCCCTCGGCGGCCAGTTGACGCGCGGTGGCCGCGCCGATTCCCGAGCTCGCTCCGGTAATGGTCGCCGTACCGCGGTTGTTCAGGTTAAAGATCCTTCCCCCGGGGGTATCCGGCCGCGTGCGATGGCGAGTATGACGACTGTCACACTCTTCTACGCGCACCTCGTCCCGCTCCCGGGCGTCCTCACATCACGAGGGCCAGACTCAGGCGGAGGTTAGTCACGGTGAGATCGGTGAGATCACAGCGGTTGTTCGGCTCGGTCGTCGCCCTGCTCGCGAGCCTCGTGCTCCTCGCGGCGTGCTCCGACTCCGGCGACGGCGGTGGTTCCTTCGGCAAGGGGCCGAAGGCGCAGGAGTCCCTGGCCGCGAAGATCACCTTCGCGCCCGCCGACGGCGCCAAGGACGTCTCCGTCCTCGACCCGGTCAAGATCACCGTGGCCGGTGGCGAGCTCACCGCCGCCACCGTGACCAACTCCGAGGGCAAACCGGTCACCGGCAAGGTCGCCGCCGACAAGCTCAGCTGGAGCAGCGCCGAGGTTCTCGGCTACGGCAAGACCTACAAGTACTCGGCCACCGCCAAGAACGAGGACGGCGAGGAGTCCACGCACGAGGGCAGCTTCACCACGCTCGCCCCCGCCTCGACCCCGCGCGCCACGGTCAACCCCGGCGACAGCGCCACGGTCGGCGTCGCGATGCCGATCAGCATCAAGTTCCCCGAGGGCGGCCCCACCGACCGCGCGGCGGTCGAGAAGGCGCTCAAGGTCGAGACCTCCCAGCCCGTCGAAGGCGCCTGGGGCTGGCTCAACGACGGCCAGGTCGACTGGCGGCCCAAGGAGTACTGGCCGGCCAACGTCCAGGTCAAGGTCACCGCGAAGCTCTACGGCCTCGGCTACGGCGACGGCGCGTACGGCAAGTCCGACCTGAGCACCGAGTTCACCGTGGGCCGCAACCAGGTCGTCAAGATCAACACGCCGGACCACAAGATGAACGTCTACCGCGACGGCGCGCTCTACGCGAGCTTCCCGTCCAGCAACGGCAGGGACGCCGACCCCAACCTGAACACTCCCAACGGCACCGTGATCGTGATGTCGAAGGAGCCGGTCGGCGACTTCTCCAACCCGCGCTACGGCTACACCAACGTCAAGAAGAAGTGGGCCGTTCGCATCTCCAACCACGGCGAGTTCATCCACGAGAACGAGGAGAACCACGCCAACATCGGCAACACCAACAGCTCGCACGGCTGCGTGAACCTGTACGAGTCGGACGCCAAGAAGTACTTCGACAGCGCGCTGGTCGGCGACCCGGTCGAGATCACCGGCTCGAAGGCCAAGTTCCCGACCACGTCGGACGTGTACGACTGGCTGATCCCGTGGGGCCAGTGGCAGACGATGTCCGCGTTGTGACCCCAGCGCTGCGGTACCTGACCGGTGCCGGCGGCACGCGGCTGGCCGTCCGCGAGGTGGGGAGCGGGCCGCCCATGGTGCTGGTCCACGGTTGGGCCGCGAGCAGTGCCGCCTGGGCGAACCAGCTCGAGCTCGCCGCCCACCACCGGCTCGTGGCGCTCGACCTGCGCGGGCACGGCGAGTCCGACACCCCGGCGGCCGGCTACGACGAGCCCGCGACCTGGGCGGGCGACATCGCCGCGGTGCTCGAGCACACCGGGCCCGCGGTACTCGTCGGCTGGTCCTACGGCGGCCTGGTCATCACCGACTACCTGCGAGAACGTGGGCCGAAGAACGTCACGGGGCTCGTGCTCGTCGGGGCGCTCACCGAGATCGGCGACCACCCCGGCGGCGAGGTCGGCCCGGCCTGGGACGGCATCATGCGGCCCGCGCTGTCCGAGGATCCGGCGGTCGCGGTCCCCGCGCTCGTGACCTTGGTCACACGGATGACCGTGGCGCCCGCGTCCGGTCCGGAGGTCCAGCGACGGCTCGCCGACATGCTGCGGGTACCGCCCGCCGTGCGTAGGGCGCTGTTCCGGCGAAGTATCGGCAGCGCGGAGGTGCTGGCCGCGGTGTCCGTGCCGGCACTGGTCGTGCACGGCGAGCGGGACCTGGTGATCAGCCCGCGGGTCGCCGAGTACGCGGCGGGGAAGATTCCCGGTGCGTCCCTGCGTTGGCTACCAGATGTGGGGCACATGCCGTTCGCGGAAGAGGTCGAGGAGTTCAACGCGATCCTGCGTGCGTTCGCGGGGTCGACCACCAGCCACTAGTCGGGAGTGGATGTGCGGGTAGCTACCAGCGCCAACGAGGGCGCCGTCATTCAGCTGCACCGGCCGCCGAAGCGGGTCGCCGTGCTCTCCGTGCACACCTCGCCGCTCGAGCAGCCGGGCACCGGCGACGCGGGCGGCATGAACGTCTACATCACCCAGACCGCCACCCGGATGGCCCGCCGCGGCATCGCCGTCGAGGTGTTCACCAGAGCCACGTCCTCCGACCTGCCGCCGGTGGCCGAGCTCGCCCCGGGCGTGCTCGTCCGGCACGTGCACGCGGGCCCGTTCGAGGGCCTCGGCAAGGACGAGCTGCCCGCGCAGCTGTGCGCGTTCACCGCGGGCGTGCTGCGGGCCGAGGCGCGCCACGAGCCGGGCCACTACGACCTCGTGCACTCGCACTACTGGCTGTCCGGCCAGGTCGGCTGGCTCGCCAGGGACCGCTGGGGCGTGCCGCTCGTGCACTCCGCGCACACGCTGGCCAAGGTCAAGAACGCCGCGCTCGCGGACGGGGACACCCCGGAGCCGCGTACCCGGGAGATCGGCGAGCAGCAGGTCGTCGACCAGGCCGACCAGCTGATCGCCAACACCGCGGTCGAGGCCGGCCAGCTCGGCGACCTCTACGACGCCGCGCCGGACAAGGTCAACACCGTCGCGCCGGGTGTCGACCTCGACCTCTTCCGCCCCGGCGACCGGGCCGCGGCCCGCGCCGCGCTCGGCATCCGCCCGGACGCCGTCGTGCTGGCGTTCGTCGGCCGGATCCAGCCGCTCAAGGCACCGGACGTGTTGCTCCGCGCGGCCGCGGAGCTGCTGGCCCGCGGCGCCGTGCCGCGCGAGCGGCTCACCGTCGTGGTGGCAGGCGGCCCGTCCGGCACCGGGCTGGACGCGCCGACCTCGCTGCACGAGCTGGCCGCCTCCCTCGGCATCGCGGACGTGGTGCGGTTCCTGCCGCCGCGCCGGGGTGCCGCGCTGGTCGACGTGTACCGCGCGGCCGACGTCGTCGCGGTGCCCAGTCACAACGAGTCATTCGGCCTGGTCGCGTTGGAGGCCCAGGCGTGCGGCACGCCGGTGGTCGCGGCCGCGGTCGGCGGGCTGCCGGTGGCAGTAGCCGACCGGTCGTCCGGTTTTCTCGTGCGCGGCCACGACCCGGGCACCTGGGCCGAGGCGCTGTGCCGGGTCGCGCTGTACCCCGAGGTGCGCGAGCGGCTCGCGACCGGCGCGGTGGCGCACGCCAACGAGTTCTCCTGGGACCGCACCACGGACGCGCTGGTGGCCGGGTACGTCGCGGCCGGGGCCGCGTTCCGCCGGGCCGTGTTCGAGACCGGGGTGGCGGTATGAGCCGACCGACCAGCGCAACCACGTTGCTTCGTGCGAATGCCGTCCACGCCGAGCGGAGCGAGGCAGGTGTCACGGCATGAGCAGACTGACCAACCCGACCACCTTGCTTCGTGCGAATGCCGTCCACGCCGAGCGGAGCGAGGCAGGTGTCACGGCATGAGCAGACTGACCAACCCGACCACTTTGCTTCGTGCGAATGCCGTCCACGCCGAGCGGAGCGAGGCAGGTGTCACGGCATGAGCAGATTGACCAACCCGACCACTTTGCTTCGTGCGAATGCCGTCCACGCCGAGCGGAGCGAGGCAGGTGTCACGGTGTGAGCGACTCCGACAGCGCGATCGACAAGGTCATCACCGACGCCCTCGACGAGCGCGAGCTGACCTACGACCACCCGTCGGCCGGGCGGTTCTTCGTCACGCTGCCGGGCACCAAGAAGCTGCAGACCAACTGCTGGCTGCAGGTCGGCCGGCACGCGCTGGTGGTGGAGGCGTTCGTCTGCCGCAGACCGGACGAAGCACACGAAGCGGTCTACCGCTTCCTGTTGCGGCGCAACGCGAAGCTGTACGGGGTGCACTACACGATCGACCAGGTCGGCGACATCTACCTGGTCGGCCGGGCGGGTCTCGACGCGGTGACCGCCGACGAGCTGGACCGGATCCTCGGGCAAGTCGTGGAGGCCGCGGACGGCGACTTCAACACGTTGCTGGAGATCGGCTTCGCGTCCTCGATCCGGCGCGAGTACCACTGGCGGGTGTTGCGCGGCGAGTCGCTCGCGAACCTGAAGGCGTTCGAGCACCTGCTCACGCCGAGCCCCCGCGAGTAGCGGAATGAGGCGGGGCTCGCGGGGCGGCTCGAGCGAGGGGGGAGTCGCGATCTCGAGCCGCCCCGCGTGGGTTCCCGCCGCGTCGGAGCCCTTAGGCGGGGGGCACCCTGGGTTTCCGGGCGGGGTGCGGCTCGGCAGGGGAGACGAGCCGCACTGCTGCCCTCTCGGATCAGGGAGTGCGTGGGAGCTGATCCGGTAGGGCGGTGTCAACCTGTCAGAAGTCGGGCGGTTACACAAGGCCACCGGTTACCACTGGCGGGGATAATAACCCTCCGTAGGTAACTATTTGGTCACGAAGCAATCTGAAAAGTCAACTAACCGTGGTTTGGACCCTCTGTTGTCCCCCAAACGGGTGATGAGACAAGGGCCGGTGGGATCTGGCACGCTTCGGGGCATGGCTGGATCGATGCACCCGAACGGCTCGGCGATCGGAACCCTCATCCTGCTCCGCCACGGCGAGAGCATGTGGAACGCGGAGAACCTGTTCACCGGCTGGGTCGACGTCGGCCTGTCGGAGAAGGGCGAGGCCGAGGCCCGCCGCGGCGGCGAGCTGCTGGTCGACAACGGCCTGCTCCCCGACGTCGTGCACACCTCGCTGCTGCGCCGCGCGATCGCCACGGCGAACATCACGCTCGACGTCGCCGACCGGCACTGGATCGACGTGCGCCGGGACTGGCGGCTCAACGAGCGCCACTACGGTGCGTTGCAGGGCAAGAACAAGAAGCAGACCCTGGCGGAGTACGGCGAGGAGCAGTTCATGACCTGGCGCCGGTCGTACGCGACCCCGCCGCCGCCGATCGAGCCGGGCAGCGAGTTCAGCCAGGACCGTGATGTTCGCTACGTCTCGGTGGGCGCGCAGAACGTGCTGACCGAGTGCCTCAAGGACGTCGTCGACCGGATGCTGCCGTACTGGGACGCGTCGATCGTGCTGGACCTGCGCGCCGGCCGGACCGTGCTGGTCGCCGCGCACGGCAACTCGCTGCGCGCGTTGGTGAAGTACCTCGACCGCGTCTCCGACGACGCCATCGCGGGCCTGAACATCCCGACCGGGATCCCGCTGCGCTACGACCTGTCCGAGGACCTGCAGCCGCTCGACCCGGGCGGCACCTACCTCGACCCGGAGGCCGCCGAGAAGGCCGCCGCCGCCGTGGCCAACCAGGGCCGCTAGTCCGCCTCCCCGGAATTTAAAGTGTTGGTTGCGTGCCGGCGGTCGGTGCGGATCTCGGGTGGTTGGTGGTTGGGTGCCGTCACGGTCCCCTGAGCTTGCGTTGGTCGGCGCGAGGCTTGGGCCAAGCCACGTCAAGCCGTGCCCGATGATCCACAGGACAGGCCCTGGCTAGACCAGGCCCAGCTCTCGGGCGCGGACGCCGGCCTGGAACCGGGACTCCGCGCCCAGCGCGGCCATCAGCTCGGCCACCCGGCGCCGGTAGGTCCGCACCCCGAGCCCCAACGACCTGGCGGCCGTCTCGTCCTTGCCGCCCGACGCCAGGAGCTCCAGCACCCGAGGCGCCAGCGACCGCAGCTCGGCCAGCTGCGCGTCGTAGACGGCCAGCTCGACCGAGCTCCGCCACGCGGCCTCGAAGAGCGACGAGACGCCCTGGACCACCTCGGGCTGGCTGACCACGCTGTAGGACCGCCGCCCGTCCGCCAGGTCGCCCGCGAGGATCGCGACCCGGCGGTCGAGGATGATCGTCTCGTTGACGTCCTCCGGGGTGATCCGGATGTCCGCGCCCGCCCGCTTGATCTCGGCCAGGTGCTGCGCCGACGACGGGTCGAGCAACACGCCCGGCCGGTACAGCTTGCGCACCCGGACGCCGGCCCGGTGGTGTGCCGCGACACCCGTGGCGATCTCGGGTCTCGGCCGGGTGGCGGCCCAGGTGTGCAGGTCGTTGGCCGCGCACACGACCTCGCCGGCGGCCGCGAACAGGTGCGCGGTCCGCTCGAACAGCTCCTCTTCGCCGCGCACGATCGCGACCTGGCCGGTTTCCATGCCTCAAGTCTGTCCCCGGCGCAACCCCACCGCCCGGATCGGCAACAAGTTGCCAAAGCGAGCGGCCGGAACGCGGCGGCACAAGGCTGGAGACATGACCACAGACACCAGCACGGACATCACGGCGGCCGCCTCGGGGACCTGGCGGCTCGGCGACCGCACCGTCAACCGGCTCGGCTTCGGAGCCATGCGGCTCTTGTCCAGGGCCGACGGCTCGCCCGGCGACCGGGACACCGCGATCACCGTGCTGCGCCGCGCCGTCGAGCTCGGCGTGAACCACATCGACACCGCCGCGTTCTACTTCTCCGCGACCCGGTCGGCCAACGAGCTGATCAACACCGCGCTCGCGCCGTACCCGGACGACCTCGTGATCACCACCAAGGTCGGCCCCGGTCGCGGCCCGTCCGGGGAGTGGCTGCCGCCGGCCCGGCCCGACCAGCTGCGTGGCCAGATCGAGGAGAACCTGCGCCAGCTCGGCCGCGACCACCTACACGTCGTGAACCTGCGGATCGGCGAGATGCTCGACCGCGGCACCGGCTCGATCGCCGAGCGGTTCGGCGCGCTCGCCGAGCTGCGCGAGGCGGGCCTGATCCGCCACCTCGGCATCTCCAACGTCGGCCCCGAGCACCTCACCGAGGCGCTGGCCATCGCACCCGTCGTGAGCGTGCAGAACCAGTACTCGCTGACCACCGCCCGCGAGGACGACGCGCTCATCGCCCTCTGCGCCGAGCACGGCGTGGCGTTCGTGCCGTTCTTCGCGATCGCGAGCGGCGCGGAGCCGACCGCGGCGGACAGCGCGGTCGGCACTGCCGTCGAGGCGGTCGCCAAGGCCCACGACGTGACTCCGGCGCAGATCCGGCTGGCCTGGACGCTGCACAAGGGCCCGAACATGCTCGCGATCCCGGGCACCGGCAACCCGGATCACCTGGTGGAGAACGTCGCCGCGGGCTCGTTGCGACTCACCGCCGATGAACTGGCCCGGTTGGACACGATCGGGTGAACAAGGGCTGACGACGGAAAGAACAACATCTCATGTGATGTCGCGACCGTCACTCCGGGCGGCGCGGACTGGTCCGTACCACGCCTGACCTGCTTACGATTCGCGCGTGACCGACTTGGTCTGGATCCTCCCGACAGCCGGTGCCCTGCTGGTCGGCCTCGCGGCCGGCTTCGGGATCGCCAGGGCTCGTAGCCGGCCGCCGACCGAGTCGCCGGCCGGCCCGAGCATCTCGGTACTCGTCCAGCGGCTCGTGCGGTCCTCGCACAACGCGATCGTGATCCTCAACGAGTTCGGCGACACCGTGCAGTACAACGCCCGCGCGGTCGAGCTCGGCGTGGTGCGCAACCGGCGGGTGGACGCCAGGACCAAGAGGGCCGCGGAGCTGGTCCTCGAGACGGGCGAGCCGGTCGAGATCGAGCTGACCCCCGAGGAGCGGGGGATCCAGTTCGGCCGCGGCCCGGAAGCCGTGCGCGGCGAGATCCGGCCGCTCGGCGACGGCTACCTCGCGGTCGACGCGGCCGACGAGTCCGAGGCGGTCCGCCTCGAGGCCACCAGGCGCGACTTCGTGGCCAACGTCAGCCACGAGCTCAAGACCCCGGTCGGCGCGATGGCCCTGCTCGCCGAGGCCGTCCTGGACGCCGCCGACGACCCCACCGCGGTCCGCCGGTTCACCGGGAAGATCCTCCGCGAGGCCACCCGGCTGGGCACGCTGGTGACCGAGCTGATCGCGCTGTCCCGGCTGCAAGGCGCCGAGCGGCTGCCCGAGCTGAACGCCGTCGAGGTCGACGCCGTCGTGCGCGACGCGCTCGGCCGCGCGCAGCTCGCGAGCGAGTCCACCGGCATCGGCATCGCCACCGACCCGGACAGCTGCCTGCTCGTCGAGGGCGACCGGACCTTGCTGGTCACCGCGCTCGCGAACCTCCTGGAGAACGCCGTGTCCTACTCCCCGCCCGGCAGTCCCGTGTCGATCAGCAGGCGCCAGGTCGGCGGGTACGTCGAGATCGCGGTCACCGACCGCGGCATCGGCATCCCCGACGACGAGCAGCAGCGCGTGTTCGAGCGGTTCTACCGGCTGGACAAGGCGCGCTCGCGGGCCACCGGCGGCACCGGGCTCGGCCTCGCGATCGTCAAGCACGTCGCCGCCAACCACGGCGGCGAGGTCAAGCTCTGGAGCCGGCCGGGCACCGGCTCCACGTTCACGTTGCGCATCCCCGCACACCACGGTTCCAGCAACGGCTCCAACCACGTCGACGCCACCGGAGGACTGCCGTGACCAGGGTGCTGATCGTCGAGGACGAGGAGTCCTTCGCCGACCCGCTCGCGTTCCTACTGCGCAAGGAGGGGTTCACCGCCGCAGTCGCGAGCACCGGCCAGCAGGCGCTCGAGGAGTTCGACCGCAACGGCGCCGACATCGTCCTGCTCGACCTGATGCTGCCCGGGATGAGCGGCACCGACGTGTGCAAGGCGCTGCGCCAGCGCTCCACCGTCCCGGTGATCATGGTGACGGCCAGGGACAGCGAGATCGACAAGGTCGTCGGCCTGGAGATCGGGGCCGACGACTACGTCACGAAGCCGTACTCCGCGCGGGAGCTGATCGCCCGGGTGCGCGCGGTGCTGCGGCGCGGCGGCGAGGCCGGCGCCGGCGAGCTGTTGCCGCAGGTCCTGGCCGCGGGCCCGGTGCGGATGGACGTCGAGCGGCACGTGGTGACCGTCGACGGCGGCGAGATCCCGTTGCCGCTCAAGGAGTTCGACCTGCTCGAGTACCTCCTGCGCAACGTCGGCCGGGTACTCACCCGCGGCCAGCTGATCGACCGGGTGTGGGGCGCGGACTACGTCGGCGACACCAAGACCCTGGACGTGCACGTCAAGCGGCTGCGGTCCAAGATCGAACCGGACCCGGCATCGCCCCGCCACCTGGTGACCGTGCGTGGGCTGGGGTACAAGTTCGAATCGTGAGGAAAGCCTTCCCGAATCGCGACCGACCGGTAACCTAGCCCCCCGTGCGCCTAGGGGTGTTAGACGTCGGTTCCAACACCGTCCACCTGCTTGTCGTGGATGCGCATCGTGGCGCGCACCCGATGCCGGCCAGGTCGGAGAAGACCCTGCTGCGCCTCGCGGAGCGGATCACCCCGGACGGCGAGCTCTCCGAGGAGGGCGCAGACGACCTCGTGCACGCCGTCGCGGAGGCCAGGAAGGCCGCGCACAAGCTCGACTGCGAGGACCTGATGGCGTTCGCCACCTCGGCTGTCCGCGACGCGAGCAACGCCGCCGGGGTGCTGCACCGCGTCGCCGAGGAGACCGGGGTGCAGCTCCAGGTGCTCACCGGCGCCAACGAGGCCCGGCTCACCTTCCTCGCCGCCCGCCGCTGGTACGGCTGGTCGGTGGGCAAGCTCCTGGTGCTCGACATCGGCGGCGGCTCGCTCGAGATCGCGATGGGCGTCGACGAGGAACCCGACTACGCGAAGTCGGTGCCGCTGGGCGCCGGCCGGCTCACCCGCGAGCGGTTCACCAGCGACCCGCCGAGCCGCGCGGAGGTCGCCAAGATCGCGGAGTGGCTCGCCGGCGAGCTGTCCTCGGTCGCGAAGAAGATCGCCAAGCAGGGTGAGCCGGACCGCGTGGTCGCCACCTCGAAGACGTTCCGCTCGCTCGCCAGGCTGACCGGCGCGGCACCCTCCTCGGCCGGTCCTCGGGTACGCCGGGTGCTCACCGAGCCGGGGCTGCGCCAGGTCATCGCGTTCATCTCGCGGATGTCCGCGGCCGACCTCGGCGAGCTGGAGGGAGTCAGCGCGAACCGGGCACATCAGCTGGTCGCGGGGGCTCTCGTGGCGCAGGCCACGATGCGCGCGTTGGCCCTGCCGGAGCTGGAGATCTGCCCCTGGGCGCTGCGCGAAGGGGTCATCCTGCGGCGGTTGGACCAGACCAATGGTGAGGATTCGTGATGCTTGGCGAAGGCCGCGCCGGGGGAGCATCCATAATGTCAGCTGTTCGATCGGTGGCCCGTGCCCGCGGGTCGCGTGAGGAGCGCACCGGCGCTGGACGATTTGGCCAATGCCGGGCACGGTGGAGTCAATGAGTCACGAAGGCGGACCTGAGCCGACTCAGCGCACGGTCGCTGAGTTGCTCGCCAAGTACGGCGCGGACACGGGAGAGCGTGCACCGCGCCGTCGCCGACGACGTGCCGACGAGGTCGAGGACACCGGCGCTCAGGCCATCATCGACAGGGTCAACGCGGAGAGCGGCGAGCTGCCGGTCATCCGCGACGACATGCCGCCGCCCACCCGCACCTCGCACCGCCGCGGCACCGACTTCAACCGCCCGGTCGAGCCGCCGCCGCGCCGCCGGCAGCCACCGCCCCCGCCGCGGCAGCCGACGCAGCAGCGTCCGCCGATGCCCCCGCCAGGACCGCGGTCCGGCCAGTCCGGCCCTCAGCCAGGGCTCCCGGTAGGCCCGCCGCCGGGCGGGCAGGGCGGGCCGCCGCCGGTGGGGCCGCCGTCGATG
>NZ_WHTD01000277.1 GCF_009379765.1 Actinophytocola sp. | reverse complement strand
CGTGGTGAAGAAGAACCCGCACTCCGAAGAGCGGCGCCTGGCCTGGTCCGCCGATCCGGATCCAGTGGTCGCGAGTGCCGGCTGGGCGCTGACCACCGAACGGGTGGCGAAGCAGCCGGAGGGCCTCGACCCCGCGGGACTGCTCGACGTCATCGAGGCGGAGATGAGAGACGCCCCGGATCGGCTGCAGTGGGCGATGAACCACTGCCTGGCCCAGATCGGGATCGAGCACGCCGAGCACCGCGCCCGCGCCATCGACATCGGTGAGCGCCTGGAGGTGCTCAAGGACTACCCGACGCCCCCGAACTGCACGTCTCCGTTCGCGCCCACCTGGATCACCGAGATGGTGCGCCGCCAGCACGATAAGTAAGAGCCCAGGCACCGAGCTGACACCGATGCCCTTGTCTACTGGACTCGGTGGGAGCGAAGAAGATCCGTCCCGAACTCGCGTAGCTCGGAACGCAACGCGGCCGGCAGGACGGTTTCCAGGCGGCGGCACGTTCTGCGACGGGCCTTCGGGGTCGCCTCGTCAGCCCAGTGGGGGTTGTTCACCGCAGGCGCGTGCCTGAGCTCACCGCAGGTTGGGCAGCCGGCCGCTCTCAAGGTTGCCAGGAGCCCAAGGCCTGTAGCGGCGCCTTGAGGTCGTGGTCGGCAGACCGTAACCTCCGGGGTATCGGACCCACGACGCACGACAGCCAAGGCATACTGGAACTACCTGCGAAGGAACGTTCCGGCAAGTCGAGCTGGCTCGGACCAGTCGCGTTAGGTCTCGGGCTCCTGAGCTGGCTGCTCCCAGTCGGCGGCGAGGTCGTCGCCATCGTGGCGGTCGGCTGTGGCACCGCCTCGATCGTCACTCGGCGTGAGTTCCGGATCGACTGGACCGCGGTTGCCGGGATCTGCGTCGCAGCCGCACAATTGTTCTTTGCGCTCATTCTCTTCGCCATGCGCGTCAGCGGGCTGTGACTGCGCCCTCGCTATTCGTGCTGGTGGAGCACCTTGTCGGCGCCGGCCCGTCCACGCCCGCGGACTACGCATCGGCACAACACGTGGAGCCGGCCGTTGTCGAGGACATCGCCGAGTGGCTGTCCAGGGTGACGGGGTCCTGTCTCAGGATGTCCGGTCCCAGGTGACGGGCAGCTCGTGCACGCCGTAGATGTTCGAGTCGGTGCGCAGTGGCACGTCCACCGGGTCGACGGCGAGGCGGAGCGTGGGGAACTTCTCGAGCAGCGCGGGGAACGCGACCCGCATCTCCACCCTGGCGAGTTGCTGGCCGAGGCACTGGTGGATGCCGTAGCCCAGCGCGACGTGCCCCGCTGCGTGGCGGGACAGGTCGAGGGTGTCCGGGTCCGGGTAGCGCGTCGGGTCACGGTTGGCCGCCTGCATCGAGACGGTGACCGTCTCGCCCGCGCGCACCAGTTCGCCACCGAGCTCGACGTCGGTCCGTGCGACACGGGCGCCGGTGTGCGCGATCGTCAGGTACCGCAGCAGTTCCTCCACGGTTTGGTCCGCAGTGGACTGTCCGGCGCGTAGTGCGGCGAGCTGGCCCGGGTTGGTCAGCAGCGCGAACGTGCCGAGTGCCAGCATGTTCGAGGAGGTGTCCAGGCCGGCGCCGAGCAGGAAGCTGCCGAGCCCGGCCAGTTCGACGTCGCTGAGGTCGCTGGTCGTGAGGTCGCTCAGTAGGTCGTCGGTCGGGGCCTTCCGCTTGGCGAGCACCAGGTCGTGCAGGTATTCGTACAGCGTGGTCATCGCCGCGCCCTGCTCTTTCGGCGCGACACTGGTCGAGGTCAGGGTCCGCGCCTGCTGCTGGAAGAACTCGTGGTCGGCGTAGGGCACGCCGAGAAGCTCGCAGATCATCAATGCCGGCACCGGCTGCGCGAACGCCGGCACCAGATCCGCGGGCGGGCCTTGCTGTGCCATGGTTTCCAGCAGCTCCGCGCAGATCTCCTTGACTCGCTCGGTGAGCAGGCCCATCCGGCGGACCGTGAACTTGCCCGCGAGCAGCTGCCGGTACCGGGTGTGCTCCGGCGCGTCGATCCCGGTCATGTCGCCCGGCATAGCGGGTGGCAGCTCGGCAGGCCCGCCGGGGAACGGGAGGTGCATCAGCTCGTAGCGCGAGCTGAACCGGGAGTCGGCGAGCACCGCGCGGACCAGCTCGTGGCTGGTCGCGAGCCAGCCGACGTGTCCGTCCGGGTAGACCATCCTGGTCAGCGGGCGCCGCTCCCGTAGCTCGGCCAGCTCGCCCGGCGGGTCGAACGGGCAGCCCGCCTGCCGTGTCGTCGGCAGCGTCGGGATCGGTGCGCTCATCAGTCCCGCTCCTTGGCGAACAGCGACTTCGACCACACGTAGCCGACCGCCGTGATCAGTACGCACCAGCCGACCGCGAACAGCCAGCCGTTCCCGATCCCGGTGCCGAGCAGCAGCCCCCGCATGGTCTCGATGATCGGGGTGAACGGCTGGTATTCGGCGAACCAGCCCAGCCACGCCGGCATGGAGTCGGCGGGCACGAAACCGCTGCCGAGGAAGGGAAGCAGGGTGAAGAGCATGGGTGTGTTGCTCGCCGTCTCCACGCTCTTCGCCTTCATCCCGAGCGCGACCGCGAACCAGGTGAGCGCGACGGTGACGAGCAGCAGCACGCCGATGAGGGCCAGCCACTCACCGGGACCGGCGGTCGGGGAGAACCCGATGAGCAGCGCCACGCCGAGCACCACGGCGAGCGCGAAGACCGTCTGGAGGACCGTACCGATGACGTGTCCGGTCAGTACCGACGACCGGCTGATCGCCATGGTGCGGAAGCGGTTGATGATGCCCTCGGTCATGTCCGTCGCGACCGATATGGAGGTGCCGAGGATGGCGCTGGTGATGGTGATCAGCAGGATGGCGGGCGTGACGTAGCCGACGTACTCCGCGCGGCCACCCACCCCGCCGGGCCCCACCCCGCCGGGCCCCAGCCCGTCGCCGAGGGTGCCGCCGAAGACGTAGACGAACAGGAGCAGGAGCAGGATCGGCTGCCCGAGCAGCATGATCGTCAGCGACGGGTAGCGCTGCATGTGCCGCAGGTTGCGGCGCAGCATGGTCGTCGAGTCTCGCATCGCGTAGGACAGGGTGGTCATTTCGCCAGCTCCTTGGTGGCTTCGGTCCGGTGCCCGGTGAGGCTGAGGAACACGTCGTCGAGGTCGGGGGTGTGCACGGTGAGGCTGTCGACCGCGACGGCGTCGGCGTCCAGCCGGTCCAGCACGGCACGCAGCGCGGTGATGCTGCCGTCGGTCGGCACCCGCAGCGTGAGGTTCTCCTCGTCCTCCGTGGACACCCGGAGCGTGCTGCTCGCGCGGTGCAGCGCCACGGGGTCGGGGAACCGCAGCTGCAGGTGCCCGCCGGGCACCTGGCGCTTCAGCTCGTCGGGCGTGCCCTGCGCGACGAGCCGGCCGCCGTCGAGCACGGCGATCCGGTCGGCGAGTTGGTCGGCCTCGTCGAGGTGCTGCGTGGTCAGGAAGATCGTCACGCCGTTCGCGACGAGATCACGGATGGTGTCCCACATGGTGCGGCGGCTGCGCGGGTCGAGCCCTGTGGTCGGCTCGTCGAGGAAGATGACCTTCGGGTCGCCGACCAGGGTCATCGCCAGGTCGAGCTTGCGGCGCATGCCTCCCGAGTAGGTGGCCGGCGTCTTCTTCGCGACATCGGTGAGGTCGAACCGGTCGAGCAGCGCGGCGGCCCGCCCGCGTCCCTCGCGGCGCGGCAGGTGGTGCAGGTCCGCCATGAGGAGGAGGTTCTCCTCGCCGGTGAGGAGGTTGTCGACCGCGGAGAACTGGCCGGTGAGGCCGATGGCGGCGCGGACGCCGTCCGGTTCGGTGGCCAGGTCGTGCCCGGCGACGGTCGCGGTGCCCGCGTCCGCACTGATCAAAGTGGACAGGATGTTGACGGCGGTGGTCTTGCCCGCACCGTTGGGGCCGAGCAACGAGAAGATGGTTCCGGGCGCGACGTGCAGGTCGATGCCGTTCAGCACCACGTTGTCGCCGTAGGACTTGCGCAGTCCGGTCGCGGAGATGGCCGGGTGACTCATGTGATCTCCCCTTGGTGTCAGGAACGGTGGACGGCGATGTCGCCGAAGGAGGTGTTGGCCCGTGCCTCCACCGTGTCGGTCGCGGCGTCGGGCGCGGCGGCAGCGTCCATGTCGTTGTGGACGCGACCGAAACGGGTCTTCACGTCCAGCCAGGCCGCGCTGCCCTCGCGGATGCCGATCTCGATGTCGCCCATGGCGGTCTCGAGGGTGAGCGCGCCGCGGACGGCGTCGAGCACGCGGACCGAGCCGTTGGCGGTCTTGGCGTCGACCCCGTCGTCCGCGTGCTCGACAGTGATGTCGCCATTGGCCGCGCGGACCCGCACCGCACCGCCGGCCGAGCCGATCGTGGTGGCGCCGTTGGAGTTCTTGACCACGGTGGTGCCGGTGACCGCACCGACGTGCACCCGCCCGGAGCTGGTACTGACCTCGGCTTTGCCCGCGATGTGTTCGACGACGACGTTGCCGGTCGCGGTGTGCAGGTGCGACTCGTCGGTCTGGTCGAGCTGGATGTGCCCGGTGCCGGACTTGTAGCGGGTCTTGCCAAGCCGACCGGTGCCGTGGAGGTGACCGAGGGCGGTGCTGCCCAGCACCTGTGAACCTTCGGGTAGCTCGACGGTCACGTCGATCGACCTCGTCTTGGTGGAGAAGTCGAGCGGCCGCAACTTCGGTGCTCTGACCGTCAGCGTCCCGGCCGAGAACTCGACGACCGTCTGGTCCGCGGCCTTGACGTCGGAGGCGTCGGAGGCGTTGCTCGGTTGGACGTCGACGACGGTGTCGGTGCGGTCGCTCGCGATGATGCGGACGTTGCCGACGACGGGCTCGAGGTTCGCCAGGATGGGCTCTGGCGTGTCGTAAGAAGGCATGGGTGTCCCCTCGGAGGTGATGTGTTCGGTGTCTGTGCTGGTCGTGGGCGGGTCAGCTGACCCAGCCGGTGTAGCGCTGCGCGGAACTGCGCCCGCCGCCCCCCGACTTGGGTGGGCCAGGTTGGACCGCCGGTGGGAGCGTCGGTTTGAGCGCCGCGGCCGCTGCACGCACCAGCCAGGCGTTGACCGATCGACGCTCCGCGGCGGCGGCCTCCTCGACGCGTGTCTTGATGTTCTCCGGCAGCCGGAGGTTGATGCGGACCATCGCGCCGTCGGCGTCCGACGTCGCGAGCTCCTCGGGCTCCGCTGCCGGCGCGACATAGTCCGTGTAGTCCGTGTAGTCGGTGTCGGGTGTGGCCGGTGCTTCGACGGCAGGCGGTGTGACCGCGAAGGCCGCGTCACCCGCACGCAGGCGGACTTCGACCGACCCGGGCGCGAGGTCCCGCGTGATCTCGTCGGCCGCGGCCGCCAGCGCGTCCAACAACGTGAGTCGGATGGCCGATGCCAGTG
Source organism: Actinophytocola sp. (assembly GCF_009379765.1). Lineage (GTDB taxonomy): Bacteria > Actinomycetota > Actinomycetes > Mycobacteriales > Pseudonocardiaceae > Actinophytocola. The sequence goes on along the minus strand of NZ_WHTD01000277.1, from coordinate 793 downwards.
GCGCGGTCAGGCGTTCCGCGAGCGCGCGGGTCTCCTCATCGCCCGCCTCGGCGGCGACAGCAAGCTCCCGGCGAACGTTGTCCACATACGGCGTCAAATCCATGATGCCATCATGGCGTAAGTTTGGTGCCATTTCAAGTCGTGGTGGCACCACGTGGCGCCAAGTCGAGCCGCTCGCTGCCGCCACGACGCGCTGACCTCGGGAAATGGGCGGACTGGCATGTGACTCGACGTGGCACAAACCTGCTTCTCGTGGAGCTGAGTGGCCTGGGTGCGGATGTGCACTGTGGATCGTGTGCCATCTTGGTGCCAGTTCGGCTCAGTCCACTGTCCGTCTGCGGTCGAGGCCCTGCGCGCTCGCCGGCATGATCGCCGACTCGGGCACGCCTGGGCCAGCACTGGCACCGGCAGGCCGTGCTCGTAGGCAGGAGAACCGTGGCCTGCCGCGCCGGTGCCGTACCGGTCATAGCCCGCAGCTCCAATGCCAGGGCCGCGGCACAACCTCGTCTAGTTCGCTGACCGGACGAGGTCGTCGCGGTGCTCGGTCAACACCCGCAACCCGGCGATCGCCTCATCGATCTCGACCGTGTTCAGCGCGGCGACGGAGCGGCCGGCGCTGCCCACTGAAGCGCCAGGGGAAGTGGTGCAAGTGCGGCAGCCGGTTGACCGCGTTGTGCACGTGCGCCTCGGCCCACATGCGGATCGGGTACGGCCGGGTGGTGACCCGCAGGTGCAGCCAGCGGCCGGCGAGCTCGGCGTACTGGCCGGCGATCGCGGCGATCAGGTCCTGGCG